>JBJMOX010000189.1:0-4979 GCA_045803515.1 Gemmatimonadales bacterium
GGAAGGACGGGATGGACGGGAAGGACGGGAAGGAGGGGAAGGACGGGATGGACGGGAAGGACGGGAAGGACAGGAAGGACAGGAAGGACAGGAAGGACAGGAAGGACAGGAAGGACGGGAAGGTGGGCTGTCATCCCGAGGAGCGCCAGCGACGAGGGAGCTTGCCCGCGACTCCCGGACACCCGCAGCCGAGTTCCGATCCTGCGGAGAAGATCCCTCGCTCCGCTCGGGATGACAGCTCCGTGCTGGATGACGGCCCCCCGCGAACCTTCCCGTCCTTCCCGCCCTTCCCGCCCTTCCCGCCTCCTACTGAAACGAAATCCCCCCCTTCCCATACCCCGGCTCCCGCCGCTCCGGCTTCACCCGGGTGTACCCCAGCTCCTCGCTGCGGCTGATGCGCTTCTGGGCGGCCAGGCCTTCCAGCACCAGCTCGCAGGCGGCCACGGCGCGGGGTTTGTCGGTACGGGGGGAAAGCCCGAACTCCACCACGACGTCGAGTAGCCCCGGCACCACGCCGAAGCCCTGATAGCAAAGCTCGGAGCGCTCGTCGCCCGGGACCTTGAGCGCGCCGCCGTGGTCGAACCAGGCGACGATCTTGCTCAGGTCGGCGCCCCCCATCCGCTCCTCCAGCACCCGGCCCGCCGCCTTCCGGATCAGCTCGCGCGCGATCGCGTCGCCGCCCTGCAGCTCGCCCTCGTACTCCAGCTCCAGCTTGCCGGTGATCGACGGCACCGCGGCATAGACGTCGCTCACCCGAGGGACGATCCGGTCCTCGCCCAGGAGAGCGGTCCGCCGCTCCGCGTTGGAGACGGCGTTCTCCAGCACGCTGATCGGCAAGCGCTGGCTCACGCCCGAGCGCTTGTCCACCCGCTTGTCCTCCCGCGCCTCGAACGCCACCCGCTCGATCAGCTCGAGCACGAAGTCCGGCACGTCGAGCGGGCGCCCGCCGCGCACGGTCCACGCCTCCTGCGCGGTGATCTCCATGCCGAGCTGCACCGTCCGGGGATAGTGGGTAATGACCTCGGAGCCGATCCGGTCCTTGAGCGGGGTGATGATCTTGCCCCGCGCCGTGTAGTCCTCCGGGTTGGCCGTGAAGGCGAGCAGCACATCCAGCGGCAGCCGCACCGGATAGCCTTTGATCTGGACGTCGCCCTCCTGCATGATGTTGAACAGGCCCACCTGGACCTTGCCGCTCAGGTCGGGCAGCTCGTTGATGGTGAAGATCGCCCGGTTGGCGCGGGGCAGGAGCCCGAAATGCATGGTGAGCTCGTCGGAGAGCAGGTGGCCGCCGCGGGCCGCCTTGATCGGATCGACGTCGCCGATGATGTCGGCGATGGTGACATCCGGCGTCGCCAGCTTCTCGACGTAGCGCTGCTCCCGGGTGAGCCACCCGATTGGCGTCGCGTCCCCGCACTCGGCCAGGAGCTCGCGGGCGTACTTGGAGATCGGCGCGAAGGGATCGTCGTTGACCTCGCTTCCCGCCACCACTGGAATCCGCTCGTCCAGCAGCGAGGTGAGCTCGCGCAGGATCCGGCTCTTCGCCTGGCCCCGGAGTCCCAGCAGGATGAAGTGATGCCGCGCCAGGAGCGCGTTCACGATCTGGGGCAGGATCGTGTCCTCGTAGCCCACGATGCCGGCAAAGAGCGGATCGCCCGAGGCGAGCCGCAGCAGCAGGTTGCTCCGGATCTCGTCGCGGACGGTGCGCCCACGGAGCGGCGGCTCGGCCCAGGGACTGTTCTTCAGCTCACGAAAGGTGCGCGGCTCGGTCATATCAACTCTCATGTTACCAAGGACTTCTACGGCAGGAATGGGCGACTCGGCTTGACAAAGCGCTTTCGGGGCTTAGTTTCGCCCCCGTAGCCCGGCGACGGTGATTGCGAACTCAAGCGGACCTTGTTGGCCCACTTATTCCATTCAGGAGCGACCATGAAGAAGACTCTTTTGATGGCGGCGGCCCTCGTCGTGCTGGCCGGGTGTGGCGAGAAGAAGACCGCGGGCGGAGCGACCGACACCGCCGGCATGGCCACCCCCGCTGATACCGGCATGGCCGGCATGTCCCACGACAGCGCAGCGCCGATGTCCGACTCCACCATGGCCCGGGACACCACCAAGAAGTAAGCTCCCCGTCTCACTGTCGCGTCTGGCCCCGGGCAGCTGCCCGGGGCCGATTGCTATCCATCCAGGTCCTCCGCTCCGAAGGGCAGCCCCACCACCCGGGCCTGCCGGCCGCCCGCCAGCACCACGTCGCCCGGTGTGATCTCCCGCCGCACGATTGCCAGCCCCAGCATCCGATCCTCCAGCGCCAGCGTGGAGCGCACCGTGCCCACTTCCTTCTGATCGGTGGTGACGCTCCGGCCGTCGAGCGGCTCGACGCTGGTCCAGCGCAGTCCCTTGAGCTCCCGGTTGGTGTGACCCCGGAAGTGCAGCCGGGCGACGGTCTCCTGGCCGGTATAGCAGCCCTTGGTGTAGGAGACGCCCCCGATCTCGTCGTAGCGCACCTCCTGCGGCAGGGTCCGCTCGTCGATCTCCGCGCCGAGCGCGGGCCAGCCGCCGAGCACCCGGGCGACTTCCAGGTCGCGCTGGTCGCCGGGCACCGCGCACGCCGCCTGGAGCTGCGCCGCCAGCGCCTCGACCGCGGGCGCGAGCCCGACGGCGAGCCCGACGAACGGCGCCGACTCCGGCGCCAGCGCCACCGCCACCGGGCTCAGGTCGCTGCCGACGTTCGTCACCCGACCCGCGCCCTCGGGCATCCCGGCCCCCGATTTGGCCAGCACCTGGAAGCCGTGCTCGCCAAGCAGCCAGAGCACCCGGGCCTGTCCGGTGAGATCGGTGACTCGCGCGAGCCGCGGCGGCAAGGAGCGCTGGAACAGCTCCAGGGCCGCCTCACGCCCCCGGGGCGACACGATCAGGGTCAGCGCCTCCGGCTGGCGCAGCACCCAGGTGTCCACCACGATCATGCCCTTGGGGGTGAGCAGCGCCCCGTAGACCAGGCTGTGGTCCCCCGGCTTCTCCAGATCGTTGGTGAGGAGGCCCTGGAGACAGGTCAGCGCGCCCGGGCCGCTGATCCGGAAGACGGCGGACTCGGTGGTGACCACCGTAGCACCGTGCCGCACGCTCTCGAGCCGCGCGCGATCGAGCGTCAGGTCCAGCTCAGCCATGGCCCCACGGCAGCTGGGCCGGCTCGTGGCCGACGAAATCGCGCCAGATGAGATCCGCACCCACGATGGCGTCCTCGGGATGGGAGGTGGAGAGCATGGCGCAGCGGAGTCCCGCCGCGCGCGCGGCTGCCAGCCCCGGCAACGAGTCCTCCACTACGACCACCCGTCGCGGTGCCAGCGCCAGCGCCGCGCGGGCCCGGTTCAACCCCTCGGGGTCGGGCTTGCAGGCGCGCACGTCCTCCGCCGCGACGATCTCGGCGAAGTGGGGCCGGAGTCCGGTGAGGTCGAGCACCATCTCGATCTCCCGCCGGAGCGCCCCGGAGACGATCGCGAGCTGAAAGCCGTCCAGTGCCGCGCTCTCGATGAATTCGGCGGCGCCCGGCACCAGCCGCAGCTCCCCCCGGATGGCGAGCTCGTAGCGGGCGTTCTTCCGCTCGATTGCCTCCTGCAGCGAGGCATCGTCCACCGAGCGTCCCAGCCGGCCGAAGCTGTAGCGGAAGCACTCGCGGTCGTCGAAGCCCAGGTACTCGCGGTTGTACGTCTCCCGGTCGAGCGCCTGGCCGTACTCCGCCAGCGTCGCAATGAGCGCGTCGCAGTGCTGCGGTTCGTCGTCGATGATGACACCGTTGAAATCGAAGATGATCCCTGCGGTCATGCGACGAAGGAATAACGTGGTTGGGCTCAGCCGTACATGCCTGCCCGGCGATAACTCTCGTCCAGCAGCTCCACCGGGTGCGCCACGCCGATCGGCAGCGCTGCCGCCCTGAGTCCGGCGCCGATCTGCATGAGGCAGCCCGGATTTCCGGTGGCCACCACCTGCGGTATCGGCTCCGCGGAAGCGAGGCTCTCGATCTTGGCGTCCAGCACCGCGCGCGCCATGTCGGGGCGGAGCACGGCGTAGATCCCGGCGCTGCCGCAGCAGCGATCGGATCCGGGGAGCAACCGGAGGCTGAGCCCGGGGACGGCGGCGAGGACAGCGAGTGGAGCGTCCTGCACCCGTTGCGCGTGCTGCAGGTGACAGGGCGCATCGTACGCCACCTCGAGCTCGAGCGGAGCGCCCGGGCGCGGACCGGCCGCCGCGAGCAGCTCGGCGACATCGCGCACCCTGGCTCCGAATGCGGCGGCCGCATCGCTGCCGAGCAGGTGGCCGTAGTCCTTGAGCAGCGCGCCGCAGCCGGCGCTGTTCACCACGATGAAGTCGGCGCTCTCGCCAAAGGCGCGGAGATTCTCCGCGGCCAGCGCCTCGGCGGCGGCGCGGGCTCCGGCGTGCTCGTGCAGGGCGCCGCAGCAGACCTGGCCGGTGACGTCGAGCACGGTGTAGCCGTTGGCCTCGAGGGTACGGCGGGTGGCGGCGTGGACGTGGGCGAACAGCGTGTCCATCACGCAGCCGCGGAAGAGGGCGACAGTGGGGCGGGGGACGGAACTGTCATCCCGAGCGGAGCTGTCATCCCGAGCGGAATCGTCATCGCGAGCGGAGCTGTCATCGCGAGCGGAACTGTCATCCCGAGCGGAGCGAGGGATCTTCTCTGCAGGATCGGAACTCGGCGGCGAGTGTCGGGGTTCGCGGGCAAGATCCCTCGTCGCTGGCGCTCCTCGGGATGACAGCCCACCTTCCCGTCCTTCCCGTCCTTCCCGTCCTTCCCGTCCTTCCCGTCCTTCCCGTCCTTCCCGTCCTTCCCGTCCTTCCCGTCCTTCCCGTCCTTCCCGCCTACTCAGCTTGGCGCCTGGCCGGCCGGCGTACCCCACAGCATCTTCACAGGGTATGGCAAAGAACTACCGGGCCTGCCCCGCCTGCGGCCAGCGCGCGTTGAGCATCGCCAC
>JBJMOX010000023.1:0-13593 GCA_045803515.1 Gemmatimonadales bacterium
AAGACCGTGAAGGCGAATGGCCGGGCGGCCGTCGTCATCGCGGGTGACCTCGATCTCGCGCCAGCCCACCCCGCGTGCACCCGGCAGCGCCTGGAGCGCCTTGTACACGGCCTCCTTGGCGGCGATCCGGGCCGCGGCATGGCCAGTAGGATTGGGTCGGGTGGCTAGATACGCCCGCTCCTCGTCGGTGAAGAATCGAGTCATCGCCCGTTCGCCCTTCTGCTCCAGCAGGCGGACGATGCGCGCGAGATCCACCAGATCCACTCCGACGCCGAGCACGGTCATGGCCAGCTCCACCAGAAGGCGGCAAAGCCTCGCAGCACCACCGGCACCGTGATGTACCCGCCGAGGACCAGCCCGAGGTAGGTGACGCCGGCGAAGATCACGCCGGTGAGACTCCAGATCGGCCATGTGGAGCGCCGCCACGAGCGTACCAGCTCGATCTCCGCGTGCCAGCGTTGCTGCTCCGCCGCCGCCGCCGCTTCCAGCGCGCGCCAGGCGGATTCCAGCCGCCGGCTGACCGCCGTCAATGATGACTGCCAATCGGTCGAGCGGGCGGACTGCTCCAGCGCGTCCAGCGCCGTCACGAACGGCGCTCCGCCGCTGCCCAGGCGAGCCGCGATGGCGCGGGTATCGTCGTCGGTGAGCAGGAGGGCACGGAGCCGGCGGGGAGGAAAACGCGATTCTCCCGCGGCCTCGCCGAAATGCGCGTTGACGGCCCCGCTGATCCGGCTCGCGGCGGTGTCGACCGCGCGCTCCCACAGTTGCAGCCAGGCCGCCCGGCCCAGCGAAGCCACGGCGCGGTCGCGATCTCCCGCCGTGGCGAAGGCGCGACCCGCGCCCGCGAGATCGAAGACCCCGGTCACCAGATCCAGCCGGACATCGTCGAGGGTCACACCCAGCGGACTGCGCGAGTCGATGAGCGCGGGATCGCCCAGCCGGCCGAGGGAAGGTCCGAGCTCGGGCACGGACCAGGTCATCCGAGGATCGCCTCCAGGACCCGATCGGTGTCGGAGAGGTCCTCGAACGTCGCATGGGGACCGCACGCGGCGAGCTCCGCCACGGAGAAGGAGCCGGTCGCCACCGCCACCGCGCGCGCGGCGATGCCGGCGCCGCACCCGATATCCGCCGGCGTGTCGCCGATGATCACCACGTCGGTGCCGCTCGGCACCCGGCCGAAGATCGGCTGGGCCCGCCGCGTCGCGATCGGAGGCAGCTCGTGACGGTACGCGGCATCCGAGCCGTAGGCACCGACCGCGAACCGGTCAGGATCGATCCCGCCCGAGCGCAGCTTCAGCGCCGCGCCCGGAGCCACGTTTCCGGTCAGCAGGCCGAGCACGGCGGTGGTCTCCCCCTCCAGCCGATCGAGAAGCGGAAGCACGCCGGGCATCACGGTGGTGCGGGCCGTCGGCAGCCCGAGCTCCCGGGCAAGGTGGCTCACGTACCGCTCGCACAGCCGACGCACCCGTGGCGATTCCCTCGGCTCGGGTTGCCCGGCCGCGGCCAGGAGCTCGGCGACGATCTCCGGGTCGGTCTTCCCGTCGAAGCGGATCTCGCTCAGCGCGGTGACGTCCGCCACCTCCTCGGCCAGCGCGGCGAAGATGGCCCGGCGACCCGCGCCGGCCGTGAGCAGGATGGTGCCGTCCACGTCAAAGAGCACCAGCTTCCGCTTCACCGCTGCTCCAGCCTCCGCACGGCCACCAGGCGGGCTCGAAGCGAGGCCGCCCTGGCGCCGGGGAGCCATGACTCCTGGAGCACTCCGCCGCAGGCCACAGTCGAGTGCACCAGCGTGTCCGCCTCGCCGACGAAGGCGACATGGGTGATGCTGCCCTCCGCCTCGCCCCGGAAGAAGAGCAGATCGCCCGGCCGGGGCTGGTCGATCGGCACGAGCTCGCCGCACTCGATCTGCTGCGAGGAGTCACGCGGCACACTCAATCCCCGGGCGGCGAACGTGGTCTGCACCAGTCCGGAGCAGTCCACGCCCCAGGGCGTCACCCCGCCCCACATGTAGGAGGCACCGGCGAAGTGCTCGAGCGCCCATCGCTCGGGCGCCTTGGCCCGCGCCTCGAGCGCGAGCGCACCGGCCGCGGGAATCGCCCCATCGGTGACATGGCCGCGCCGCCCGTCGGGCAGCCGGACCACGTCCTGGTCCAGCGCCAGCCGGGCGCGGAGCGGAAGCCGGACTCGATGGCGGCCCACCTGAACGGTCGCGCCGAGACTCCAGCCGCCGGCCTCGCGCTGCCACGCGTCCGCCTCGGGTCGGTCCACCTCGGCCACGTAGCCCGAGTGGACCCAGCCCTCGTAGGTATCCGCGTAGGTGCGCACCCGGCGCCAGTCGCCCGCGGTCTCGATCAGCTCGGCGCCTTCGCCCAGCACCAGTTGGCTCACCTGCTCCGCCCGGAGGCTCGGCTGGGCGCACAGCGGGGCGACCGGGGCGCGCGCGATGACGTCGGTGGTCACGAGAGGAAGCCCGAGCGAGGCTCAGGCCTTGGGCGGGGATCCGCTGCCGGCTTTGGCGGCGCACTCGCGGCAGCGGGTGACGCCTCGGAAGGAGCAGATGAGACAGATGAAGGTCCCGCACATGTCGCACGGATAGCCTTCCGAGGCCCGCTCTTCGCGGCCGCAGGCGCGGCAGGCCATGCCGTCGTGCTCATGGGTTTCGGCCATGCGGGCTCAGGAGGTGAGGTTGTAGCGCTTGATCTTGTTGATCAGCGTGGCGCGGGAGATCCCCAGCTCGATCGCCGCGCGGGTGCGGTTGCCGGTGTGGTGCTTGAGAGTGCGCTCGATGTGCTGGCGCTCGAGATCCTCCAGGCTCAGGGGCGTGTGCCGCCGGTCGCCGATCCCGGGCCGCGCGCGGAACTCACCGGGCAGGTGCTCCACGCTCACCGCGGGCGCGCCGCGGCCGAGGATCAGCGCGCGCTCGAGCACATTGCGCATCTCGCGCACGTTGCCGGGCCAGGCGTACAGCAGCAGCCGCTCCAGCACTTCACTGGACAGGGTCGGCGGGCCGTCGGGGAGCTCGGAGCGAAGGTCGGTCATGAGGCGGGTGATGAGCGCCAGGCGGTCTTCCCGGGAGCGGTCGCGCACGGCGGGCAGCATGAGCGGCATGACGCTGAGCCGGTAGTACAGGTCTTCCCGGAAGTTGCCCTGTTCCACCTCGCCCTGGAGCTCCTTGTTCGTCGCGGCAACCAGCCGGACGTCGACCGTGATCTCGCGGGTCCCGCCCAGGCGGCGGAAGGTCTTGGTCTCGAGCACCTTGAGCAGCTTGGGCTGAAGCTCGGGGGCCAGGTCGCCGATCTCGTCGAGAAAAATGGTGCCGTGATCGGCGATCTCGAACAGCCCCTGCTTCCGGTCCTTCGCGTCGGTGAAGGCGCCCTTCTCGTGGCCGAAGAGCTCGGAATCGAGAAAGGTGGCGTTGAGCCCGGCACAGTTCACTTCCACGAAGGGAGCCCGCGCGCGAGGACTCAGGTCGTGCATCATGCGCGCGACCCATCCCTTGCCCGTCCCGCTCTCACCGGTGAGGAGCACCGTGGTCCGCTCGCTCTGGGCCAGCAGCGCCACCTGGTGGGCGAAGTCCTGCATGCCGGAGGAGGTCCCCAGGGAGTCGAGCCCGTGCCCCGGGGCGCTCTGCACGAGGAGCGCCTCGTTGACCCGGCGGAGACGGGCCTTATCGGCCACCCGGGCCGTGGCCGCCGCCAGGTGCTCCATGTCCACCGGCTTGGTGAGGAAGTTCTCCGCGCCGAGCTGCATGGCGCGCACCGCCGTGGCCACGTCGCCCTGTCCGGTCAGGAGGATCACCGCGGCGTCCCGCTGCCGCATGTTCTCCAGCACTTCCATGCCGTCCATACCAGGCAGCCCGAGGTCGAGAATGACCACCTCGGGACGCAGCCGGTCGAAGGTCGCCATGCCGGCTTCACCGCTCAGCTCCCTGGTGACCTCGTAGCCCAGCCGCTCGAAGTAGTTCCCGATACCGCGCAGTACGTCGACATCATCATCGATGAGCAGAACTGAACCTGCCATGGAGAACACCTCTGGTGGGACTGAAACGGCGTGCGAAGCGGGGCCCCCAAAAATTAGTCAGTCTGCGCGTCCGCGCCATGCCTCACGCGGGACCCGGTACCAGGATGCGAATGGCCCCGGGCACCACTCGGGCCACGAAGGGGGTCTCCCCCCCCGGCTCGCCATCGAGCTGGACCGGCTGCACCGGATGGCTCTCCACCCGGATCTCCCGGCCCCGCGCGTAGCCGACGAAGGTGTCCTCGTCCTCCAGCGCGGGTGAGACCCGGAGCAGGTCCCAGATGGCCCGGACGCTCTGGCCCAGACTGTTGGCCCGCACCACGACCACATCGAGCAGCCCGTCATCCGGGGTAATGCCCGCGCCCAGCCGCACATAGGGCGGAATGACCTCACCGCAGTTGGCGACCAGGACCATGGCGGCATTGGCATCGTACTCCACGCCGTCGACCGTGATGACGTGCGCGGTGCTGCGGATCTCGCTGATCAGCCTGAGCGTGGTCGCGACGTAGGCCGCCATCCCCCAGCGCTGCTTGTGCTTGGAGAGGGTGCCGGCCATGACCCGGGCATCGTATCCGGCGCCGCACGCCACCGCGAAGTACTGCACCTCCCCCGGCCGCTCCATGCGGCCCAGGTCGAAGAGCCGGGACCGTCCTGCGATGAGCGCGCGCGCCGCGCGCGCGGGCGAGGCGGGGATGCGCAGATTGCCGGCGAGGAGGTTGCCGGTGCCGCCCGGGATCACCCCCAGCGCGACCTCGGTACCGACCAGCGCCGCCGCGGCCTGCATGGTGGTCCCATCGCCGCCGAACACGGCAACGACGTCGGCCCCGGAGCTCACCCCGTACTCCGCCAGGCTCTTCGCGTCGCCCGGCCCGCCGGTGGCGAGCACTTCCACGCTCCAGCCGGCCGAGCGAAGCGTCCGCATGATCGCCTCCACCGCGGCGCGGCGAGTGCGCGCGGCGGCGGGGTTGGTGATCAGTAGCGCGCGCGCCACTCTAGAACTCCCGCTCCCAGAGAATGTCCAGGCCGACCTGGTATGGGGTATTCACGTTGGGCTGGGTGAGCCCGCCCGGCCGGCACGACTGGATGGTCGGCTCGACCGTGCTCTGGAACTTCCACTCGTGGCTGAAACGGAACTCCAGACCGGCGCCGAGATTCTTGGTACTCAACTGGCTGAAGTCCGGACAGAAGCCCGCGTTGAAGGTCAGGAAGGTCTTCTTCCCGATCTGCCATCCGGCCGCGAGCTGAGTGAACGTGGCCCCAGTGGGGCTGGACACGCCCGGGCGGATCTCGATCAGGTCGATGGGGATGCCGATGTCCTGGATCAGCGCCCGCTCGAGCTCGCTGGACAGCGCGCTGGAGAAGTAGGAGAGCCCGGTCGTGACCAGGCCGCTCTTGCCCAGGAGAGCCGCCTCGTTGGCAGGATATCCGGTGATCAGGTAGGAGACCAGGTCGGTCTCCGAGATCGGCGGCCGGAAGGTACTCGCGAGGGAGAGCTTGGGCGCGTAGAGCGTCCCGGTGATGTTGGCGATCACCGGCACCTCATCGCCCCGGACCGGACGCACCGTGTGCTGCGCCTGAATGTTGAGCTGGGCATTCAGGTTGCCCTGGTAATCGACCTGGCCCCGAGTCACCGTGAAGTCGCGCGTCACCGGCCCGATCTTGAGAGTGTAGCTGCCGCGGGGCGCGTTGAGCGTCCCGGTCGGCTGGTACTCCTGGCGCACCTTGCTGGCCCGGACCCGCCCCTCGAGCTGAATGTTCGCCTCGGCCGAGCGGAGCCAGACGTCGGAGCCCATCTCCAGCCGGAGGTCGTCGATCCGGAGCGAGTCGAGAAAACGATTCTGAAACTTGGACCCGAGGTTCTCCTTCCGGATCAAGGTGCTGTCCACCAGATCGGCGTAGGCCGGGTCCTCAAGATCCACGATACGCTTGTTGACCAGGTCGGCGAAATAGAGCACCCCGCTGTTGGCCGTGAGGCCGCCGGTGAGCGTGGCCTGGTACACCGGCCCCTTGAGCTGCAGGTCGCCGGTGGCGGTGAGCGACAGAAAGTTGCGGACGTCGAGGGCGCGGAACTGATCGGCCCGGAAGGCGAGGTCGAGCACCGGGCGGGAGAGGTTCTCCAGCCGGATGGAGCCAGCGATGGCGAGCTGCCCTTCACCGCTCTTCAGCAATACGTCCTGCAGTCGCAGCGAGTCGCCGTTCAGCACGGCCCGGCCACGCACCGTGCCGAAGCGGACCCCCAACGGTCGCACGACCATCGCGCCGTTCCGCACCGCGACCGACCCGGTCAGTTGGGGGTTGGCCCAGGTGCCTTCCACCTGCACATCGGCCGCGAGGGTGCCTTCAACGCGGTTGACCGCTGGCGTCAGTGCCCCAAGCAATCCCAGGTCCACGCTGTCGGCATGGGCACGGACCGAGAGGGGACCCTCGAGCTGCCGCTTCTCCGCTCCTTGCAGCGCGAGATCGAGCGGCAGGTGCGCCTCGACCTGCAGAATGTCCTCCCCGGTGCGCCAGAGATCGAGATTGGCGTCGAGCCGGCGCTCCTGGTAGTTCAGCACCGCCTCCGCCAGCGGCGCCTGGAAGTCACCGAACCTCGCATCCGCCACCCGCGCGGTGCCGCGGAGCGTCGGCGCCTTGGCCGTGCCGCCCACCTGCAGATCGAGGCCGATCTCCCCACCGAGGCCGGTGGTGTCGCGTTGAAGCAGGCCATAGGCGTCGTGCAGATCGACGCCCAACACCTCGAGCGTGAGCGCTCCGGCTTGGGAGCCGGGGACCTTGCCCGCCGCGCGAACGCTGCCCGAGCCGTCGGTGGCGATCAGAGCGAGCGGGCTCACCGACGGCGCCGAGTCGGCGAGCGTCACGATCACGGGCTCTTCCAGGCGATAGCGGTGGACGGCCAGACCGGCGAGCAGGGTGTCGACGGCGAGGAGCCAGGTGTCGTCCTTCTGGAACCATTGGCCGGTCCCGTCGAAGCGCGACGCGTCACCCACGGAGGAGCCGGCGCTCCAGCCGACCGAGTCCGCGAACCCGCCGGCGCTCGCCGACAGCCGGCGCAGCACCCACCGCTGCACGGTCATCGAGTCGGTCGTCACCGAGGCGGTGACGCGGGGCCGGTGCCCTCCGAGCCAGGTGAAGCGGCCGGAGATCTCGGGCGCGCGGATCCGCTGCCATTCCAGTCCGCGCAGGGTGAGCTCGGTCGCGGTCTCCAGCGAATCCAGGCTTCCCGCCAGCCGCGCGGTGCCCTCCGCCGCTCCGGTCAGCGGACGGGCATCGGCGCTGGTATCCCGCTTCTGGCCGGTGGACGCGAGCAGGAGGGAGTCGAACCCGATCAGGCTATCGGCCACCAGCGAGAAGCTCATCCGCCCCCCATGAGGCGCGTGCCAGCCCAGCGTTCCACCGCCCGCGGCCCGGGCACCCTTCCACTCGGCGTATGCGGTGTCGAGCTGGATGACGCTGTCGTGGACCGAGCCACGGCCGAAGAGACTATCGAGGTCCCATTCGCGCACCCGGCTCCGGGTGAGCGCGAGCTGGAGATCGGCCTCGGGGGCGCGGAGGGTGTCGATGCTGCCGGTCACCCGAAGCTCACCCGCCAGCGCGGTGGGCAGCTTTCGCCCGGTGAGGGCCTCGAGGTCGAGCCGGGAGAAGCGGAGCAGCAGCTGCTCGGCGCCCCACCTGGGGGGCAGCAGGGTCACCAGCCCGCCCGCGCTCACCGTGCCGATGTCCCCGGAGAGCGTGCTGTTCACCTGCAGCCGGGAGAGGGTGCCCTCGCTCTGGAACCGGCCGCGGAGCTCGCCCTGGGACTTGAGCGAGGGGAAAGCCCGTCGGATCCCCTCGAAGGAAAGTGGCTCCAGCGTGACGTCGGTGGCGAGACCCAGGGTGTCGAAGCGAGTATCCAGGTGCACCGTGCCGGTGGCCTGACTGGCCGGCCGGCCAGCGTCCTGCTGCCGGGCGGTGCCGACGAAGGTCACGTTCTTGAGCGGTCCGTCGAGCGTGCCCGCCGCGGCCAGCCGGCCTTCGAGAATCACGGCGGGGGCCACTCGCCGGATGGTGTGGAGATCGATGTCCGAGCGGCGGAGGTGGAAGTCGGTGAAGGTGAGCCCGCTATCGCGAATGGCACCGACGATTCCGTCGCCCGCGAGGGTGCTCAGGGGATGCCCGTTCACCGCGGCATCGGTGAAGGCCCAGCCGAGCGTCAGGTCCATCGCGTCGAGGAAGCCGGCGCCGGCCAGGGTGCCGGTGATGGTGCCGTAGAACGGGAGGGTGTCCAGATAGGGGCGCACCGCGTCGAGGTCGAGATCGTGCAGGCTCACGCGCATGTCGCGCACGCCGAGTCCGCGCTTCTTGTCGGTGATCGCCACCAGCTCGCCGTCGACCCGCTGATTGCCGCCACGCAGATGCAGCTCGCGGATATCGTAGGCGGTGCGGGCGCCGGTCTCCGATTTCGCGGCCAGTACCCCGGAGCCGGTCATCGCGGGGAAGTGCGGCGAGACCCAGAGCAGATCCTCCAGGTTCACGTGGGCCGCGGTGGCCTGGAAGTCGAAGAGCACCGTGTCGCGCGGCCAGGTGACGGCCCCGCCGCCGGAGACCCGGGTGTCGGGAAGGGCGGCCCGGGAGAAGCCGAAGACGGCGCTGTCGGCGTGGAGGCGGATCCGTCCGACGGCATCGCGCACCGTGACGGCGGGATCGCTGACCCGGGTGGCCAGCGAGTCGAGGTCCACGGTGAACGGCAGGTGGTCCGGCGTGGAGATCCGGAGCCGCGCCATGCGGGTGGTGAGCTCGGAGAACAGGATCACCTTCCGGAGCCCTTCCGGGCTCGCCTCGATGACGCGGCCAGGCTTGGCCCGCTCGGCGGCGAGCGCGGAGTCGCGCGCCTCCTGCCTGGTGAGCGACTTGTCGGGGTTCCAGGGCAGCGCGATGCAGAGCGCGCCGTCGTGCACCCTCACGTTGTAGAAGTCGATCAGCGGCGAGGTGCCACCCTTCTTCCCCGTCCCCAGCCGGAGCACCTCCTCGAGGTTCAACCGCCCGTTCCGGTGCTTGATGAGCTGGATGGTCGGACGCTCGAGCTGGACCCCGCTCAACACCACCTGCTTGGCCAGGAAGTTGGGCAGCCGGTAGGTCACCCGCACCCGCGGGAGATCGGCCAGCAGCGCACCGCTGGTGTCCCGCACCACCAGGTTCTCCAGCGTGAGGTCGTAGAGGAATGAGCCCGAGATGGCGCCCACCTTCACCCGGCCCAGCAGGATGCGGCCGAGCCCCTCGGTCACGGTGCGGGCCAGGAGGTTCCGGCCGGGAGGAGTGAGCGTCATGGAGCTGACTACGCCCAGCACCATGGCCAGCGAGCCAAGCAGGGTGACGAAGAGGAAGCGCGCCAGCCGTGGCCGCATCAGAACGCCTGCCCCACCGCGACGTGCAGGGTGAACTTGCTCTTGCGCGCGAGCACGTAGGAGTCCTGTCCGGGCACCGGGGTGAGCACTCCTGTGGTGTCGAACTGGAAGAGGGTCCCGGCCTGCAGCTTGTACGGGTTGTACGCCACGTCGAGCCGCGCGGGTCCGAGCGGCGTGGATAAGCGGAGTCCCACGCCCGGTGTCACCCGGATCACGGCCGGAGAGTTGGGCTCGTTCCGCTGCCAGACCCCGCCGGCATCGACGTAGGCGGCGAGGCGGAGCCGGGACCGGAAGACCGGCGAGGGCACCCGGAGCTCGACGTTGGCGACCGCCAAGGTGTTCCCGCCGGTGGCCGCCACCTGCACCGAGTCGGGATCGAGCGGCTTTGGCTTGACCGGGTTCGCCAAGGTCGAATCCACGTGGCTCTTGGGCACCACGTAGACCACCGGGCCCAGCTCGTTGCGGTCGAAGCCGCGCACGTCGTTCGGGCCGCCCGCATAGAACCGCTGCTCCGGCGGGATGAAGTTGCCCCTCTGCGTGGCCACGTCCACCGATGGAGCGAAGATGATCCCTCCCCGAATCCGCCAGCTGATCACCACGTCACGCCCGAGCGGCCGGTACCAGGAGTAGTCGCCTACCCCGCGGATGAACTGCTCGAAGGACGAGGAGCCGAGGTACTTGGCGCTTTCGGTGATCTCGAGCGAGGCCAGCGAGCCGCGCGACGGATCGATCGGATTGTTGACCCGGGGCAAGGTTCCGCTCGCCGTCAGGGTGGCGAGCACCCGATTCTGCCGCAACAGTGCCACCACGTCGGGCGTACACGCGTTGAACGAGGCGCAGAAGCTCACCGCCGTGGCCTCGGTATGACCGTAGGACAGCGTGTACGCCAGCGAGAGCGGAATCCGCCGCCTCGGTGTCTCCCGGCGAAGGGTGACCGTGGTCCCGGTCTCCTGCCGCAGGTACACCTTGAACTCCGAGCGGCGCTCAGTGAACAGGGAGACCGAGATGGTATTGTTGGGCGAAAGAAACGCCGGGCGCTTGATGGCCGCGCCCAGGCTGAAGTTCAGCTTGGAGGAGCCGACCGTGTCGTCCTTGGACGCGCTGCAGAGGGGTGAATTGGCCAGGCCCCAATCGAACGGTTGTGCCACGCCCACCTTGGAGAGCCTTCCGGTCAGATCGAGCACGCGGCCGGCGCTCCCCAGAAAATTCCTCGAGGTCCAGCCGGCCGAGCTGCGGAAGCAGTCCTCGGTACCGAACCCGATGCCGCTGCGGATGCGCCGGCGCTTACTCTCGTTCACGCTCACCGAGATGGGAACCGAGTCGGCCCCGGGCACGAACGCCGTGGAGTCGATGTTGACGGTGGCGAAGCGAAAGAGATCCGACTGGTACAGATTGCGCTGGCTCTGGAGCAGTTCCTCCTGGGAATAGAGCCGGCCGGGCCGGGAGATGAGCAGCCGCCGCACCACCGCGGGCTCGACCCGTTTGGTGCCGATCACGTCCACCCGGCCGACTACGGCGCGGGTGCCGGGGACCACGTCGAGCGTCACGGCCGCGGTGTCGGTCTGCTTATTGGTCTCGAAGCTGGAGAAGACCCTGGCGGAGGGGTACCCCCGGTCCTTGAGCCGCCGGGTGAGCGTGTCCGAGGCCGACTGCATGCGGAACCGGTTGAACGGATCGCCCTGCCGGAGCGGAAGGTCGATCAAGGTTTCCTGGTGGACCTTGGCCGGCAGGGAATCGAGGCCGGTCACCGAAAACGCGGTGACCCGGGTCGGCTCGCCCTCCTTGATCCGGAAGGTAATGAAGACGTTCTCCGAGGTCCGTCGCACCGCGGTGTCGATCTGGACGTGAGGATAGCCGCTGCGCCGGTAGAGCACCTCGAGCCGGACCACGTCCCGGCGGAACTCCTGCTCGTCGAAGTAGCGCTTCTCGCCCAGGCCGAGCCAGCGGAAGAGGAAGCTGCGGGCGAACCAGCTGGAGTTGGTCGTCGCGATGCCGTTCGCCAGCACCTCGTCGGCGACGGCGGTATTGCCTTCGAACGCGAGCTGGCGGACCACCCGGGGCTGGTCCTGCGCTGCCGCCGGCGGGGCCACGAGAGCGAGCAGGACGAGTGACAATGCGAGAGCCACCGGGGCGGCTCCCCTCATTGGAGCGCCTCGGCCGGGCAGCGGGGGGCGGATGGGGGAGCCACAATTGACGACATGCTGTAAGCCCGGTAGTTTGACCACCTTACGCCTTCATGTCAACGTGGGCTTGCCAAGGGACGTGATCTATGCCCGGATGGACCCGGACCCTCGCGGCGGTCCGACATGTCCGAACAAGATCCCTCGTCGCTGCGCTCCTCGGGATGACAGTTCCGCTGGTGGCGACGCTCCTCTCCCCCGCCCTTGCCCACGCCCAATCCCTGGCCAAGCGCCTCGACACCCGGCTCGACCGGCCGCCGTTCGACCGGCAGCTCTGGGGTGTCGCGGTGGTGGACCAGGGAGGTCACCTGCTCTTCGGCCGCAACGAGCGGAGCCTCTTCACCCCGGCCAGCAACACCAAGATCGTCGTGGCCGCCGTCGCATCGGCGCTCCTGCCGCCCGACTGGACGGTGCGCACCAGCGTCTATGCGGCCGGCACCCTGAGCGGCGGCGTCCTCCAGGGCGACCTGATCCTCTACGGGCGGGGCGACCCGACCATGAGCCGCCGCTGCTACGCGGTCGACACGACGCGCGCCGGCGCCTGCGAGAGCAACGCGCTCACCCGTCTCGCCCAGCTCGCGGAGACGCTCCGCGCGCGCGGCGTGCGGGAGATCCACGGCGACATCGTGGGCGACGGGAGCTACTTCGAGCCCGGCACGGTCAACTCCAATTGGGAAGTGTTCGATCTCAACTGGTGGTACGCCGCACCGGTGTCCGCGCTCGCCTTCAACGACAACAGCGTCGATTTCACCTGGCAGCCGGGCCCCGCGGCGGGCACGCCGGCGATGATCACCATGTCGCCCGACTTCGGAGACGTGACGTTCGAGAACCGGACGCTGACGGTGCCGGTGGGCGGTGTCTCCGACATCGGCGACCGGTTCTACCGGGTGCCTGGCACCCTCCAGGTCTGGGCCGAGGGCACGGCCGCCCTGGATCATCCGCCCTCGAAGGAGTCGTTCGCGCTGCCGGATCCCAATCTGTACACCGCCCGCGCGCTCCGGCAGGCGCTCACTCAAGTGGGCATCGCCATCACCGGCGGCACCCGGTCCACCACCGACTCGCTGCTCTATCGTTCCGCACGAGGCACGGCCCCGCTGGCCGAGCTCGAGTCGCGCCCGTTTCGGGAGTGGGTCTTCCCCATCCTCAACCGCAGCCAGAATCTCTTCGCCGAGATGCTGCTCAAGCAGCTGGGCCGGCGCTTCGGCCGGGCCGGGTCGTGGGCCGAGGGGCTGGCCGTGGAGCGCCGGTTTCTGATCGACTCGGTCAGAGTCGACTCGACCGAGTTCGATCTGCTGGACGGCTCGGGTCTGGCCAGCGGCGACCTGGTGACGCCGCAGGCGTTCACCCGGATCCTCCGCTTCATCCGCGCCCACCCCCGGTATCAGACCTTCGCGGCCGGGCTGCCGCAATCGGGCGGCGTCGGCTCGCTGCGCAGCCGCTTCGTCGGCACTCCCCTCGCGGGACGGGTCCGGGCCAAGGATGGCAGCATCGGCCGGGTGAACAGCCTCTCGGGGTTCATCGAGGTGCCCAACGGAAAGCTGATAACTTTCTCGATCCAAGCCAATCACCACACGCTCCCGAGCCGCACGATGCTCGCGGCAATCGACAGCCTGGTGCTGGAGATCGGGAAGGAGCGATGACGCCGAGTCCGGGAGACGCCTTATGCTGCTGCTGATCATCCGCCACGCCGACGCGGGAGACCGCGATCCAGGGCAGTGGCCCGACGATACCCAACGACCGCTGAGCGACAAGGGACGGAAGACCCACCGCCGGGTGAGCCGGGCACTCGGTCGGCTCGAGCTGGTGCCCGAGCTGGTGCTCACCAGCCCCTGGCTCCGCGCGGCCCAGACCGCCGACATTCTCGTCGAGGAGCTGAAGCTCGACCGGCCCCCGGTGCCCTGCACCGCCCTGGCGGACACGCCGGAGCTGAGCCGGCTGGCCGACGACCTCGGCAAACCGCCGTCCGGAGCCGTCGCGGCGATGGTGGGACACTCGCCCTGGATGGAGGAGCTGGG
>JBJMOX010000190.1:0-4701 GCA_045803515.1 Gemmatimonadales bacterium
GGCAGGGGAGTGGTGAGACGCAATCGCGCCCATAAGCGACTCGAGGCTGGCGATGGCACCTCAAGACATACCGGAAAGCTTCAAGTCCTACGAGGACGGCAAACACAGGCGCTACACCCTCCTCTTCGCGGTCAACGGCGGTGCCTTCGCCATCGCCAAGCTCTACGCCGAGAAGAATGCCCCGGCCGTGCTCGGCCAGCTGTCCCTTCGAGAGCTGTCCCTCGGGATGATCGCGTTCACCGTCCTCATGGTGGTGGATATCTACATGTTCGGTGAGAAGATGAGGACGAACTACCTGCCTGCGGGCTTTGGCTGGCAGGGTAAGGCAGTGCTGATCCTGATCGGCAGTCTGCTTGCTGCCGGGTGGTTCCTGGTCGCTTGAGCCGAACGCGAGCTATCAGTAGCTCCGCGTTCGCCGCCATCCGAGGTCTCCGAGGAAACAATGGCTCCTGAGAAGAGCAGGCTAGAGGCGTTCGGCGCGATCCTGAAGGACGTCGTTTCCGCCCTACGGGACAGCGTACTGTTCCTGCTCTTTCTGCTCCTCCTGCTCACGCCGGGTACCATCAAGGCGCGCCTGGCCGATGCTGGTTTCACCAAGGGCACCATCGGGGGGTTCGAGTGGGAGGCGCAGATACAGTCGGCTGCGAACCAGACCAAGTCGGTCGGTCAAAGCGTCGGGCAGGCCACCGATACCTACGACAAGCTGATCGAGCGGCTCAACGAGTTGGAGAAGCAGGTCACCGATCCAGCCGTACGAGCCACGGTAAGAAACATCGGGGAAGCGGCCCAGGTATCCCGTACCGAATTGACGACGGCAGATCGAGCACTGAAGCGCAGTCTCGCGACCCAGCAGCAGCTTGTCGCCGAGATCAGCCCGTCGGCGGTCGCCGACTCCGGGTGGATCTTTCTAGGCAAGGTGTCGGATGACAAGAAGGGGTGGGCAAGCGGCTTGCCCCAAACCGTCACCGGGGCGTCCCCCCAACCGTCGGCCGGCAACAAGCTCACGGTGCGGGACGACGTGTACCTGCGCGCGGATGGCCCGCCGGCCGCACGCGCATCGGCGCCAATACTCGGGGTCGCGAAGGTGGGTGACAACGTGGAGGTCGTGGACACGGACTATTCGCACGCCAGGGGAGGGGGATGGTTTCTCTGGGCGAAGGTGCGGCGGGGGTGAGACCGAAGAAGCCCAAGCCTGGCCGAGCGGATGTGGGAGAGAGGCCCGAGTCGAAGGGCGGACTCGGTGCCACGCTCAAATGGGTCGGCGGTGCCACCGCGGTCCTCTCGCTCGTCTTCGGGCTCCGCCAGCTCACCATGCTGATCTCCGATGCGCGCGACCGGCAGCGCCAGACCACCGAGCTGATCGCCGTGGCGAAGTTGCAGCAGGAGGGGCGGGACTACCAGTCCGGGTGGATCAGCCTGCGCAAGGCCGCGGAACTTCGGGCCAACCAGTCCAGGGTTGGTGCCGCCCAGGAGGACCTCGCGATGATCTGGCTCGACAACATTCGCGGGTCCCAGAGCCGCACGCCCTTCACGGCGATCGTCGACACTGTGGTCCCGGTACTGAGCCGCGGGGTCCTGTCCGCCAGGGGAACGCGAAAGGCCGACCTCCTGGCCCATCTCGGCTGGGCCGATTTCCTGCGCTGGCGTGACGGTGACCGCAGCCTCGAGCCAGCGGAGCGCTATCACTACTCCCGCTTGGTCTCCGCTTCCGATGAAGACTCGATCGACCAGCTGTTCGCCTCGGTCCCGCCAGCGGAGCAGGTAGCCACTTACCGCTGGGCGTTTCGGAACACCGCGTATGTGACCTCGAAGGGCCTCCTGTACGAGTGCGGCGGGCCAACGGGTGGAGGCGCTCGCGACCTACCAATCGGTTCGAGCGAAGCTCACCTCCGACGTCATCCCTCGGATTCGCCATCGAGTCGACTCGGCCATCGTGCGGCTCACAAAGACGCCCGATGGCCAGACCTTCATCCGCTGAGCGGCGGCGAGCACTAGATCCCCCTCTGAATCCTATTTGAATCTCCCGCTCTATTCCGGCCCATCCGACCGTAGCCGCACACTTCCGACAACCCTCTTGCCCCTCGTCTGCGCAACCGGCCACGTTCGCCGCGAACGGGGCCTTGTTGGAAGGTGGCGCGTGTTCTTCGCCCTCGTGCACCTTGCCGTGGCGCTCCAGGCGCCGGTCTCCCCTGACGTCCTGACCTCGCGCAACACGCCCGGCCGGACGGGAGTGAGCGCCACAGAGACCGCGCTCACGCCGGCCGGCGTGAACGCGGCCGCATTCGGCAAGCTGTGGACGCTCTACGCGGACGGCCAGATCGTCGCGCAGCCGCTCTACCTCTCCAACCTCGCCGTCGAGACCAGCGGCAATCCAAACAGCCCCCGTGTGCAAGGGACGTTCAACGCGGTCCTGATCGGGACCATGCACAACACCGTCTACCTGTACGACGCGGACCACGAGCGTCGGGGGCCTGACGGCCGGACCATCCCGCTCTGGGCCACCTGGCTCGGTCAGCCGCGGCCCGGTGGATCGGACATCGACATGTGGGCGGTGAACGATCCGGAGTGGGGCATTCTCAGCACGCCGGTGATCGACCCGACCAAGTCGATCGTGTACCTGGTCGCCTGGCATGACGACGGCGGACCCGACCGGAACTACCACTACCGGCTGCACGCGCTCCGCCTCAAGGACGGAACCCATGTCACGCCACCCGTGCTCGTGGAGGCATCCGGACTCAACCCCCGATCCCAGAAGCAGCGTGCCGGGCTGCTCCTTGCCGGCGGCATTCTGTACATCAGCTTCGGCGGCGACGGCAGCCGCGGTCTGGTGGTGGCCTATGACGCGGCCACCCTCACCCGAAAGGCCACGTGGGCGTCGACGCCGACCGGCAACGACGGGGGAATATGGCAGGCAGGTCAGGCGCCGGCAGCCGACGCCGCGGGGAACGTCTACCTGATGACCGGCAACGGGACCTTCGACGCCCACACCGGCGGCGCCAACTACGGCGAGAGCTTCGTGAAGCTGCGGCTGGAGGGCGATTCGCTGGTCGTGAAGGACTACTTCACCCCTTGCAACGCCGGGTTTCTCAACTCGCTCGACATGGACCTCGGCTCGGCCGGGCCGGTGCTGGTTCCGGGCGCCAACCTGATCTTCGGCGGCGGCAAGGAGGGACGGCTGTATCTGCTCTCCACCGCGAGGTTGGGGAAGCACGTCGCCCCGCTCGAGAGCAACGCGAGGACCTGCCCCAATCCGAACGTGCTGGAGGACTTCCAGGCCGCGCAGGGGCACCTGCACGGCTCGCCGGTATTCTGGGAAGCTTCGGACGGCGCCCGGGTCTACGTCTGGGGGGAGAACGACCGGCTCCGGGCCTACCGCTTCGCCAACCGCCGCATCGTCCAGACCGCCAGGCTCAGCGAGTACCGTCCTCCGGACGGGATGCCGGGCGGCATGCTCTCGCTGTCGAGCAACGGCCGCGCCGGCGGAATCCTGTGGGCGGTCGTACCGCTCAACGGGGATGCCAACAAGTTCCGGGGAGTGAAGGGAATCGTGCTGGCGCTGGACGCGCTCGACGTGTCCAAAGCGCTGTGGACGAGTGAGCAATCCGGCGCGCGCGACCGGCTGGGCCTCTTTGCCCGGTTCGTCCCGCCGACAGTGGCCGGGGGCAAGGTTTTCGTCGCGACCTACGGCGACGACGAGCCGCTGCGGCTGTACGGCACGACGGTGCGGCCACAGACATTTCCGGCACGCTACCAGGTGGCCGTCTACGGCCTCTTGCCCGAGCCCGCCGCGCGGGTGGTGAACCAGAGCCGCGAGGACGTCCAGCTGGTCAGCGCCAGCGTAGGGAACGCCGTGAGGCTCGACCTCTCGCGCTGCCGCCCCGGGGAGGCCCAGTCGCTCGACTGCACCGGCGAGCTCGGCCGCGCGGCCGGCGCACCGAGCCTGGAGCGGCTGATCGTGCCGTCAGGGTACGACTTCGCGGGCTGCCAGCTGCTACGGGCGACCACAGCTGCCAACAAGGCGGCGCTCCCGGCCGCGCTGGGGATCGGCTTCTACGCCGCGGCGAGCACGGGCAGCCAGCTCAGCGTCAACCTTGGCCGGCTGGTGCCGAGCGATTCCCTCAAAGCGGTCGGCGAAGGGATCCTCAAGAGTGGACAGCCGGCGATTCTCCACGAGTTCGCCACGGTCGTCAACTGCACCGCCGCCCCGGGCGTCTCCGCCCGCAAGCTGCTCAAACCCTACATCGACTTCTCGGGGGGAACGCCGCCGGTGACCTACCGGAACTGGGACCCGATCGCGGGCAACTACACGCTTGGCGGGGATGCGGCCAGTCTTGAGCGCCGCGGCGAGGTGCTCCGCTGAGACGCGCCTTCGGAGTGCTTGCGCTGCTTGGGCTGCTGCTCGCCGGGCCGGCGCGGGCGGGAACCCTGCTGGTACTGCAGCACCAGCCGGGAGATCCCACTCGACCGTGGACGTGGCGGCTCATCATCGAGCACCTGCCGATGATTCGGGCCGCCGGCTACACGGCGATTCTGATCTCACCGCACGAGAAGGCGTGCGGCGGCCAACTGAGCCTGGGCTATGATCCGTATGACTTCCGGTCCTTCGAGAGCTCGCACGGCACCCAGGCGGAGCTGGCCGATCTCGTCCGCAAGGCCCACGCTCTGGGGATCCAGGTGTACGCCGACATCATCCTGAACCAC
>JBJMOX010000003.1:0-3014 GCA_045803515.1 Gemmatimonadales bacterium
GCCTTTCGGCGCCCAGGCGTTACCTGGCAGTCTACCCGGTGGAGCTCGGACTTTCCTCGGGACACCTTACGGCACCCGCGACCATCGCGCCCAACCAGACGCGTCTCAAATGTAACCGGGATCATGCGTTAGCGTAAGCGGGGCGGCAGCTCAGCCGGTCTCTCCCAGTCGCGCCAGGCCCTGCTCCGCCTGGTGAATGAACGGTCGGAGCGCCTCATCGGCCGCCCGCCACTGGGTCAGCACCTGCTGGTATTCATCGCGCGCCTCGGCGCGGCGGCCGAGCTGCTCATAGGCGGCGGCGCGGAGCAGGCGCACCCGGCCGAGCATGCCCCAGCGGGGGTCGAAGCCCCCGGTCCAGAAGGCATCGGGCTCGAAATCCTTGAGGGCCCGGAGCGTCGCCTGATAGTCGCCCAGGAGGTAGTAGGCCTGTGCGGCGAGCGGCCGTCGGTAGTCCGCGTACATGTGCTTTTCCGGGTCGACCGTGTCCGGCTCGGCCAGGGTGCGGCGGGCGCCGGTGGAGTCGCCCCGGGTCAAGGCGAGAAGGGCCCGCACCTCACGGCTCAGGGTCTCGCCGGTCATGGCGCGGTACTCGGTGAGCGCGCTGGTGTCCGCGGCCAGGCCGGTGAAGAGACCGATCGCCGCGGACGCGCCGGTCCGGGCAAACTGCTGCCGCTGATCGGCTGGGGCCACTCGGCCCGCTTCTGCCGCGCTCTGCCAGACCTGGCGCAGCGACGCCGCCGGGCCACCGGTGGCCGAGTAGAGATCGCCCAGGGCGATGCGGCGCCAGGATGCGTTGAACGGACCCTCGGTGGAGCTTCCCGGCCGGTGGATGACCTCGCGCCGTACCTGATCGGCGAAATCGATCGCCTTGGCGGCGCTGACCAGGTCCCCCTGGTAGGCGAACACGTTGGCCGCGGCAGCCACGTCCTGCACCACGGTCGGCGCGCCCTCGAAGGGCCGGAAGTCCTGCGCGGCAACCGTGTCGAGGGCCGTCTTGAGCTCGGCCGCGGCGCGGTCCACCTCGCCGGAGGCAAAGCGGATTCGCGCTTCGACGAAGGGCAGCTCCGGATGCACCGGGGAGGTTTCCTTGAACCGGGCAACCTCGGCGAAGGCCGCGGGATAGTTGCGGGAGGCGAGGTAGGCGTCCACCATCGCGCCGTGCGCGCGGAGCGTGGTCGGCTGGACGGTCACCCAGCTCCGGGCACTCGCCAGCACCTCGGTCCGAGCCCGTCGCACCGCGGCCGAGAGCGCGGTGCTGTCCATCAGCGGCTGGCCGTCCCGGCCCTGGGCCGGCGCAAAAGAATCAAGGCCGACCAGGGCGTAGCTCGGGCGCGGCCCGGCGGCGGATTGCAACATGAACTGCACATGCTCGTACGCGAGCGCGTATTCGGGGTCGAGCGTGAGGGTGTGCTTGAACGCCTGGGTGGCCCGGGTCCAGTACAGTGGCTTGCCGAACCCCGCCGTGTCGTGGAACCAGGCCTCGCCCAGGCCGTACCAGGCATCCGCGTCGGCGGAATCGCGCTGAATCAACTGCTGATACAGACCCCTGGCCTGGGGATATTCGCTTGCGAGGAACGCCGCGTAGGCATTGATGATGGTACGCTCGTGGACCGGCAGATTGGCGGAGTAGGCGGTGGCCCGAACGATGGCACGGTCGGCGGTCGAGTCCTTGGTACCGACCAGCCAGCCTCGGGTGAGCGCGAGCTTGTAGTACGCCAGGCCAAAGATGGTGTCGATGGTGCTGGCGCGCTGGAATTCCCGCTCCGCGCCGGCCAGGTCCCAGCGGTTGAGCTGCTCCACGCCGGTCAGGTAGGCCCGATACGCCTCGAGCGACCAGGTGGTGGACCGCGCCAGGCCGACGCGCACCTCGTTCGGGGCGCCGGAGAGATCGAGCAGCTTGTCGGCGAGGTGGTCGAACACCGGCCGCACGTCGGCGCCGCTTCGGTCGTCCACCCGGGCGACGTCCACCCGGTTCCCGCTGGCCACGTCGTACACCCGTGCCGCCAGGTGGAGCGAGTCGCCCGCCTGGGAGAAGTCGCCCAGGACCACGGTCCAGACTCCCGCTTCGCGGGCCAGCCGGCGCGCCATGTCGAGACCGATGTCATCCCCCGGCTGCAGCCGGTGCCGCGCCAAGAGGTCATGCAGCCGCTCGTGATCGACCACGGTGAGGTCGTTCCACTGCGACAGGTTGAGTCCCAGCATGCTCTGGCTCGCGTCGCGCAGCCAGTCCATTGCCCGATCGTCCCGCAGGTTGTCGAAGGGGAGGACCAGGATCGAATGGCGGGGGTTCACGCCGGCGGGCGGGCCGGGAGACCGGTGGATCAGCCCCGCGCCCGCCGCAAGCGCTGCCAGCGCCACGCCGGCGGCCGTGAGGATCGACCAGCGCCGCCTCCGCGCCGGGATCTCGACCGGCCGCTCTCCGCTTAGCGCCTGCCGGAGCTCCTCGCCGGTCTGCCAGCGGTCGGCCGGGTGCTTCTCCAGGGCTTTCATGACGGTGGCTGCCAGCCGCCGCGGTACGTCCGGGCGCGCGCGCTCGATCGGGATCGGGCGTTCGGCGATGTGCTTGGAGACGACCACCCGGTTGGGCCCCTCAAACGGCGGATGTCCCGCGAGCATCTCGTAGGCCACCACGCCGAGCGCATAGAGATCGCTGCGTCCGTCGACCTCCTCACCCGCTGCCTGCTCGGGGCTCATGTAGGCCGGTGTCCCCACCGCCACGCCTTGCCCCGTGGTCGGCCCCGAGGCATCGCCGAGCATCGCCCGGGCAATGCCGAAGTCGGCGAGCATGGCGCGCCCGCTCGCCTCCTCCAGCAGCACGTTCTCCGGCTTGACGTCGCGGTGCACGATGCCGGCCCGCGAGGCGGCGTCCAGGGCGGCCGCCACATCGGCCACGATCCGGCCGACCAGCGCGGGATCCAGCCTGGGCTCGCGGATCAGCCGCTGGCGCAGGCTTTCGCCTGCCACCTCATCCATCACGTAGTAGAGGAGACCGTCGGTGCTGCCTGCCGTGTGGA
>JBJMOX010000191.1:0-5075 GCA_045803515.1 Gemmatimonadales bacterium
AGTGGCCAGGCGCTGCCGTTCCCGGACCAGTCGTTCGATGCGGTCGTGAGCCAGTTCGGGCTCATGTTCTTCCCCGATCCGGTGGCGGGACTCCGCGAGATGATGCGGGTGTTGGTGCCCGGCGGGCGACTCGCGGTTGCCGTATGGGGATCGCTCGCCGACACACCGGCGTATGCGGCGGAGGTGGCGCTGGTGGAGCGTCTGGCCGGGAAGGAGGCGGGGAACGCGCTGCGGGCACCGTTCGTGTTGGGAGACCCGAAGCGGATGGCGGAGCTCTGCGCGGCGGCGGGGATCAGGGGAGCACAGGTTGCCATACGGCCCGGGCGGGGGCGATTTCCCAGCATCCGGATTATGGTCGAGGTGGACGCGCGCGATTGGCTGCGCATCGTGGGGATCACACTCGACGAAGGGCTGATCGAGACGATTCTCCGGGAATCCGAGACCGTGCTGCGGCCGTTCGTGACGGTCGAAGAGAGCGGGGTCGGCTTCGATTCGCCCGCGGTGCTGGCGACCGCTACGCGGTGACGTATGAACGATCTCAACGTTCGAGCACTTCGATCGAGCGTCCTCGGGACGCCGCTCGCGCTCGGATCCTGGTGGGGATTGCTCGTGATCGTCCTGATGGTGCCGGCGCTCCTCTGGAGGCTTCTGGAGGAGAAGAAAAGGGACATAGATTGCTGCCGTTTGTCTGGTAGGTCGAACCCCCTCTGCGGTCGAGATCGCCATGCACATCGTCGAAGGCGGCCTGGACGACCCGCGCGTCGTCGAGCTGCTGCACACTCATCTGATTCGGGCTCGGGCGGAGACCGCGCCGGGGAGCGCGCATGCGCTCGACCTCTCAGGGCTCCGGGCGCCCGAGGTGACCTTCTGGTCCGCGTGGGAGGGCGACGCGGTCGTTGGTGTCGGGGCGCTCAAGCGGCTCAGCGCCGATCACGGCGAGGTGAAGTCCATGTACACCGCCGAGTCGGCGCGCGGGCGGGGTGTGGGATCGGCGATGCTGCGGCAGATCATGGGGGCGGCCCGGGAACGAGGGATGTCGCGGCTGAGCCTCGAGACGGGGTCGTGGCCGTACTTCGCGCCGGCGCGGGCGCTCTACGCGCGGCACGGGTTCGTGGAGTGCCCGCCGTTCGGGGAGTATCGGGAGGACCCCAACAGCGTGTTCATGACGCTGGGGCTCGGGGCGGAGTGACGGGCCCGCTGCCCTAGGGGCGGCTAGTCACATCTCGGTGAAGACGTACTCGTGCTGCGCGTCGCGCGTGGTCAGCGTGCGCTTCTCACCGCCGCCCACCACGAACTCGAAGCCGATCAGCCCGGGGACGATCGTGATGAACGACACCGTCCCGTCGGGATTCCTGCGTGACGCCACCTCGCTCCGCCACTCGCCGAAGTCGAAGACCGTCGCCCCGTTGCCCTGACTCACCTCGATGTCGCCCAGCGCGTCGTTGTGGTACCGCCCGGCAAGCTTGCCGGCCTCGCCGCGGTCCGCCGGAATGGTGAGCAGCTTGCGATCGGCGGCCTGCTGCTGGTAGAACGTCTTCGCTCGTGCCGCGAGCTGGGCATCGGCCTCGGCGCGGCCATCGAACAAGACCTCGAGCAGCTTCCGCCGGAACTCGTCGCGCACGATCCAGCCCGGATCGCCGTTGGTGAGGATCACCGCGCCCACGCCGTGCTCGGGCAGCCACATCATGTCGCTGTGAAAGCCCACCATGTCGCCACCGTGGTGCACGACGGCGACGTGATACTGATTGTCGACCATCAGGCCCATGCCATAGCTCGCGTCCTTCCCGAGCGGCACCTGAGCGGCGCGGCGCGCCAGCAGCGCCTCCCGGGAGATGTAGCGCTCGCCACCGGGCAGCGTCCCCTCGGCCAGCTCCATGGTGATATAGGCGAGCATGTCACGCACGTTGCTCCACGCCGCACCGGCCGGCCGCTGCGGCAGGATCGCGTAGTTGACCTCCATCACCGCGTGCGCCGGCTTTCCGTCCACATCGGGAGAATGAGGCATGGCGTGATCGCCACGGAGGGCCGCGGCGTAGTCGAACGTCGTGGCCGTCATGCCCAGGGGTCCGAACACGCGGGTCTGCACCGCGCTGTCGTAGGCGGCGCCGAGCTCGAGAGCGGGAAACGCGACGTGTCCTCCGACGTATCCGCCCGCGGCGGCGAGCGGATTGGAGTACTGGAACATCTCGCCGAACTTGCTGGTCGGCTGCATGGTGGCGAGCGTACCGAGCGCGCCCTCCGGTGTCACGCCCTGGAACTGGAACAGCCACTCGAAATCCTGCCGGGGAAGGCCGGTGCAGGCGCAGATCAGATGCTTGACCTGGACCTGGCTGGTCGTCGCCGCGCTCCCCAGCCGGAAGGAGGGCAAGAGCGTGGTCACCGGCGTCTCCCAGGTCAGCTTCTTCTCGTCCACCAGCTTGGCCAGCATGAGCGTGGTCATCGCCTTGGTGTTGGACGCGATCATGAACAGCGTGCTGCTGTCGACCTTCTGATCGCCGCCGAGCTCACGCACGCCGAAGCCGTCGGCGAAGACCACCTTGCCGCCCTGCACCAGGCCGACCGCGATACCCGGAACCCCGGTGCTCTTCATTGCCATCTCGACGAACCGGCCCAGCTCGGCCACTCGTGCCTCATCGAGCCGGTGAGCCTTCTTGCCGGCGAACGACTCACGGGTGTAGCCCTTGGGCAGGAGCTCGTCGAAGAGCAGCGCGATCTGGGAGAGCCGCTTCTCACCCACCGCCTGGCTCATGTCGTAGATGGCGACGGTCCACACGTCGCCCGCGCGCTGCACGTCCACTCCGACGTCGCGCTTCTCGTTGGGGGACGTCTGGTAGCTGTAGGAGCTCCGGTCGGTCCAGCCGTCCTTGTCCGGCTTCGGGTTGACGACCTTGAGCGGCCACCGTGCGTCCGGCTTGTACGTCTGCCAGGCGGCGGCGACCGCCGAGTCGGGGCTCGGCGCGTGCACATCGACCAGCGCGATGGCTCCGTCGCCTTCGGGCGGCGCCACAACGGTGGCGGGTCCGTGCACAACGGTGCTCCAACCGGCCGGAGCGATGAAGGTATTGCCCTGGGTCGTGGTCCTGGGCGTGTCGCGGGAGCCGGCTTCCGCCCCTGCGGGTGAGGTGGCGGCCGGAGGTGAGGTCGTAGTGCAGTCGGCGAGCAGGACGGCGAGTGGAAACAGGCCTGCTCCGAACCTGGCGAGGCGAATCATGAAAACCCTTCCGGCGGGATCACGGGTGATTTACAGATGACAGGAAGCTGTCGCCGAGTACCGAGAATTGCCATCCGCGGACTCACCACGGGACCAACTTGCGGTCGCGGAAGAACCCCCCAGTGGGGCCGCCGTCCGCGAGCGTCGCGGCCCAGACGATCGTATCCGCCCCCTGCTCGACCGACAGGGGCGCCGCCTTGCCGCCCATCCCGGTGCGGACCCAGCCGGGGCAGACCGCGTTCACCAGGACGTTCCGGTCGCGGCCGGCGGAGGCCACGAGGCGGGTCGCGGCGTTGAGCGCGGCCTTGGACAGGGAATACGCCGGCGCATAGTCCGTCATGGAATCGAGCCGTCCCGCCCCGGAGGAGACGTTGACCACGCGGCCATAGCGTCGCGTCCGCATGCCGGGCACCAGGAGCTGGCAGAGCCGCAGCGCGCCGATCACGTTGGTCTCCAGCGACGCGCGGAAGGCCTCGATGTCGATCGTCAGCACGTCGCCGTCCTCGTCCAGCAGGACGGCGGCATTGTTGACCAGGACGTCGGCGCCGCCGAGCTCGGACTCCACACCGCGGACGAACGCCTCCGCGCTGGCGGCATCGGTCACGTCGAGGGCGCGGGCCTCGACCTGGAGCCCCTGGCGGCCGAGCTCGGCGGCCGCGGCGCGGCCGCGGTTGAGGTCGCGGCTCGCCAGCACCACCCGGAGCCCGCGCCCGGCGAGCTGGCGGCAGACCTCGAGGCCGATGCCGCGATTGCCGCCGGTGACGACGGCGGTGCGGCGGACCGGCGTAGTCACTCGTTCCGACTCCAGGTCACGGACTCTCCTCCGCTTGCGTGAGCTCCAACCAGGAATGGTAACTTCCGCAGAACGCCAGGCGGAGCACTGGATGACGATGCCACGGGGAGCATGGTGACGGAGGACCCTCGCGCACGGAATGGGAGCACAGCATCCCGGCGGTGGACACCCTGCGGTACTCGATCACCTTCCGCAGCCTGGCAGCCTCGAACAAGTCCTCCTGAGCGCGAAGTGAGCCGCTGATTTTGAGCGGCCCATTTGCCCCCTGCTCGCGCGCGGCGTAGTTTGGCCCCCATGGCCTCCACCCCCGACTCGCTCTCCCCCGCCCTCGAGCGCGTCCTTGAACGCTTCGGAGGCGTCGTCCGGCGGGTGTGCTGGAAGTACCAGCTCCGCGGGCCGGAGGTGGACGAGCTGCTGCAGGAGGTGAGGATCCGGCTCTGGCACGCCCACGCCGGCCACGAGGGCGCGAGTGAGAATCTGGCCGCCATCCCTGCGTCCTACCTTCAGAGAACCGCCCTCTCGGCGGCGATCGATCTGCTGCGCCGGGGTCGGGCGCGGCGGGCCGACCGGATGGTGCCGGTCGAGGACGAACCCGCGGGGATGGCCCAGTCGCCCGGGCCGGACCAGGCGCTCGCCGATACCGAGACGGCCGAGCAGGTAGAGCGGGCCATCCAGTCGATTCACGCCTCCCGCAGGGCCGTGGTCAGGATGCATCTCATGGGACATTCACGCGAAGAGATCGCCCAGCTGCTCGGGTGGACGGAAGCGAAGACGCGAAACCTGCTCTATCGTGGCCTGGCGGACGTGCGCGAGCGCCTGCTGGCCGAGGGGGTCCAGTGGAACACCCGGACGTAGAAACGGCGCGGCTCCAGGAGCTGTACGCCCGGCGCGTTGCCCGGCAGGGGACGGCGCCGGGGTGCCCCACGCCAGAGGCGATCCTGGCACTGGTGCGCCGTGAAGGCGGTGAGCACGAGCGGCTCGCCACGCTCGAGCACGTGATGTCGTGCGCCGCCTGCCACCGCGAATTCCAGTGGCTCCGGGCGGTGGACGAAGGCGCTGTAGAGGCGGGTG
>JBJMOX010000024.1:0-26604 GCA_045803515.1 Gemmatimonadales bacterium
AGCGGCGGGGGCCGGCGCATTACCGGCTCGGGACGCGCCTCCGCGCTCACCTGGATCTTGAGGAAGCGTTCGGTGAAGGTCGACTGGATGTCGCGCATGAGGTCCTCGAACATGTCGTAGGCCTCACGCTTGTACTCCACCAGCGGATCCTTCTGGCCCCAGGCGCGATACTGGATCGCGTTCCTGAGCTGGTCCAGGTCGTAGAGATGATCCTTCCAGCGCTCGTCGAGCACCGCCAGCATCACCTGGGAGAGCACCTGGCTGTCGACGTCCGGGATCCCGATGGTGCGGCCGAAATCGGCCAGGTACTCGATCTTCCGCCGGAACGACTCTTCCCCTTCCGCCTTGACGGCCGCGATCATCTTGTCGATCGACGGCGTCGCCTCGGCGTCGGTGAGCGGGTCGACGGTGACCAGATACTGGAGGGTGAGCGCCTCTCGGAGCCCGCCGCGATCGTATTCCTCCGGCCGTTCGGCACCGACCAGGAACATCGTCACGGCCCGCTCCAGCGCGGCCTCGATCATCCGCCGCGCCTCGGCCTTGAGCTCTTCCCCCCGCTCCAGCGCGAACAGCCGCAGGGAGTAGACCACCTCTCGCTGCTGGTTCATCACGTCGTCGTACTCCAGCAGCCGCTTCCGCTGCTGGAAATTCTGCAGCTCGACCCGCTTCTGCGCCTGCTCGATGGCGCGGGTCACCAGGCCGCCGGTGATGACCTCGCCTTCCTCCGCCCCGCTCTTGTCCATCCATCGCGCGATCCGGTCGGACCCGAACAGCCGCATCAGGTCGTCTTCCAGCGACAGGAAGAAGATCGATTGCCCCGGGTCGCCCTGGCGGCCGGAGCGGCCGCGGAGCTGGCGATCGATCCGGCGCGACTCGTGCCGCTCGGTTCCGATGATCTGCAGCCCCGCCTCGGGCTGGGTCAGATCGAGCGTCTTGTCCAGCTTGATGTCGGTGCCGCGGCCGGCCATGTTGGTGGCGATCGTGATCGCGGCCCGCTGGCCAGCTCCCGCCACGATCTCCGCCTCCCGCTGGTGATACTTCGCGTTCAGCACCTCGTGCTTGAGCCCACGCCGCTTGAGCTGCCGGGACAGCGTCTCCGAGATGTCGACGTTCACCGTGCCGATCAGGATCGGCCACTCCAGCCCGTGCAGCCGCTCCACCTCGGCGATGATGGCATCGTGCTTCTCTTTCCGGGTCTTGTAGATCCGATCGGCCTGGTCGAGCCGGCGGATGGGACGATGAGTCGGGATGACGCTGACCTCGAGCCCGTAGATCGAGTAGAACTCGGTCTCCTCGGTCTCGGCGGTGCCGGTCATGCCGGCCAGCTTGTCGTACATCCGGAAATAGTTCTGGATGGTGATGGTGGCGAAGGTCTGGGTCTCGCCCTTGACCTGGACCCCCTCCTTGGCCTCCACCGCCTGATGTAGCCCGTCAGCCCAGCGGCGACCGGTCATGATCCGGCCGGTGAACTCGTCCACGATCAGGACCTGACCATCCTGCACCAGGTAATCCACTTCCTTCTCGTAAAGAACGTGCGCCTGGAGCAGCTTGTGGATGATGTGGAGCTTCTCGCTCTTGATCGCGTAATCGGATTCCACCTGGCGGCGGCGCTCGATCCGGTCGTGGGGCGAGAGCTCCGGGTCCTTGTCGATCCGGTGGATCTCCTCCGAGATGTCGGGCACCAGGAAGAGCTCCGGCTCGTTGGGCGACATCGCCTCGGCACCCCGGTCGGTGAGATGGACCGAGTGCCCCTTCTCGTCCAGCACGAAGTAGAGGGTGTCTTCCAGATCGCGCATCCGCTGCTGCTTCATCGGCAGCTTGCGGTCGGCGATGGCGTCGAGCTCCATCCGCTGGACCAGCTGCTTGATCCCGGTCTCGTTCAGCATCTTGAGCAGCCGCTTGTTCTTCGGCATGCCCAGCTGGGCCTGATAGAGCTTGAGCGCCGCATCCTGGCGGGTCTTCTCGTCCTGCAGCAGCTTCTCCGCTTCCGCCAGGAGCGTGTTCACCACGCCGGTCTGCTTCCGCACCAGCTCCGCCACCTGCCGGCTGGATTGCTGGTACTTGTCGTCGGTCTCGTTCCCCACCGGCCCCGAGATGATGAGCGGGGTCCGGGCCTCGTCGATCAGGATCGAGTCCACCTCGTCGATGATGGCGAAGGCGTGCTCCCGCTGGACCCGCTGGTCCAGGGAGAACACCATGTTGTCGCGCAGGTAGTCGAAGCCGAACTCGTTGTTGGTGCCGTAGGTGATGTCGGCCAGGTAGGCCGCCCGGCGCTCGGGAGACGAGGGCTCGGTATCGTCCAGGCAGGCGACGGTGAGGCCCAGGTACTTGAAGACGTGACCCATCCACTGCGAGTCGCGCCGGGCCAGGTAGTTGTTCACCGTGACGAGGTGCACCCCGCGCCCGGTGAGGGCGTTGAGATAGAGCGGCAGCGTGGCCACCAGGGTCTTGCCCTCGCCGGTGGCCATTTCCGCGATCCGCCCCTCGTGCAGCACCACGCCCCCGATGAGCTGCACATCGTACGGCACCATATCCCATGCGAGCTCGTGCCCGGTGACCGCCACCGTGGTGCCCATGAGTCGCCGGCACGCCTCCCGCACCGTCGCGAAGACCTCGGGCAGGAGCTCGTCCAGCACGGACGCGAGCTCCTTCTTGTAGCGGGCCTCCAGCTCATGAAACCGCTGTTCCAGTCCATCCCGCTCGACCGGATCGGCGCAGCCGTGCTTGGCCTCGCGCACCTCGTCCAGCTCCGTTTTGAGCGCACCCGTGCGCTCGGCCAGGCGCTCGCGAAAGCGGACCGTCTGGGCCTTGAGCTCGGCTTCGCTCAGGTCCGTGAGCCGCTCTTCGTGCGCGTGGATCGCCTCGACGGTGGGCTGGATCCGTTTGCGCTCGCGGTCGAAGCGGGTCCCGAACACCGCGGTCATGAGGGTCTTGATCATTCTTCGTCCAAATATAACCGATGGCTGGTGACGTATTCCGCGACAGCGTCGGGGACCCAGTACCGGATGGACCGGCCCTCCCGCACCCGGCGCCGGATCTCGGTCGCGGAGATGTCCATGGCGGGGACCTCGATGGTCCGGGCGATCCACGGCACCGCCGGCACCGCCGAGCCCGGCCGGGCGAAGACCACGATCCGCGCCAGCGTGGGAAGCTCGGGCGCGGCATGCCAGGCCGGCAGCTCCGCCGCCGCATCCGCGCCCAGCAGCAGGGTGAACTCCGCCTCCGGCTCGCGCCCACGGAGAGCCCGCAGGGTGTCCACCGTGTACGACGGGCCGGCTCGCTCGAGCTCGGCCCGCTCGACCGCGAAGGCCGGTGCGCCCGCGAGCGCCAGCGCCAGCATGGCGGCCCGGTCCGCGGCCGGCGCCGAGTGCCGGCCCTGCTTGAAGGGCTGCTCGCGCGCGGGGACGAACCGCAGGCACTCGAGTCCGAGCGCCTCCGCGGCGACCCGTGCCACAATCAGATGTCCGTGATGGACCGGATCGAAGGATCCGCCAAGGAGACCGATCATCTCCTCAGGATGCCTCGGCCGTTTGATTCGGGCAGGCTTCGCGGATGCCCGAGGTGTCGGGATGGAATCGGCGGAGGTAGCCGCAGGTCTCCTGCACGTCCTCCTTGTATCCCAGGGTCCGGTACGCCTGCACCAGATGGATGAGCGCGTCGGGCGCCACCTTCGCGCGGGGATACGTGGCGACCAGGTCCTTGAAGTACAGGATGGCGGAGTCATACGCCTTGAGCCGGACATAGTACATCGCGGCCTTGTACTCCTTGTAGGCGAATCTTTCCTGCAGATCGCTGATCCGCGCCTGCGCCCGCTCTGCGGGGCTCCCGCCGGGGTAGCGGTTGAGCAGCTCCTGGTACGTGGCCAGGGCCGTCTGCCCATAGGAAGGATCGAGCTCGGGCCGGCGCCAGAGATCGGCATAGGCGTCCCCGACCCTGAGCAGGGCCTCGGGAGCCAGCGGGTCGTCCGGGGTGTCGTCCGACACTTTGCGGAATTCGCGAGCGGCTTCGAGGTTGCTGCCCAGCGCCAGTTGGGACTCGCCGAGAAAGAAGTGCGCCTGCGCGGTCCGGGCGTCGCCCGGAGGCAGCTCGAGGATGGCGCGGCCGAGGTCCTTGATGGCGTCGCCCCACTTGCCGTGCCGGACGGCGTACATGGCCTTGGTCCAGAGCGAGTCGATCTCCCCCGCGCTGGCCGATTCGGCGACCTTGGAGACCGGCGTCGGGATGACCTTCGGTGCCACGGCCGGACCCTTGCCGCAGCCGGTGACCCAGACGCCGAGCAACACCAGCAGAACCAGCGAACTCCAGGCTCGACTCATCGTCCATCCGTTCGGGTCGAATCACCCGAAGATCGTGTCATCCCCAGTTCCTGGAGACGTGCCGTGGCGGCCGCGCCGATCGAATCCGTGCCTCCCGCGGGCGCGGCCGCCTGGAAGGCGAGCGCGGCCACGAGGGTGTCGCCCTGGGTGAGCCGGGCCTCGCCGTAGCGCAGGAGCGAGCGGCGTCCGGTCACCGTGGACGAATCCATCCTGGCCGCCTCCGCGAACCAGAGCGCCGCGTCCTCGGTCCGGCCGGCCGCTTGGTCCCGAACGCCGAGGGTGTACGCGCAGCCGGCCGCGCCCGCCTTGGCCCGCGCCCGCACGCCGCCGTCCTGGGTCCGCCGGAGGATGGTGCGGAACTGAAGCAAGGCCTGCCCGCATCCTGCCGTGGCCTGGAGCGCCGTTGCGTACAGGGCCAGCAGCGAATCGACCGTGGCCGGATCATCGGCCGCGGCCATCGCGCTAGGCAGCAGCGCCGCGAGATCACCGCTGTCGGCGCCCGAGCGCTCGGCGAGGAGCACCGCGTAGTGACCGGTCATCCGGCCGGGAGCGACCCCCCTGAGACCGGCGAGCGCGGGACCCAGAGACGCGGAGTCGGCCGCGTGCTCCGCCGCGCGGGCGACGATCCCGAGCCCTTCGGCTGCTTCCTCCGCCCGTGTCGGATCCGCCCCGGCGAGCCGAACGTAGTCGGCGGAGGCTTCGCGAAGATGGCCCGCGCGAAACGCCGCGGCCCCGGCCTTGGCCCAGACTCTCGCGTCGGCATGGCTGCCGAGCACGCTCTGGTACTCAGCCAGTGCCTCCTCGTATCGTGCCTGTCCGTACGCCTGGTCGCCGAGCCGCTCGTGATCGCCGGCGCCGTTGCAGGCCACCAGGGCCGCGGCCGCGAGGACGAGCCTTCGGCTCACGGACCGGTCCGTCCCAGCATGGCCAGATAAGCCTCGACCCGGGCGTTCTCCGGACGGCGTGCCAGGCAGGACTTCCACACCTCGCGCGCACCCGCACCGTCCCCCGAGAGGTAGTGCGCGAGCCCCAGCGCCGCTTCCGCATCCACGAAGTTGGGCCGGGCGCTCACGACCTGCTCGAGGGCTTCCCTGGCCTCCAGCGGGCGGCTGGCCTCCAGCATGAGCCTGGCCATGCGATAGCGCAGGTCGTGATAGTCGGGGCCCAGCTCCAGGGCGCGCTCGTACTGCTCGATCGCCCGGACCAACGCACCGGCTTCCGCGTAGGCATCGGCCAGCTCGGCGTGCTGGTTGGCGAGACGGGCCGCCACCGGTGCCGGCAGCCCATCGGCCGGGGGCACCAGGCTTGCCGAGGCGCGCCCGAACGACTCCTCGGCCTCGTCCTGCCGGCCCAGCTCGGTCAGCACCAGGCCCTGGTGAATCAGCGCCTCGAGATAGCGCGGGTTGAGCTCCAGCGCCCGGGCGAACTCCCGGAGCGCGTCCTGCTGCCGGCCCAGCAGCGAGAGCGACACGCCGGCCAGGTGGTGCACGTCGGCGAACGCGCGCCCCGAGGCCATGATCTCCTCCAGCAGATAGAGCGCCCCGTAGTAGTCCTGCAGTCCGAAGCGTTCGCGGGCTCGCGCCAGCAGCCGCTCAGTCTGTCCGGCCATGAACGCTGCGGAACCAGGCGACGAATCGCCGGATCCCCTCGGGAAACGGGGTGTGGGGTGCATAGCCCAGGATGGCGCCCGATTTGGTCAGGTCGGCCGCGGTGCGCTGCACGTCTCCCGGCTGCATCGGCGCCCACTCGATTCTGGGCTCGATGCCGAGCACCGCCGCGATCTCCGCGACCATGGCCTCGGTCGTGACGGGGTAGTTGCCACCGAGATTGAACTGCTCCACGCCGAGCGGCGCGCCGGCGGTCCAGTCGACGGCGGCGAGAACTCCCGCGACGATGTCGTCGCAGTAGGTGTAGTCGCGGGACTGGGTGCCGTCCCCGAAGAGCGTGATCGTCTCTCCCTCCACCATCTTCCTGGTGAAGGCGTGGATTGCGAGATCAGGGCGCTGCCGCGGCCCGTACACGGTGAAGAATCGCAGCGATGCCCCCCGGAATCCGTAGATCCCTGCGACCGAGCTCAGGAACAGCTCACCGGCCCGCTTGGTGGCGGCATAGGGTGAGACCGGCTGGACCGCCGGCGAGTCCTCCCGGAACGGCACGGGCGTACTGTCCCCGTAGACCGACGAGGACGATCCGTAGACGATCCGGGACACGCCGGCCCGGCGCGCGGCCTCGAGCACGGCCGCGGTGCCGGTCAGGTTGGCCCGGGCGTAGCCCACGGGATCGGCGAGCGAGGGCCGCACCCCCGCCTTGGCCGCCAGGTGCACCAGCACGGTCTCGGCGGTGAGCTGGGGCCCGAGCGCATCGACGTCCAACATGTCCTGCTCGGAGAAGCAGAAGCCGGTGGACGGGCCCAGCTCGGCGAGGTTCCGCTCCTTCATCGCCCGGGGGTAGAACGGGTCGAAGTTGTCGATCCCGAGGACTTCGTCGCCCCGCCCGACCAGCGCCTGCACCACGTGTGAGCCGATGAATCCGGCCGCACCCGTGACCAGAACACGAGTCACCGGCCGCCCCGGCCGATCCCGTGATATTCGTACCCCAGCGCCGTCATCCGTTCGGGATCGTACAGGTTGCGGCCATCGATCAAGAGCGGGCGGCGGAGCAGCTTCCGCACCCGGTCGAAATCGGGGTTCCGATACACCAGCCACTCGGTCATGACCAGCAGGGCGTCGGCGCCGTGCGCGGCGCTGTAGGGATCGGCGGCGTACATCACGTCGTCGCCGAAGATGGTTCGGGCGGAATCGGTGGCCTTGGGATCATGGCTCTGCACCCGCGCACCCGCCTTCAGCAGCCCCTGAATCAGCGGGATGGTCGGGCTCTCGCGCATGTCGTCGGTCTCGGCCTTGAAGGCGAGGCCCCAGAGGCCGACCACCTTCCCGGTGAGGTCCCGCCCCAGATACTTGAGCGTCTTCCCCAGCACGACCAGCTTCTGCTGCTCGTTGACCTCCTCGACGGCCTTCAGCACGTCGAGCGAGAGTCCCATGGAGTCGGCCGTATGGATGATGGCCTTCACGTCCTTGGGAAAGCAGGAGCCGCCGTAGCCCGGACCGGGATAGAGAAACGCGCGGCCGATCCGCTGGTCGGAGCCGATGCCGAGGCGCACATTGTGCACGTCCGCCCCCACCAGCTCGCAGAAGCGGGCCATCTGGTTCATGAAGGAGATCCGGGTGGCCAGCATGGCGTTGGCGGCATACTTGGTCACCTCGGCGGACGCGATGTCCATGAACATGACCCGGTTGCCGCCCTGCAGCGTGAACGGCGCGTAGAGCTCGCCCATCACCGTCTTGGCTTCGTCGTCGTCCACCCCGATCACCACCCGGTCGGGCTTCATGAAGTCCTCGATCGCGGCTCCCTCCTTGAGGAACTCCGGGTTGGAGCACACGGCAAACGGCAGCGAGGTCTCCGAGCGCACCGCCGCGCGCACCTTCTCCGCCGTCCCCACCGGCACGGTGGACTTGGTGACGATGACCTTGGGGCCGTTCATGTGCCGCCCGATCTCCCGGGCAACGCCGAGGACGTGCTGGAGGTCCGCGGACCCGTCCTCGCCCGGCGGAGTGCCGACCGCGATGAAGATCACCCGTGCCGGCTTGACGGCGCCGGCCAGGTCGGTGGTAAAGGTGAGCCGGCCTTCCGCCTGGTTGCGCTGGACCATCGGCTCGAGCCCGGGCTCGTAGATGGGAATCTCGTTGCGCTGCAGGCGCGCGATCTTCTCCGCGTCCTTGTCGACGCAGACGACATCGTTCCCGGTCTCCGCCAGGCAAGCGCCTGCCACCAGACCCACGTATCCGCTGCCGATGACCGCCACGTGCATGTCAGGCCTCTTTGGGAAGGGCGTTCCGGGTGTCCACCACCAGCTTCGCGTTGCGCTTGATCATCCCGTAATCGAAGCCCGAATGGTTGGTCACGATCATCACGCAGTCCGCCCCCGCCACCGTCTCCGGCGTGAGGGGAACCGCGCGGAACTCGTGTCCGTCCTCCGAGAAGACGGGCACATGCGGGTCGGCGTACGAGACGTGTGCCCCCTGCCCCTCCAGCAGCCGGATGATGTCGAGGGCCGGGCTCTCCCGGATATCGTCGATGTCCCGCTTGTAGGCGACGCCAAGCACCAGCACCGACGCGCCCCGCACCGCCTTGCCCTGGCCGTTCAGCACCTCGGCCAGCTTGCGGACCCAGAAGAGCGGCATCTCGGTGTTGAGCTCACCCGCCAGGTCGATGAAGCGGGTCTTGTAGTTGAGCCCCCGCATCTTCCAGGCGAGGTAGTGGGGATCGATTGGAATGCAGTGGCCGCCGAGTCCGGGACCGGGCAGGAATTTCATGAAGCCGAACGGCTTGGTGGCCGCCGCTTCGATCACCTCCCAGACGTCCACCCCCAGCTTGTCGCACACGATGGCCATCTCGTTCACCAGGCCGATATTCACGCTCCGGAAGGTGTTCTCCAGCAGCTTGACCAGCTCCGCCGCCTCGGTGGTGGATACCGGAACCAGCACGTCGATGGCGGGCTGGTACAGCGCCACGGCCACTTGGCGGCAGGCGTCGGTAATCCCGCCCACCACCTTGGGAGTATTACGGGTGAGATACACCGGATTCCCCGGATCGACCCGCTCGGGGCTGAAGGCGAGAAAGAAATCCTCGCCTACGGTGAGGCCGGTGCTCTCCAATGCCGGGAGCAGGATCTCCCGGGTGGTGCCGGGGTAGGTGGTGCTCTCCAGGATGATCGCCTGTCCCCGGCGGAGGGTGCGCTTGACCGACTCGGTGGCCGCCACGATGTAGCTGACGTCCGGGTCCTTGAACTTGGAGAGCGGCGTCGGAACGCAGATCGACACCGCATCCGGCTCGCCCAGCCGGGACATGTCGGTCGTGGCGCTGAAGCGCCCTGCGCTCACCACCGCACGGAGCTGGGCGTCGGTGATGTCCTTCACGTGCGAGCGGCAGGCGTTGAGACCATCCACCACCTTCTGCTGCACATCGAAGCCGAGCACCTGGTACCCGGCGTTGGCCAGCTCCACCGCCAGCGGCAGCCCGACATAACCGAGCCCCACGATGCCGAACAGCACCTCCCGCCGCTCGGCCTTGGCGATCAACTCCTGCGCGACGCTCATCCGATCCTCTTCCATCGGCGCCGGGATGCCGCCGTCATGCGTAAAACTCGAGCACGGCCTCGATCACGGCATCCTGCTGCGCGGTCGTCAGCTCCGGAAAGACCGGGAGCGACACGACCTCGGCGGTGGCCGCCTCGGCGACGGGGATGCTGCCACGCCGATAGCCGAGGTGAGCGAAACAGGGCTGCAGGTGCAGGGCCAGGGGATAGTAGACCGAATGACCGATGCCACGGCTCTTGAGGTGGGCTCTGAGCTCATCCCGCCGGGGGACCCGCAGGGTGTACTGATTGAAGATGTGGTCGTTGGCCGGATCGGTCCGGGGCGGACAGACATCGGGATGCCCGGCGAACGCCTCGGTATAGCGCGCCGCGTGTGCCGCCCGGGCCGCGCTCCACTCGGCCAGATGCGGCAGCTTGGCCAGGAGCACCGCGGCGTGCAGGGTGTCGAGCCGGCTGTTGAACCCCACCTCATCGTGGTAGTACTCCCGGGCGCCGCCATGCAGGCGGAGACGGCGAAGGCGGGCCGCCATGGCCTCGTCCTGGGTCACCATCATGCCGCCGTCGCCGTACGCGCCCAGGTTCTTGCTGGGGAAGAACGAAAAGGTGCCGACCGTGCCGAGCTCGCCGGCCATGCGCCAGGTGCCCCCGATTCGCCGGCGGGCCCCGATCGACTGGGCCGCGTCCTCGATCACGGCCAGCCCATGCCGCTCCGCCACCGGCAGGATCTCCTCCATGGCCGCCATCTGGCCAAACAGGTCGACCACCACGATCCCCCGCGTGCGAGGCGTGATCGCGGCCTCGATGGCGCGAGGTGAGATGTTGAAGCTGGCGGAATCGATGTCGACGAAGACCGGCGTGCCGCCCGCGTTGTGGATGGCGCCGGCCGTCGCGAAGAAGGTGAACGGGGTGGTGATGATCTCGTCACCGGAAGCCAGATCCAGGGCCTTGAGCGGCAGCAACAGGGCGTCGGTGCCGCTGGCACAGCCGATGGCGTGGCTCACATGGGAGAGCTCGGCCACGGCGGCTTCGAGCCGGCCGACCTCGGGACCCATGATGAAGCCCTGGCGCTCGATCACGGCCATGACCGCCGGGAGCACCTCGTCCTTGATGGTGCGGTACTGAGCCACCAGATCCAACAAGGGTACGTTCACGTGTTCGTCCTTATCGGGCGTCGCGCCGGGCAGACCCGGAGCGATCAATGTGGAAAGCGCCCGCGCGGCGGCCGAAGCCGGTCGAGCCACGGGCGCAGTGAAAAGCGGAACCCTCGGCAGCCGCGTAACTTAGCCTCGGGCGCCAGGTGGGTCAATCTGGCGAAGGAGGCCCCCCTCCTCGCGATAGCTCGCTCCGCAGGCGGGACACGACGCGGCACCGTCGCTCAGCGTCAGCCTGAGCCCGCACTGACACATCCAGCCGACCCGCCGGGCCGGAACACCGACCATCAGCGCGTACGCCGGCACATCGCTTCGGACCACCGCCCCGGCTCCGATAAAGCTGTATTCCCCGAGCGTGACCCCGCAGACGATCGTCGCGTTGGCCCCGATCGAGGCCCCTCGGCGGACCAGGGTGGGTCGGTACTCCGACTTCCGGGACACATGGCTGCGAGGATTCACCACGTTGGTGAACACGCAGCTCGGTCCGCAGAAGACGTCGTCCTCGAGGGTGACTCCCTCATAGATCGAGACGTTGTTCTGGACCTTCACGTTGTCGCCCAGTCGGGTGCCGCCCATCACCACCACGTTCTGGCCCAGGTTGCACCGCTCGCCGATCACGGCGCCGGGCAGCACGTGGGAGAAGTGCCAGATCTTGGTTCCCCGGCCGACCACGGCGCCGTCATCGATGTACGAGGACTCGTGCACGAAATAGTCGGGCATGTGGATCCTGAGGTGACGGACTCCGTTTACTCCGGGTTGAGATACTCGCCCCACCGCCCGATCAGCTTCACCTCCGGCTCGAGCCGCACGCCGAACCTCTGCTCCACCTCCCGCTGCGCGCGCTCGATCAGCGCCCCTACGTCGGCCGCGGTAGCGTTGCCGGTGTTGACGAAGTAATTGGCGTGCATTGGCGAGACCTGTGCCCCACCGACCCGGGTGCCCTTGAGCCCCGCGGCTTCGATCAGCTGCCCCGCCGTACGCGGGCCATCCTTCTGCTGCCAGCTCGGTCCGGCCGGATTCCTGAACACGCTTCCGCAGCACGGCTGGTTGAACGGGGTGCCCCGTTGACGCCACTCGAACATCTCGGCGATCTGCTCGTCGAGCACGGGTTGCGACTCGGGGCGGAGCCGCACCACCGCCTCCAGCACGATCCGGCCGTCCAGCCCGCTTCGCCGATAGGTGAACGGCACCTCGGCCCGCCCGAGCACGCTGTCCCGCCCCGTCTCGTCCACCACGGTGACGCGCTGCACCACCTCCGACCAGTCGCCGCCGTGGCAGCCGGCGTTCATGTAGACGCCGCCGCCCACCGTGCCCGGCACGCCCACGAAGATGTGGAGCCCAGCGAACCCCGCCGACGTGGTGCGCCGGGCCGCCAGCGGCGCCGGAAGCCCGGCGCCGACCACCCAGCAGTCACCGTCCTGCCGAAGGTGGTCGAGCCCTTTCCCCAGCCGGATCACCAGCGCGTCCAGCCCCTCGTCCGGAAGCAGGATGTTGGAGCCGAGACCGACGGCGAACCAGGGAACCCCGGCTGCGTGCGCCATGCTCAGCGCCGTCGCGACGTCCTCCGGTCCGGCCGGAAGGATGACCGTGGCCGGCCCGCCGATCCGATAGGTGGAGTACCGCGCCAGCGCCTCGGCCTCCCGAACTTCACCCTGGACCCGGGCTCGCAATGCGTGTGCGAACGCCGGGGCTCGCGCCGTCAGCCGGTCCATTCGGGGGACATCTCGCGCGCCAGCGCGTGCCACTCCTGCAGTGACCGCACCTCGCCCACCCGGCTTCGGAGGGCGATGATGGCGTCGCACGCCGCCGAGGCACCGGACAGCGTCGTCGTATAGGGCACCCGCTGCTGCAAGGCGGCCCGCCGGATGGCGTAGTCGTCCTGCTGGCTGAGCTTGCCCAGCGGCGTGTTGATCAGCAGCTGGATCTGCCCCGACAGCAGCAGATCGATGGCGTTCGGCCGGCCCTCGTGCACCTTGAGCACCCGCTCGGTCGGGATTCCGCGCGCCCGGAAGTACCGCGCCGTTCCGTCGGTGCCGAACACCCTGAACCCGAGCGCGTGAAACCGCCGGGCGATGGGGACTACGTTCGCCTTGTCGTGGTCGTTCACCGTCACGAAGATGGCGCCGTCGAGCGGCAGCGCGCCGTCCGCCGAGATCTGGGCCTTGGCGAACGCCATCCCGAAAGAGTCGGCGATCCCCATCACCTCGCCGGTCGAGCGCATCTCGGGACCGAGGATCAGGTCCACGCCCTGGAGCTTGCTGAACGGGAACACCGCCTCCTTCACGGCCACGTAAGGTTGCAGGACGTCGTCCACCAATCCGAGGTCGTCCAGCGTCTTGCCCGTCATGATCGCGGCCGCGAGGCCCGCCAGCTGGACGCCCGTCGTTTTGGAGACGAACGGCACGGTCCGCGACCCGCGGGGATTCACCTCGAGCACGTAGACCACTCCGTTCTTGATGGCATACTGCACGTTGAGCAGACCCACCACGCCCAGCCGTTCGGCGAACGCGCGGGTGTGCCGCCGCATCTCCTCCACCTGGGCCTCGGTGATGAGGTAGGGCGGAAGCACGCAGGCAGAGTCGCCCGAGTGAATGCCGGCATCTTCGATGTGCTGCATCACCCCGCCGATCACACAGCGGGTGCCGTCGGCGATCGCGTCGACGTCGGCCTCGAAGGCGTCTTCCAGGAAGCTGTCGATCAGCACCGGGTGCTCGGGCGCGACCCGCACGGCCCGCTCGAAGTAGCTCCGCAGCGAGGCGTCGTCGTAGACGATCTCCATGGCGCGGCCGCCCAGCACATAGGAGGGCCGCACCAGCACCGGATAGCCTACCCGGGCGGCCACACCCACGGCTTCCTCCACCGAGAACGCGACCCCGCTGGGCGGCTGCGCCACGCCGAGCTCCCGGGTGATCGCCTCGAAGCGCCCGCGATCCTCCGCCAGGTCGATGGCCTCGGGCGAGGTACCCAGGATCGGGATCCGCTCGCGCTCCAGCCCCCGTGCCAGGCGGAGCGGGGTCTGCCCGCCGAGCTGGACCACCACCCCGATCGGCTGCTCGACGGCCACGATTTCCAGCACGTCCTCCAGGGTGAGCGGCTCGAAGTAGAGCGCGTCGGAGATGTCGAAATCGGTGGAGACCGTCTCCGGGTTGGAGTTCACCATGACGGTGCGATAGCCCAGCTCGCGGAACGCGATCGCGGCGCGGACACAACAGTAGTCGAACTCGACCCCCTGGCCGATCCGGTTGGGCCCGCTGCCGAGGATGACGACGGTCGGCTCCCCGCTGGGGTGCGCCTCGTTCTCCTCGTCGTAGGAGCTGTAGAGGTAGGGCGTGGACGAGGGAAACTCGCCGGCGCAGGTGTCCACCGTCTTGTAGGCCGGGCGGATGCCCAGCCGGTGGCGTTGCTTCCGGACCGCGTCCTCGGTGGTCCCGCGGAGGTCGGCGAGCTGGCGGTCGGAGAAGCCCATGCGCTTCATCCGGCGGAGCTCGGACCGGGTCTCCTCGTCGTCGCCGGGCGTCGAGGCGGCCCACTCGCGTTCGGCCTGGAGCAGCTCCGCGAGCTGGTGGAGGAACCAGGGGTCGATCCGGCTCCGCTCGGCGACGGCCTCGACCGTGGCACCCAATTGGAGCGCACGCTTCACCTGGAAGATGCGCTCGGGCGTCGGCGTACGGAGCGCCGCGAGGACGGTCTCCAGGCTCCCGTCCTGCAGCCGGTCGTCGGCCGGCGTGGCACCCGTCACCCAGCCGGTCCGGTCGATCTCCAGGCCGCGGAGCCCCTTCTGGAACGCCTCCTTGAAGGTCCGCCCGATCGCCATCGCCTCGCCCACCGACTTCATCTGGGTGGTGAGCGTCGGATCGGCCGTGGGGAACTTCTCGAAGGCGAAGCGGGGGATCTTCACCACGACATAATCGAGCACCGGCTCGAACGAGGCGGGCGTGGTGCGGGTAATGTCATTCGGCAGCTCGTCGAGCCGATAGCCCACCGCCACCTTGGTCCCGATGCGCGCGATGGGGAAGCCGGTGGCCTTGGAGGCCAGGGCCGAGGAGCGGGAGACCCGGGGATTCATCTCGATGACCAGCTGCTCGCCGGTGGCGGGATCGACGGCAAACTGGATGTTGCAGCCGCCCGCGGCGACCCCGATCTCCCGGATGATCCGGATCGACGCGTCGCGCATGACCTGGTACTCCCGGTCGGTCAGCGTCATCGCCGGCGCGACCGTGATGGAGTCGCCGGTGTGCACGCCCATCGGATCCAGGTTCTCGATGGAGCAGACGATCACCACGTTGTCCGCGCCGTCGCGCATCACCTCGAGCTCGAACTCCTTCCACCCGATGATGCTGCGCTCCACCAGGACGGAGCCCACCGGGGAGAGCTCCAGGCCGCGGCGGATCAGGGTCTCGAACTCCTCCAGGTTGTACGCGATCCCGCCGCCGGTGCCGCCCAGCGTGAACGACGGCCGGAGGATCGCCGGGTAACCCGTCACCTCCACCGCGTCCACCGCCTCCTCCATGCTGCGGATGGTGCGTCCCTGTGGGGTGGCCAGCCCGATCCGTCGCATCGCCTCCGCGAACTCCTGGCGATCCTCGGCCAGCCGGATGGCGCGCTCGTTGGCGCCGATCAGCTCCACGCCGTACTTCTGCAGGGTGCCGTCCCGCTGCAGCGCCATCGCCACGTTGAGCGCGGTCTGGCCCCCCATGGTGGGAAGCAGCGCCTCGGGACGCTCCCGCGCGATGACCTTGGCGACCCACTCCGGTGTCACCGGCTCGATGTAGGTGCGGTCGGCCAGCTCCGGATCGGTCATGATGGTCGCGGGATTGGAATTGACCAGGACGACGCGGTACCCCTCTTCCTTGAGCGCCCGGACCGCCTGGGTGCCCGAGTAATCGAACTCGGCCCCCTGCCCGATGACGATGGGCCCCGAGCCGATGAGGAGAATCGTTTCCAGGTCAGTCCGCTTCGGCATCCACCAGTCTCCGCAGTGTCTCATCCAGTGAGATCGACGGCGCCCATCCCGTGGCGCGCCGGAGTTTAGTCGAATCACCCACCAGGTGGGGAATGTCGCTGGCCCGGCGGAGCGACGGATCCGGCCCCGGCCGGACGTCCACGCCGATGAGCTGGGCCAGGCGGGCGAAGAGGTCCGCCACGGAGAGCCCCTCTCCCCGGGCGATGTTGTACGCCTCGCCCGGCACCCCCCGGCGGAGCAGCGCGGAGTAAGCCTCGACCACGTCCTGGACGTCGAGCAGGTCTCGCACCGGTTCGAGGTTCCCGGTCGGCACGGTGGTCGCGCCACTGCGCCGGGCTTCGCGCAGCCGGCGCGCCAGCGCGGGCGCCACGTACTCGGGCGCCTGCCCCGGCCCCGTATGGGGGAATGGACGCGCGATCACCACTCGGAGCGCGGTGCGGCGCCACTGCGCCAGCGCCGCCACCTCGGCGCCGAGCTTGCTGGCGGCATACGATGAGAGCGGCAGAAGGGGATCGGTCTCCACTCGCGGCGCGAGCCGGGCCGCTCGCGGCGCGGGACGCGCCAGGCCGTAGACCTCTCCGGTGGAGACGATGAGCACCAGCGGGTCGGCGAGCCCCCGCTCGCGAAGGTCGGCAGCCGCTGCCAGCACCCGGGCCGTTCCCGCGGCATTTACCGTCCATGCGCCGCCCGGATCGTCACTCGCCTCCCGAGTGGATGCCACCGCCGCCAGGTGGGCAATCGCGTCCGGCCGCCAGGCCAGAGTGGAGCGCACCGACTCGTGGTCGGTGATCTCGAACCGGAGTATCTCTGGCGCCGCGTACGCCGCACCGGCGCTGGCCCACTCGACCACGGGACCCCCGGGGCGGCACGCCGCCGCAACCTCGTCTCCTTCCTGCAGCAGCCAGCGCACCAGGTGGCGGCCAACGAAGCCGTCGGCTCCGGTGACCAGTACTCTCACGAGGGGTGGCTCCTGCCAAGCCGGTCGAGATCGGAGTCGACCATCATGGTCACCAGCTCGCGGAAGCCGACCGTGGGTGTCCACCCGAGCTCACGGCAGGCTTTGGATGGATCGGCGATCAGGATGTCCACCTCCGCCGGCCGGTAGTGCCGGGGATCGCTGACGACGTGCTTCCGCCAGTCGAGCCCGACGTGCGAGAAGGCGATCTCCACCAGCTCCCGGACACTGTGGGCCTCGCCGGTGCCCACCACGTAATCCTGGGGCGCCTCACGCTGCAGCATCCGCCACATCGCCTCGACGTAGTCTCCGGCGAATCCCCAGTCGCGGCGGGCGTCCAGGTTTCCCAGGCGGAGCTCAGACGCCAGGCCCAGCTTGATGCGGGCGACCCCGTCGCTGACTTTCCGGGTGACGAACTCGATCCCGCGCCGGGGCGACTCGTGGTTGAACAGGATCCCACTGACGGCGTAGAGGCCGTACGATTCGCGATAGTTCACCGTAATCCAGTGGCCATACACCTTGGCCACCCCGTAGGGGGAGCGGGGATAGAACGGGGTCTCCTCCCGCTGGGGGGTCTGGGTCACCTTGCCGAACATCTCGGACGAGCTCGCCTGATAGAAGCGTGCTACCGGATGGACCAGACGGATCGCTTCCAGAATACGGGTGACGCCGAGCGCGGTGAACTCGCCGGTGAGCACCGGCTGGCTCCACGACGTGGGCACGTAGGACTGCGCGGCCAGGTTGTAGACCTCGTCGGGACGGGCCTCCTGCAGCACGATCGGGAGGGAGTGCTGGTCCAGCAGATCGGCCGCGACCACCTCGATCCGGTCGAGCAGGTGCTCGATTCGCTCGTAGCTGTGGTGGCTGGTACGCCGCACCACACCCACCACGTCGTATCCCTTGTCGAGCAGCAGCTCGGCGAGGTAGGAGCCGTCCTGTCCGGTCACTCCGGTGATCAGCGCCTTAGGCATGAGACGGGTATCGGAGAGGTTGTGTCATGAGCTTGGGCCCATTATGTTTAGCGGTTTCCAACGCGCTTCCGCAGCGAGTTCGTCAGCGATTTTCCGAGGGTGGATCTATGGCACGGGTCTGTACCGTGTGCGCCAAGGGGCCGGTCACCGGCAACAACGTGAGCCATGCGAACAACCGCACCAAGCGGCGCTGGTATCCCAACCTGCAGACGGTGCGCGTCATGGTCGATGGTGCGCCCAAGCGCGTCCGAGTGTGTACGCAGTGCCTGAAGAGTAACCGGATCAAGAAGGCCAGCTGAAAAAAAGGGGACCCGAGGGTCCCCTTCGTCGTTTCGGCGGCTCGCCGGTCTGGTCACTCGGACAGGAGCTCGATGCGGGCGATGTCCGCGCCGTCGCCGGCGCGGTGCCCCAGCTTGAGGATCCGGGTGTAGCCGCCCGGCCGGGCAGCGAAGCGCGGGCCGATCTCAGCGAACAGCCGCGACAGGATTGCGCGATCCTTGATCTTCCGCTCGACCAGCCGGCGCGCGTGCAGGTCCCCGCGCCGGGCCAGGGTGATCAGCTTCTCGGCGAACGGGCGGAGCTCCTTGGCTTTGGCCTCGGTGGTGATCACCCGTCCGTGATCGAACAGACTGGTGGCCATGTTGTTCAGCATGGCCCGCCGGTGCGTCGAGGTGCGGGAGAGCTGGCGTCCCTTGGCCCGGTGCCGCATTAGAAGACCTCTCCTGCTCCGGCCGAGGGCTGAGCCATCGGCGGTACGCCGGGACGCAGCACCCGCAGCTCGCCGTCGGTTTCCTCGAACGCCATCCCGAAGTTGAGCCCTTCACGCTGCAGCAGCTCGGCGATCTCGCCCAGTGCCTTCTCGCCCACGTTCTTGACCTTGAGCAGGTCGTCCTCGGAGAACTCGACCAGGTCCTTGAGGGTGCGGATGTTCGAGTTCTTGAGCGAATTGAGCGACCGCACCGAGAGCCCGAAGTCGTCGATCGGGCGGCTCAGCCGCTGCCGCAGGTTGGCCCCGCCGGCCACGGCAGCGCCGGCGCCGCCATCGCGCATCGTGGGCACCTTGCCGAAGTCGACGAAGTACTGGAAATGGACCTGGGCGAGCGCCGCCGCGTAGGCGATGGCGTCTTCCGGGGTGATGGTCCCGTTGGTCTCGACCGACACTGTGAGCCGGTCATAGTCGGTGCGCTGGCCGACGCGGGTCTCGGCGACCGCGAAGTTCGCCCGGCGGACCGGGTTGTAGATCGCGTCGATGCGGACCAGATCGACCGGCAACGAGCGGTCGGCGGGGTGCATCTCCGCCTCGACGTACCCCCGGCCCTTGTTCACGTACAGCTCCATGCTGACCTCGCGGTCGTCCTGGAGGGTGAACAGCAGGTGGTCGGGGTTCTTGACGGTCACCGAGCCGTGCTCCTGGATGTCGCGGGCGTAGACCGGCCCGGCGCCCTCGCGGCGAATGTGGAGCACGGCCTCGTCGACGTCCTCGGCCAGCACCAGCGTCAGGGCCTTGAGCCGCTGCACGACCTGGTGCACATCCTCCAGCACGCCCTGAACGGTCTGGTGCTCGTGCACCACGCCATCCAGGCGGAAGCCCCAGACGGCGCTGCCGCGAAGGCTGGAGAGCAGAAGCCGGCGCAACGAATTGCCCAGCGTGTAGCCGAAGCCCCGTTCCAGCGGCTGGAGACGGAATTCGGCGGCGTTGGGGTTGTCGTCCCGCTTCGTCATCTCGACGAGGTGGGGGCGGACCAACCCGGTCAGGTCAATGGTCATGGTCACTTCGAGTAGAGCTCGACGATGAGCTGTTCTTGGGCATTAATCGGGATCGCATCGCGGGTCGGCCGCTCCAGCAGTCGGCCGGACGCTTTGTCGGTGTCCACCGAGAGCCACGAGACCGGCTGGCCGCGGGAGGCGCTCTCCTGGGCCAGCTTCACCGAGACGTTCTCCCGGCTGGACGCTCCCACCCGGACTTCCTCGCCCGGGATGACCCGGTAGGAGGGGATGTCGACCCGGTGGCCGTTCACCTCGATATGTCCGTGAGTGATGAGCTGGCGCGCGGCCTTGCGGCTGGAGGCGAAGCCCAGCCGGTAGACCACGTTGTCCAGCCGGCTCTCGAGCGCGACGAGGAGGTTGGTGCCTTTGACCCCGGGCTCCCGCGTCACGTCCTCGAAGGTGTTGCGGAACTGGCGCTCGGAGAGGCCGTACATCCGCTTCACCTTCTGCTTCTCCCGCATCTGCTTGGCGTACTCAGAGGCCTTGCGCTGGCGCCCACCCGTCTGACCGTGCTGGCCCGGCGCATAGGCGCGGCGCTCGACGGGACACTTCTCGGTGAGGCACTTGGTGCCCTTGAGAAACAGCTTGGTGGCCTCGCGGCGGCAGAGGCGGCAGCTTGGTCCGACGTATCTCGACATGGCTCAGACCCGCCGCTTCTTCGGGGGACGGCACCCGTTGTGAGGAATGGGCGTGACGTCCCGGATGGACACGACGCGCAGCCCGACCGAGGCCAACGCCTGGATGGCCGACTCGCGCCCGCTGCCCGGGCCCTGGACCCGGACGTGCACCCGGCGGAGTCCGAGGTTCATCGCCTCGCGTCCACAGTTTTCGGCGGCGACCGTAGCGGCGAACGGAGTGGACTTCTTGGAGCCCTTGAACCCGGCCTTGCCCGCGGACCCCCAGGCCAGGGTGTTCCCCCGCAGATCGGTGATGGTGATCAGCAGGTTGTTGAAGGTCGCCGCGATATGGGCGATGCCTTCGGACTCGACCACCTTCTTGGAGCGCTTGGCGCTGGGCGCCTTGGCAGGGACGGGAGCAGTCATCTACTTCTTCGTCACTTTCTTCTTGCCGGCGATGGCCCGGCGCGGGCCCTTCTTGGTCCGCGCATTGGTGTGGGTCCGCTGGCCGCGGACCGGGAGCCCCCGGCGGTGGCGGATGCCCCGATAGCTGCCGATGTCCATCAAACGTTTGATGTTCATCGCGATCTCGGTGCGGAGGGCACCTTCCACCTTGACCGAGCGTTCGATGATCTGGCGCAGCCGGGCTACCTCGTTGTCCGAAAGATCCCGGACCCGGGTATCGGGACTCACGCCGGTCTCGCTGAGAAGGCGGCTGCTGGTGGGGCGGCCGATCCCGTAGATGTAGGTAAGGGCGACTTCGACGCGCTTCTCGCGCGGAAGGTCCACGCCTGCGATACGCGCCATGATCAGCCTTGCCGCTGCTTGTGCTTGGGATTGCGCTTGCAGATGATGCGGACAACGCCCTGTCGCTTGACGACCTTGCAGTGCTCGCAAATCGGCTTGACGCTGGAACGAACCTTCACAGTTTCTCCGGGCAGGTTAGGGACTAGCTTCCCAATATAGAAGGGCCAGGGAAGTGATGCAAGGAGGGGGGCTTAGAGGAAGATCATCCGGAAGGGAAGCGACCAGTAGCGGTCGCCCCGTTGTGCTTCAGGGCCGGGCTTCCGCTCGGTAACTAGGACGGCTTGTGGAGCGGGTTGTCTTTCAATGCGGCCGTCACCAACTTCTCCGCCGCGGGTTCGGATTCGGGGAGAACCGCCTCGTTGACATTCTCGCTCTCGGGTTTCTTCGGTTTCTTTGCCATGCCTTAGTATAGCATCCGGACCGCCTCACGCCACCCGTTCTCACGCTTTCCCGCAACCCGATACCAGACCTGGTTAGAGGCCAACCACTCGGAGCTCCACCAGGCTCCACCCCGATGGCTCCAGCCGGTAACCCAGAAGCAGACTCTGCTCCCGCACATCCTGGGTGCCGGCTACCCGGTAGCGCCGTTGCAGCTCGACGTATCCTCGCCCGGGTTCCACCTCGCGTGCCGCCCGCACCACGATCTCCACTTCCTGGGCTTGAGACAGAAAGTTCGAGATCAGGGCCGCGGACTGCGCGGGGCCCAGTGCGTCCGACGGATCGGCGCCGGGGAGCTGCAGCACCAGCCGGGGACTCTGGGACACGAAGCCGGCCGCATCGTGGCTCAGCCAGGCCCGCCGGGCTTGGTCAGCCGCCTGCGCCAGGCCGCGTTCCTGCGCGTCGAGAGCCGTGAGGGGCAGCACCAAGGCCAGCAGAATCAGGAACCGACGCACTGTGCCTCCTCCAGGAAGCCCCGGAACGCGGCCCCCGGGTCACGGGCCTGGAGCACCGGCCGGCCGACCACGAGATGGGTGGCGCCGGATGCCACGGCCTCGGCCGCGGTCGCCACCCGGACCTGGTCCGCCTCCGGATCCGAGCCTCGCCGGATGCCGGGCACCACGATCCAAGCCCGTGGTCCCAGCCGGCGCCGGACGGCGGCAACCTCGCGAGCCGAGCAGACGACCCCCGCGAGTCCGCATCGAGCCGCCTGCTCCGCCTGCCGTTCCACTTCCTCCAGCAGATCCACCTCCGGGCGCCCCAGTGCCCGGGCGTACGACGCGGCGTCGTGCGAGGTGAGCACCGTGACGCCAACCAGCTCGAGATCGGTCCCCGCTCTCGAGGCGGCAGCCTCCATCATCGCGGCGCCGCCGAGGGTGTGCACCGTGGCCATGGCGACGCCGAGCTCTCGCGCCGAGCCTACCGCCTCGGCGACCGTGTTGGGGATGTCATGCCACTTGAGATCCAGGAAGACCCGAAGCCCGCGCTCCACCAGGGCCCGGACCAGGTCGGGTCCCTCGCGGGTCATCAGGATGGAACCGACCTTGGCCCATCGGGCCTCCGGCACCCGATCGAGGAGGCGGAGCGCGTCAGGACCGCTCGGGACATCCAGGGCGATGATCACCTCAGCCATTCCCACGCTCCAGGTCTCGGACGATGCGTTCCGGCAACCGCGGATCGGCCAGGGCGGCGGTACCGATGCCCACGAGCGAAGCGCCGACCCGGAGATAGTGTCGCACGTCGGCCGCCGAGCGGACGCCCCCGACCCCGATCACCGGCAGATCCCCGGTCCGCTCCACGACCCGAGCAACGGCAAGGAGCCCGACCGGGAGCAGCCCCGGACCGCTCAGTCCACCGCTCCCGTGCCCCAGCCGGGCAGCCCCGTCCCCCGCAAGGAGGAGGCCGGGAACTGTGTTCACGACCGAGATGGCATCCGCGCCCGAGTCCCGGGCGACCAGGGCCATTCCCCCGATGTCAGGCAGGACCGGGGACAGCTTGGCCACGAGGGGCAGCCGGGTGCGGGCACGGCAGTGGGAGACGATGCGCCGAACGCACTCGGGGTCTGCCCCGAATTCGATTCCGCCCGCGCTGGTATTGGGACATGAGAGATTCAATTCGAAGGCGGCCACCCCTGAGTGGCCGTCGAGGCCGCTCACCACCGCGCCGTACTCTTCGACGGTAGAGCCTACCACATTGACCAGCACGTGAGCTCGTGAGAGGTGTGAGGCCAGCCACGGGAGGTGATCCGCGCGGACCTGCTCCAGCCCGGGATTCGCCAGGCCCACCGAGTTGAGCATCCCGCCTCGGAACTCCGCCACTCGCGGCGGAGCGTTGCCCCGTCGAGGCTCGAGCGAGACGGCCTTGGTGACCAGTCCGCCCAACCGGTCGAGATCGATCACGCCATCCAATTCGCGACCGAAGCCGGCGGTACCGGCGGCGAGAATGAGCGGGTTCTGAAAGCGGCGGCCGAGCAGCGTCCTGGAACGCTCGCCGGCGGAGTTCACGGCTCGGGCCGCGCCCGGCCCGTCGGCCGATCGGTGGCTTTCAGGCTGTCGCTAACGCCGGGACGCCGCCGAGGGGTCACGCCCGGCCCTCGGTCCGTATCGACCGGCCGGCGCAGGACGCGGCCGGTGCGGCGCGGGACCGCCTGGGTCGCGGCAAAGGTGCGGAGGGAATCTTCCAGCAACCGGTACTCCGGTGCCTCTTCCCCGCGGAGCACGGCCAGGTAGGGACTGTCGGCGTAGCGCTCCGCGAGGAGTGCCTGCGCTGTGTCGGCCCACGCGGAATCCAGCTGCTGGGCCGCGAAGAGCGCCTTCGGGGCGTAGGGCGAGGTGGGTAACTGCTCCACGATGCGGCGGAAGAGGGTTGCGGCCAGCGTCGGTGCCCCAAGCAGATCCCGGGCTGTTTCCGCCACCAGAAAGAGGCGCAGGTCCGCCTGCGGTGTGAGGGTGTCGGTGGAATCCGCCAGGGCGAGCACCCGGTCGACGGTAAGGCGGAGCGGCGAGGCCTCCTCATCCGCGACGCCTTGGCTCTCGGCTTCGAGGGAGTCACTCACCGACCGCAGCTCGGCCAGCGAGCGAACCCGGGCGAGCGAGCCACGAATCAGCCGCAACTTGGCCCGGCGGCCGTCCTGGGTCTGGCGCCCAGCACGCACCGCCTGCTCGAGCCGGGTCTTTGCTCGCGCCGAATCGGAGAGGGCGAGCCGATCGGCGTCCTGCAGCAGCCACCGCGACCGTGTGGACGGCGCGGGCGACCGCACCGCGATCAGACGGTCGACCAGGAGAGAGGCATGGGTAGGATTCTGCCGCGCCAGCGCGTCGATGAGCGTGTCCCAGATCCGGGTCGAATCGGCGTGAGCGATCAGGCTATCCGCCAGCGCAAACGCCTCGGCGGTGTGCCCCGCGCCGGCCAGCGCCAGGAAGAGATCCTCACGCGCTCCGGAATCCTTGGCCTCCTGCAGGAGGGCGAGCGCCTCCGGGTAGCGCCCCACGAGCCGGAGCGCCCGGGCGTGCTGCACCCGGGCTTCCCGCCGGCGCGCGGGGTTGCGGCTGTCGATCACCTGATTGAACGCGAGATCGGCCGCGCCCGCGTCCCCCGCTTCAAGGCTGCACCGCCCCAGGGCCAGGGCACCCTCTTCCGCAAGCTCGGTTCCGGTAGCGAGCAGCGCGGCGTGGCCCAACGGCCCCATCGCCGAGGCGCATTGGCCCAGCCGGGCGAGTGCCACGCCGCGCAGGACGGCAGCCTGATCGGCGTACTTGCTGTCGGGGTGGCGAACAGAGACGGATTCGGCCCGGGTGACGACCTGCCCCCAGAGACTGGTGGCCTCGAACGTGCGCCCCTCGCGCTCGGCCTTTCGGGCCGACCGGGCCAGTCGATTGGCGTTGTACATCCCGTTGTAGTAGACGCACCCGGTGAGCAGCAGCAGGGCGAGCCCCCCGAGCAGTCCTTCTCTCGCCTTCACCGCCGGGCCCCCGAGTCGGCCGAGATCTCCGTCTTCCGCTCGTACTCCCGAAGGTATTCGATGATGGCGTCGGCGATCGCCGACGCCATGGCCTTCTGGCTGGAACGCCCGGTCAGGAACCGGCCGTCCTCCGGATTGGTGCTGTATCCCATCTCGACCAGGATAGCGGGCCTGCGGGCAGTGGTCAGCACCATGAATCCGGCCTGTTTCACTCCACGGCTCTCGCCGGGATGCACGGTTCCGAGATCCTTCTGTACCAGCTCCGCCACCCTGGCGGACTCCCGGAGGTGCTCGTTCTGCTGCAGGTCCTTGAGGATGAAGTCGAGTCCCCCGACCGTACCGATATCGGACTGGTCGGTCTCGAAGCGCACGGCGTCGTTCTCCATCTTGGCCACGCGGGCCGCGTCCTCGGTTTTGGCCTCGGCCAGGAAGAAGGTCTCATAGCCGCGGACCTCGGTATAACGGGGCCGGCGCGCGAGTGAGTTCACATGTAGGCTCACGAAGAGGTCGCAGGACTCGGTGCAGAAGCCACCCCGGTCGCCCAACGCGATCAGCGTGTCGGTGGTCCGGGTCATGGTGACGCCGACGCCCCGCCGCCGCAACTCGTCCCGCAGCAGCATCCCCACCTGGAGGGTCACATTCTTCTCGTGAGTACCCCGGGGGAAGAAGACGCCCGGATTGCCCGGATCGACGCCGCCATGACCGGGATCGATCGTCACGACGTGGCCGGGCCGAAGTCCGTTGGGCAGTCGCGCGACGGCTCGCGGGCCCGTTGCCCTCGTCTTGCTTACGCCGAGATCACGCAGCCGGCCCGTGCGACCATCGTAGCGGTAGCGCTCTCCCAGATAATACGGCAGAATCTCGGCCACGAACTGGTATGGGAGAAACAGGCTGTCTCCGGAGAGCGAGGCCGCTGAGGCCAGCGGCAGGAGCTGGCGGCTGAAGACGTACAGCGGGGCGCCGACCAGGAAACGGAACGGCTGCTGCGCCACCGTCACTTCGGCCCAGCCGCTGTCGAGCCGGACCGTGCCGCTCAGCGCCGCCAGGAGCCGCGCCGCCGGCAGCACCGGCGCGCCGGACGCATCCAGGCTCACGGGCACCCGGGTGTCTCCCCGGCCCGCGCTCACGGTCACCTCGCGCGGAAGGGTTTCGCCGTACAGCCCGGCCAGGAGGACGAGGGTCACGATCATCGGCGGCCCCGGACCGAGACCGCCCGGGCCATCTCCCGCTCCTCGGCCCGCCGCTTGAGGTCCTCCCGCTTGTCGTGCTGTTTCTTGCCCCGGCCGAGGGCCAGCACCACCTTGGCCCGTCCGTTCTTGAAGTAGAGCTCCAGCGGCACCAGGGTCAGGCCCCGCTGCTCCACGGCGCCGATGAGCTTCTCGATCTCGCGGCGATGGAGCAGCAGCTTGCGGGAGCGCACCGGATCGTGGTTGTAACGATTGCCCTGCTCGTAGGGCGTGATATTCATGCCTTCCAGGAACACCTCGCCTCTCCGCACCCGGGCGTACGCCTCCTTGATCGAGGCCTTCCCGTTGCGGAGCGACTTGACCTCGGTTCCGGTCAGCACGATGCCCGACTCCCACGTCTCGAGAATGTGGTAGTCGTGGGTCGCCTTCGGGTTCCGGGCGACCGACTGCTTGCGCTCATCGGGCGGGGGAGTCTCGCGAGTCACGTCAGCATTCTCAAGCAAAGGATAGGCCAGCACTTCGGGTGGGTCAACGGGCCGGGTTGACCCGGCACTTCCGGGCCGCTACTATGCGCGCTTCGCCGAAGTGGTGGAACTGGTAGACGCGCTGCGTTCAGGGCGCAGTGGGCGCAAGCCCGTGCGGGTTCGAGTCCCGCCTTCGGCATGAGGAACGCTGAAAGACGGGAAGGACGGGAAAAGACCTCCCGACCTTCCCGTCTTTCCCTTCCTTCCCACCTTGGCTTATCCTTTGCTGAGGATACTCCTAGTGAGCCCCGAACCTACCCTACCCGCCGAGCGGAAGCAGTCTGTTGCCCGGA
>JBJMOX010000192.1:0-3885 GCA_045803515.1 Gemmatimonadales bacterium
CCACGCCGTGCAGCACCTTCCGCCCGAGATCCGGGTCAAGAATCAGCAGTGGCTGGCGGCCGCCCTCACGAGCCGGCGCGACCGGCTGCCCGGCGCGGCGCGACGGTTCTATCGCCTGCTCGGGGCCGACGTGGAAGTGCACGCGACCGACAAGCCCGAGCGGGTCGAGGTCACCCATCCGGCCGACCGGATCCTGGACGTCACCGTCCGTGCCGCGAAGGACGAGCACGGCGCTCCGCTCTATCACCGCCGCTTCGATCGCGCCGACACCAGGGAGGTCCGGCTCTATCTCCAGGGCGGAGACGATGCCGTGCTCATCACCGGAGAGGCGGGCGGCGCGCCGCTTCTCAGGGTCATCGGAGGCGGCGGCGACGACCGGGTCCTCGACTCCTCCCGGGCGGGGCACACCAGGTTCTACGACTCGCGCGGCGCGAACCAGACAGCCGGCATCCGTCACGTGCCGCTCGACCGGCGACCCTACCGGGACTTCGAGCTCAGCGATACCACACCCTATCCACCGAGAGATTGGGGCGGGTTCTGGCGGTTCCGGCCGTGGATGAGCTCGGGGCCGGAGGTGGGCTTCTTCTTCGGTGGCGGGCTGGTCCGCTACGACTTCGGTTTTCGAAAGAGTCCCTACCGCTCCAAGATTGGTGCCCGGGTCGGCTACGCCACCGGTGCCCAGGCCTTCCGCGCAGAGTTCAATGGCGAGTTCCGCCGGGTCAACTCGCGGGTGCGCACCAACCTGTTCCTCCGTGGCTCGGGAATCGAGGTGGTCCGCTTTTTCGGCTTCGGCAACGAGACCCCGAGGGTGGGCTCGGACTCCTTCTACCGCGTGCCGCAGCAGCAGTATCAGGTCGAGCCGTCCATCAGCTTCCCGGTGGGCAGTCAGGGCGCATTCACCATCGGGCCCAAGCTCAAGTACGTTCACACCGAGCAGGAGAGCGGACGGTTCATCACTCAACTTCAACCGTACGGCATCGGCAACTTTGGGGAGGTCGGTGCCACGGCCGGCCTCGAGTGGGACAACCGGGACCGCGACGCGGCCGCCAGTCGCGGGGTCGAGTTCTCGGCGGGCGGCAGCCTCTATCCCGCGGTGTGGGACGTGGTGGAGACCTTCGGCGAGGTGCATGGCGAGGTGGGGACGTACCTCACGCCCCACACCACGTTCGGTCCCACCCTGGCGCTCAGAGCAGGCGGCAAGAAGGTCTGGGGCACTTTCCCCTTCTTCGAGTCCGCGTTCGTCGGCGGCGCCGCGACGGTCCGCGGGCTCCGAGAGCAGCGCTACGCCGGCGACGCGGCCCTCTACGGGAACGCGGAGCTCCGGCTCCGGCTGGGCCGATTCTTCGTGGTGCTGCCGGGCGACTTCGGCGTCTTCGGCCTGGCCGATGTGGGACGGGTCTATCTCGAGGGGGAATCATCCGACACCTGGCACACCGGCGTGGGCGGGGGGCTCTGGTTTGCCTTCCTGGATCCGGCCAATGCCATCACGGTGTCGCTGGCCCGGGGCGATGGCCGGACCGCGCTCTATCTGCGGGCAGGCTTCGGGTACTGATGGACGATGGCCACAACCTCGCGCGTGAGCCGCGCCTCTGACCTGGCCCGGTGGGCGATGGTGGCGATGTTCATCGCCCCAATTCCGTTCCCGGCCTCGACGCTCGCGCACTATCGGTTCGACGACCCGCCCGCATGGCATGTCGAGCTGTCCCGGGAACTGGACGAGATCTCCGGACTGGCCTTCAGTCCGGACGGCCGGCTCTTCGCGCACGGCGACGAGCGGGGAATCATCTGGCAGCTGGACCCCCGGACCGGCCGCATCCTCAAGCGGTTCGCCCTGGCCTTCGGTCCCGCCATGCAGCCGTACATGGGCAAGCGGCCCAAGCCGGACGTGGTGACCGGCGACTTCGAAGACATCCAGATCGTCGGCGACCGATTCTTTCTGCTCTCCAGCAACGGGGTGCTGGTGGAGTTTCACGAGGGACGCGACGGCGAGCGCGTCCCCTACCGGGCGTTCGACACCGGGTTGTCCCGCTCCTGTGAGCTCGAAGGGCTGACCTACGACGGTTCGACCCACTCGCTGCTGCTGCTGTGCAAGCACGCCTATCCCAAAGCGTGGCGCCGCCAGATCGTGGTGCTCGGGTGGTCCATCGATACCCGGCGACTCGACCCGTCCCCTCGGCTCAGGGTGCCGGAGAGTCTCGTGGCGCGGGTCACCGGCGTCAGCCAGTTTCACGGTTCCGCCGTGGCGGTCGCACCGGAATCGGGCGCCCTGGTCCTGATCGCCGGCCCTCAGCGGCGGATCATCGAGGTCTCCCCGAGCGGCGAGCTGGTCGCGGGGAAGGCCCTCAAACCCAAGCTCCACCACCAGCCGGAAGGCCTGGCATTCGCTCAGGACCGCACCATGCTCATCAGCGACGAAGGCGGCGGCGGACGTGCGACGCTCACCGGATACACCTACCGGCGGTGAGGAGATTCCTCCGGTGGCCGCGATTGACCCCTCAGGTGACCGCTGCCGCGCTGGCCGGGTCGCTGGGTATGCTGGCCTGTGCCAGGGGGCTGCTCCCCGGCGAGAAGCCGGAGGCGGCCATCGCGCTGGAGCAGCTGGAGACCCGGCTCTTCCTCATCGGGGATGCGGGCAAGCCGGCGCCCGGCGGCGAGCCGGTCCTCGCCGAGCTGTCGCGCCAGATCGCGGCGGAGCCTGCCAAGAGTTTCGTGCTCTTCCTGGGCGACAACGTGTACCCCTACGGCATGGCCCCGAAGGGCGCTCCGAGGCGGGCTCAGGACGAGCGGCGGTTGAGCGCGCAGTTGGACGTGCTCCTGCGGAACCGAGTCTCGGGCATCCTGCTGCCCGGCAACCACGATTGGGCGAAGCACACGGCGGGTGGCAAGGCCGCGATCCTGGCGCAGGAGGAGTTTGTCCGGGAGCACGTCGACAGCTTCTCTCGCGCGGCAGGCTTCCCCCGGGCGTACGCGGACTCCGGACTCGTGCTCCTGCCTGGCCGGGCCTGTCCCGGACCGGCCGTGCGTGACCTCGGCCGGTACCTGCGCCTCCTCATCCTGGACACTCAGTGGTGGCTGCACCCCCGGAAGCACCCCCGGTCGGGTGAGGGGGAGTGCCCCAGAGACGGCACCGAGAGACAGGTGGAGGATTCGATCGCGGCGGCGCTGAGCACCGCGGGAGACCGGGACGTCGTGGTCGCCGCCCACCACCCGATGCTGAGCGGCGGCGAGCATGGCGGGTTCTTCGACTGGAGGACGCACCTCTTCCCCCTCACGGCGGTGAGACGATGGTTCCTGGTGCCGTTCCCGGTCCTCGGATCGATCGTCCCCCTCAGTCGCATGGGGGGATATTCACCCCAGGATCTCTCCGGCCCGCAGAATTGCCGGATGCGCGCAGGGTTCGACAGTGCCTTTGCCGCGCATCGGCCTCTGCTCTACGCGGCGGGACACGATCACGGGCTTCAGGTGCTCCGGGGCGGCGGTGGACGCTACTCCGTGGTGAGCGGGGGCGGGGTCTACGGACATACCGGGCCGGTCACCCGAGGATTGAACACGCTGCTGGCCATGCGCGCGAGCGGGTTCATGCGCCTCGATGTCATGGCCGGCACCGGGCGAGAGCGCCTCAGCGTGTTCACGGTGAATGCCTCGGGCTCCGGGCGGGAGGTCTATACGCTCTGGCTCGACAAGACCAAGCCGCCGCCCGATTCGCCGCACCTGACCTGCCTGACGTCCGCCCCGGAGATAGCCGGCGGAGAGCGTGGGCTCCGCAACCCCTGAAGCTCCACGTCCGGGCGGCCAGTATATTACCGGTCACTCCTGGAACACCGCTGAGGGTGAGCCACGCCGGAGGACTTCACCAATGACCCGTGTGACACTCTGGACCGTCGC
>JBJMOX010000193.1:0-13229 GCA_045803515.1 Gemmatimonadales bacterium
CGTGGCACCGCGCCCCACGGATCCACGTGAAAGTCGCCGGCCTCGCAGTAGAGACCGCGGTCGGTGAGCCGGAGCAGGCTGGGCATCTCACCCCGGCGCGATCATGCCGCAGGCGATCCGGGCACCGGAGCCGCCGCTCGGATCGCTGCGCTGGTCATCGCGGTCCGCGTGGACCACCAGCGCGGTGCCGGCCGAGTCCAGCAGTGAGAGAGGCCCCGGCCTGAGGAGCCTGGGATCGAGCGAGAAGCTGGTGTCCGCCGAGCCGTCCGCCTGAACCAGCAGGTTGGGCAGATCACCCAGGTGGGGTCCCTCCGGGTTCTTGAGGCCATGGTGGCGGGCGGTCGGGTTGAAATGGCCCCCGGCGGAGGCGAAATCCGGCGGCGCGCACCGGCCCACCTCGTGGATGTGAAGGCCGTGCAGCCCCGGCGCGAGCCCGGCGATGCTGATACCCACCGTCGTCCCGGTGTCGGTGACGGTGAAAATCGCGAGCCCGATCTGTTTGCCGCTGGTGTCGGTCAGCTTGGCGGTGGCGGCCGGCTTGGGCAGGGGATTGGCCCCGGGTCCGGGAGGACGCCCACCGCAGCCCGAGAGGAGCACGAAGCCGAGGAGGGCGGCTCGAGTGCTGGAGATCCGGGCTGCGTCCATGGAGGAACTCGTTCCGGCTCAGCGCGCGCGGCGCTGATAGGTCCCCATGAGACTGGTGTCGGCCAGGACATGGCCGGACATCGCCGATTGAAGATCGGCCCGGCTCACGCCCGGAGCCAGATTGAGCACCGCGTCGAGCGCGTAGAGCCGGAAGAAGTATCGATGGGGATTGCCTGCCGGCGGACAGGGCCCGCCGTACCCGGGGCGGCTCCAGTCGTTGTTCCCCTGGCGCGCCCCGGACGGGAGCTGGGGAAGCGGAGGCACGCCCTCCTCGAGCTCGACCGCATCGGCCGGCAGATTGAAGATCACCCAGTGCACCCACATGCCACGGGAAGCATCGGGGTCGTCGCAGATCAGGGCGAAGCTTCGGGTGTCCCCGGGGGCGCCGGTCCACTCGAGCGTGGGCGAGCGGTCGTCCCCATCGCAGGTGAAGCCGGCCGGGATCGGCTGACCCTGCCGGAAGGCCGGGCTGTTCAGCTCCATACCAACCTCCCGTCCATATCAACCTCCCGCATGAATCCAAAGCCGCACGGCCATGGCGACCAGGAACACGGCAAACAATCGCTGCAGCGTGATCACCGGGAGCACCTCGGAGACGCGGGCGCCGAGGCCGGCCCCGAGGAACAGGCCCAGGGCGATGAGCAGCGAGGCGCGGATATCCACGTGGCCGTTCTGATAGTACGCATAGGCGCCAAGGAGTCCGACCGGCAGCAGCAGCGAGGCGAGCGAGGTGCCAAGCGCGGTCTTGGTCGAGAAGTTCGCGATGGCGACGAGGGTCGGCACGATGAGGAGCCCGCCGCCGATACCGAAGAGTCCCGAGAGGACACCGGCCGCAAGTCCGATCGCCAGAAAGGTGAGCCCCATGTACGCCATGCACTCCCTTCAGTGTGGGTGAATGCGCACCGGCTGAAAGGTAAGGTCGGACGGAGAGTCCGTCGATGCGGGAAACGCCCCTGCTGGCTGGGGCGACGTCCCCGCCGGCTTCTGTGAGGTCGATCACAGCCGCGGCGCGCCGAAGAGCCAGCTTTCACGCCATGGGAGCCAAAGATTTCCTGAGTGGTGCCGCGGTCGGCGCCGGGCTGGTCTACTTTCTGGATCCGGAGCGCGGTGCGGCACGGCGGGCCCGCGCCCGGGACGGCCTGAACGAGCCGGTGACGGTGCGTCGCTACGGCAGCCGGCTGGATGACATCGGTGGGCTGGAGGCCGCCAACCTTTCGCGAAGAGCCCAGCACCCGCGCTCGCTGGCCGAGCTGCTCCTCGCCCTGACCGGCGGTGCGCTTTCCTTATATGGGCTCTCCCGGCGCGGCGCGGTTGGCTCCGCCACCCGCACGGTAGGCGCGGGCCTGCTGGCTGGTGGCCTCCGCAGGCGGCGGTCCGACGCTAGCCCGCCGCGAGCCGAGCGGCGGCGGACCATCGACATTCAGAAGACCCTGTTTATCGAAGCGCCGGTGGAGCAGGTGTACGCCTTCTGGACCAACTACGAGAACTTTCCCCTGTTCATGTCCAATGTGCGGACGGTGGCGGATCTCGGCGGTGGGCGGTCGCACTGGGTGGTGAGCGGGCCGGTGGGCGTACCGGTGGAATGGAACGCCGTCATGACGCAGGACACGCCGAACGAGGCGATCGCCTGGCGCAGCGAGCCCGGCTCGACCCTGGAAAACGCGGGCGTCATCCGCTTCCGCTCGGAGGGAACCGGCACGCGCGTCGACTTCAGGCTCTGCTATAACCCGCCCGGAGGCGGTGCCGGCGCGGCCGTGGCCGAGCTGTTCGGGGCGGATCCGCGCGCCAAGTTGAACGAGGACCTCGGGCGGATGAAGGCTTTGCTCGAGAGTACCGTGAGGAGTGATACACATGGCCAAGAACCTGGGTCGTGACTTCGCGACCATGTCGGAGGACGAGCGCCGCCGCTTCGCCCTGGAAGAGACGGCCGGGAGCGACGAGGCGCCGGAGGAGCTCGAGCTGGAGGACCCGCGGGACGAAGACCACATGGGACGCCACTACGCGTCGCCCTCCGACGAGGTCGCGGATCCGGATCACCGCGACGGCCTGAGCGCCACGCTGGACGACAAGCAGCACGGGAGGGGGGTCGCCAAGGCCGATCGGCCCGCCAAGCCGCGCCGCAGGCCGCGCAAGTGAGGTGACGGAGTTGAGGCAGACTCGAAGGCGTCGCCGGCGGCTGCTCATCGCGGCGGGCGCCTGCGCCACCATGGCCTGGCGCCTCCGCCGGCGCCCGCCGGAATACGACATTGCCGGGCAGACGGTGCTCATCACCGGCGGCTCTCGAGGCCTGGGGCTCGCGCTCGCGCAGTTGGCCTCGGAGCATGGGGCCCGGGTCGCGATCTGCGGCCGGAACGTCGCGTCGCTCGAGCGGGCCCGGTCGCTGCTCCGAAGCCGGGGAGCCGACGTCGTCGCCACGCCGTGCGACGTCCGGGACCAGGGATCGGTTCGCCAGCTGATCGATACGGTGCGGTCCCGGCTGGGTCCGGTAGACGTCCTCATCAACAACGCCGGGGCGGTCGAGGTCGGCCCTGCGGCGGCCATGTCGGTGGCGGATTACCAGGAGGCCTTGGACACCAACTTCTGGGGTGTGCTCCATACCATCCTGGCCGTGTTGCCGGAGATGCGGGCGCGCGGTAGCGGCAGGATCGTGAACATCACCTCGGTCGGCGGCAGGATCGGCGTTCCCCACCTGATTCCTTACAGCGCGAGCAAGTTCGCGGCCGTGGGGCTCACCCAGGCTCTCCGGGCCGAGCTCGCGTCCGAGGGGATCACCGTCATGGCGGTCGTCCCCGGCCTGATGCGCACGGGCAGCCCCCGCAACGCCGTCTTCCGCGGCCGGCACCGTGCCGAATACGCCTGGTTCAGCATCGCCGACTCGCTGCCGGGTCTCTCGATCTCGGTGAAGCGCGCGGCCCGGCTTATCCTGGCCGCCTGCGCCCGGGGCGACGCCGAGGCGCGCTTTCCTCTCTCCTCCCGGCTGGCGGCCGTGGCCAATGGCGTCGCGCCGGGGCTCACGAGCCTGGCGCTCACAGCCGCGGCCCGCCTGCTTCCCCGAATGGACCCCACCTCAGGCGCGCGTTTCAGCGGGCGCGAAAGCCAGTCACCAATCTCGCCCTCCTGGCTCACCTGGCTCGGCGACCGCGCGGCGCGCCGATACAACCAGATGGTTCCCGCGGAATCGGCGGCCGGCTGAATTTTTTCCTGGAGACTCAAAGGACACCCATGACTTCCACGTACGACGGCGTCGGCTCCGGCGGGTGGGAGCTACAGCGGCCTCGGTCGGCCCGTGGGAGCATCAACGTTGGCCGCACCGAGCGATGGCTCTCGGGCGTCGCCGGACTGGTGTTGGCGGGCTTAGGCCTCAGGCGAGCGCGGCTGCGGAGCGTACTGCTGCCGCTAGGCGGGAGTCTCCTCGCGCGCGGGGTCACCGGGCGCTGTCCGGTGAACCGCGCCCTGGGCCGTAACTCCGCCCTCGGCGAAGCGCGGACCAGCCCGGTGGCCAGTCTCGGCGCGGGGGAGGGGATCAGGGTGGAGCAGTCGGTCACCATCAACCGGCAGCGCCAGGATCTCTTCCGCTTCTGGCGCAACTCCGAGAATCTGCCGCGGTTCATGGACAACCTGGAATCAGTGCGAGTGCTCGACGCCCGTCTCTCCCATTGGGTGGCCAAGGGCCCCGCCGGAACGCGGGTGGAGTGGGATGCCGAGATCCACAACGAAATCGAGAACGAGCTGATCGCCTGGCGATCGCTGCCGGGCTCCGAGGTCGACCACGCCGGGTCGGTTCACTTCACCCCGACGGTGAGCGGCACCCTGGTTCGGGTCATCCTGCGCTACTCGCCACCGGCCGGAAAGCTCGGTTCGGCGGTGGCCAAGCTTTCAGGCGAAGACCCCGAGCGGCAGGTAGCGGATGACCTCCGCCGCTTGAAGCAGGTGATGGAGGCGGGGGAGTTCACGCCGGTCTGACGGCCTCGTCTCGCCCCGCGCACCGCTCAGAAGAGCAGCTCGACACCGAGCCGGACCAGCCTGGGGACCCCATAGGCAAAGATCGGCTGGGTGTAGTCGCGGGCAGCGGCCAGATAGAGGGGCAGCAACTCCGTCCGGCCCTCCAAGAAACCGTTGTGGTCCAGGTCCGCGTAGGCGCGGTATCGCGCCGACTCGTAGGGGATGGTCTCGGGGTGGGCCTGGTAGGCGGTTTCCGCGAGTTGGGTGATCGTGCCGTCACCGGGCTCCGGCACCCCGGTGTCTCGCCGGACGGCGACGATGTTACGCCGGTTCAGCAGATTGCGCACGTCGAAATACACCCCGCCGTTCAACCTGCCCAGCCGAAGCGGGCGACGGACCAGCAGATCCAGCGACGAGCTCCACGGCAGCCGCGAGGCGTTGGGCAGGCCCGGAAGTGAACCGGTGCTATCGCTTCGGGAGTAGGGAAGCCCGGACAGCGCCCGGAGAATGAGCGCGCCTTCCAGCCCGCCGAGCGGACGTACGCCGAGGAGCCGCGGTCCGGCGGCTCCGGAGGTCCTGCCACGCAGAATCACCGTGAGCGTCTGGCGCCGGTCGAAATCGAGGGGGAACTCGGCCCGCGCGGGGCGGGTGGTGTCGCCGGAGAACGGGTCCACCACGGTGAGCCGATCCAGGAGAAACGGATCCGTCGCGGTCGCCAGCGCCTGTTGCAGGGTGTAGGCGACCCGCACGCCTACGCCACCCCGCAGCTCGCGCTCCAGCAGCAGCTCCAGGCCTTTCACCGTGCCCGCGTCAGCGTTACCGAAAATGGTCGAATCCGGGTTGACGCCGAGCGGCACCGAGGCGACCAGGCCCGTGAGGCGCTTGACGTACACCCCGGCCCGGAGTGCAACCGTCTCGAGCGGCCGGACCCGGACGCTCAGCTCGTACTGGCTCGCCCGCTCGAATCCGAGATCCGGATTCCCCCGGCGGAAGCGGCCGGTACGGGTGGTGTCATCGAACGCGGCGTCGACCAGGAACTGGTAGTCCGGCGCCTGGGTAAACCGGCCATAGCTCACCACCACCGTCGCCCCGTGCAGCACGCTGGAGACCGCGAGCCGCGGGCTCACCGCCCGCTGCGCGCCCCGGGTCTCGCCCGGAACATTGCTGCCAGCCGCGAACTGGTCGTAGCGCAGCCCGACGGTGACGGCGATGTCGGCCTCACGCGCCTGAGCTTCCAGGTACGCGGCGGCGGCGCGCGGGGAAAACGCGGAGATCGCCGGGGGAGGCACCTCGCCGCCCACGGGCAGATAGCCGAGCGCGCGCTGGTAGGTTCGCACCTGCTGGGCGGAAAACTGCCCGCCTGCGTAGAGATCGACCCGGCGGATGCCGCCGTAGGTGAGATCGACCTGCGTACGGGTCTCGCCATAATGATTCCACGCGAGAAATCCCGATGACGCACCGGAGAGAAAGAACCCGGGCACTCCCCACGGCGTCGCGGTACTCGGCGTGGGCGAGACCAGCCCGGGAATCGGGTCGAGCGACGCGGACTGGGCCCGGGCGACCTCCTCGCCGGTGAAGTGAAAGCGGGAACCGGTCAGCGCACCGACGGCGTAGTCGACCGGTCCGTCGAGTCCGCCGCGCAGGAACTCGCGATCGAAGCGCGCGACCCGAAGGTTGACCGCCAGCGGAGTGGCGGAGCTCGGATCAGTGCGGAACTCCAGCTGGCCGCTCACCAGATCGCCCCGCACCCGCTGCGCCGGAGCGAAGTCGGGGTCGTACTTGTAGGCCGGATCAAACAGCAGCTGCTGGTTCTCCGAGTGGATGCCGAGGACCCGTACGGCCACGCGATCGGTCAGCGGCACGACCAGCTTGGCGGCCCCATTCCACTGCTCGCCACTGTTATGCGGGAGGGGGAAGGGACGCGACGAGCGGGGATCGCGCGGGTTCTGCGGGGCCGGTGCATTGACCGGGTCGTCGTCCAGGCGACCGGACAGATCCACGGCCGCGACCAGGCCCACGCCGCCCACCAGCGGTCCGCCCGCCCGTGCGCTGAGCCGGTCCAGCCCCCGGTCGAGCGATCCGCCGAAGGGACGGTCACCCTCATAGGCGGCCCTCCCTTCCCACGAGGGCCCGGGCTCGAGCGTCACCACGTTGACCAGCCCCGAGAGCGCTTCCCCGTATCGCGCCGAGAAGCCGTTGGTCACCAGCGAGGCCTCTCCCAGGAAGTCGGGCGGGATCCGGAGCCCGAATCCACCGCTCGAAGCGTCCAGCTGATTCTTCACGCCGAGTCCGTCGAGCACGAACGACTCCTCGCCCAGCCGTCCCCCGCGGTAGCTCTGGCCCACGCTGCCGGCGCTCAGCTCGAGCGCTTCCTCGAGGGAGCTGACCGGGAGCTGGTGGAGATCCGCGGCACTGATCTTCTGCTCCGTGCTGGTTGCCAGAGGATCGAGCAGCTCGTCGATCGGGGCGGTCACCACCAGCGGCTCCAGCTGCTGCGGGTTGGGCTCGAGCGTGAAGTCCACCCTGATGGTGGCTCCCGCCCGCACCAGCACGCTATCCCGCACCACGCTGCGGAAGCCGATCATCCGCGCCGCAACACGGTGCCAGCCCGCGTGCACGTCCCGGATGCGGTACTCGCCGGCCGTGTCGGTCACGGCCTCCACCCGCTCATCGATCTGCACCTGCGCGCCGGTGAGGCCGCGCCGCCCGTCCGACCCGAGCACCTTGCCGGACACCGCGCCTTCGGTCTGCGCCGCGATCGGTCGTGCCCCGGCATGAAGCCAGATCCCGCCGGTCAGGAGGAGGGCCACAGCACCGGGCCGGCCCATCAGGGCGCGCTCAAGAGGTAGAGGTCTCCCACGGTGGCCACCGAGGTGTCCGGCGTGCCGGCCCCCGCGGTGTCAGAGGGGGAGCGGATGACCAGGGGGTAACCTTCGACAACGATGCGGTCACCCGAGGGCGAGAGGGCCGGCCGGCGGAAGAAGAGGTGGAACAAGGGGAAAGCGGCCAGCTCCCGGTCAGTCCCGGCGTCGAGATCCACCACGTGAATGGCACCGCCGCTGTCCCACTGAGTCGGCCCGAGCACCGAATCGACCCCGGTGGCCACGTGACCTCCGACGACCGCCACCAGACGCTGTCCCACGACCCGCACGTCTCGCGCGATGCCGGCGGACCCGAAGTCGTGCACCATGCGCACCTCGCCCGAGGAGAGCACTCGCTGGTAGACCCGGCTGTCGCCGCTGATGGTGTAGAAGATCTCGTCCGGCGAGGCGCCGGTTGACACTCCCGAGGCCAGATCGGTGCCGGGGACGGCGGTGGGCAGCGCGCCTGGCTGGCTCACGTCGAGCAGCGCCACCTTGACGCCGGTGGCCAGCGTATCGAGCGAGCACAGGCTGCAGCCGGAGCGGTAGTTCACCGCCTGACCCACGTAAAGCAGCCGATCGGTGTCGATCCAGGCGAGTGCAGAGGCGCCGGAGTGCTGGGTCTCGCCGGCGATGGTGTAGGGCAGGGTCCGAACGATTTGCGCGTTCGCGGCGTCCAACGCAGGCGCCACGACGATCTGATCCAGGATCGGGTTGCTCCCCCCGATCGGCGCGCTCAGCTGCACGAAGGCGAGACGGCCATCCGGCGCCTCGGCCGGACTCTCGAACGCGTTGGTGGTGTCGCCCCCGGTCCGCGACAGATCGCAGACCAGCTCCCGCTGGCTGCCGCCGGTCGGGGGCAAGACCGCCAGGCACACATCGTGGTCTCGCCGGTCACTCTGCTGCGTGGAGTAGATGATGCCGGAGCCGTCGGACAGCCAGGAGGCGGCCCGCTCCGGGCCGGCATTGAACGTCAGCCGCGCGGGCGGTGTGTCATCGAAGGGCTGGTCGGTTCCCTGGGGCGCACTGGCGGGGTCGGTATGGCCGCACGCATAGAGGCACAGCGCGCCGAGCACCCCGAGCGGCGTTCGTATCACCCGCTCCATCAACCTGGGAGCTGCCATGGGAGCCTGGACATGAGCGTGGAACTGGGAAAGACGACCCGATCGGGCCGCGTCGCACAGAGTATGGTGTTCGGATGCGGGATTTGCCAATCCCAGGATCGAACGGTGGGGCCGCGGTGCGGCCGAGCCCCGGTCTCGCAACTCCTTCCTCGGCCGTGTGATCCGCGTCTGCCCTGGATGGCACGCTCCTTTCCTAGGGAGAATGCGTCACTCATCAGCCGACCATTGAGGAGCAGGCGTGGACATTCCGAGGGAACCGGCGAAACGCGGCCGCAAGCGACTCCTGTACGGGGCCCTCGCCCTCCTGGCGGTCGTGCTCGCGACGGTGGGGCTTCGCGGCCTCAAGCCGGCGGCGCCCAAGGTAGATCGGGCGGCGGTCTGGGTCGACTCCGTGGTACGGGGTCCGCTGGTGATCGAGGTGCGTGGTCCGGGCACGCTGGTGCCTGAGCGGATCCGCTACATCTCGGCGATCACGGCCGGCCGGGTCGAGCAGCGGTTGGCCCAGCCGGGCCAGGAGGTCAAGCCGGAGACCGTGCTGCTCGAGATGAGCAACCCCGATGTCCAGCTCCAGGCGTTGGAGTCCGAGCGCCAGCTCACCGTGGCGCAGGCCGACCAGGTGAACCTCCGCGCCAATCTCGCCACCCAGCGGCTCAATCAGGAAGCCGCGGTGGCCGCGGCCCGTTCGGCGTTCCTCGATGCCAAGCGCACGGCGGATGCGTCCGACTCGCTCGCCGCCAAGGAGCTGATCTCGACCAGCGAGGCCAGCCGCGCGCGGGACCGGCTGGAGGAGCTGGGCACCCGCTTCAAGGTCGAGCAGGAACGGCTGCAGGTGATGACCCAGGCTGCCGACTCCCAGCTCGCCCTGCAACAGGCGCAGGTGAACCGGCTCCGGGACGTGACCGAGTTCCAGCGCGGCCGGATCCGGTCCATGGTGGTCAAGGCCGGCGCGAACGGAACGCTTCAGGAGCTGTCCCTCGAGGTGGGGCAGTGGGCCCAGTCGGGCGCGAATCTCGCCCGGATCGTGGAACCGGGCCGGCTCAAGGCGGTGCTTCGGATTCCGGAGACCCAGGCCAAGGACGTCGTCCTGGGCCAGCCCGCCGCCATCGACACCCGCAACGGAATCGCGCGGGGGAAGGTCTCCCGGATCGATCCGGCCGTGCAGAACGGCACGGTCACGGTGGACGTCTCGCTGGGTGACTCGCTGCCCCGCGGCGCCCGGCCGGATCTTTCAGTCGACGGCACGATCCAGGTCGAGCGGCTCGACAACGTGCTCCACGTCGGGCGGCCCGCCTACGGACAGGCGGGAAGCACCGTGGGCCTCTTCAAGCTGGTCGAGGACGGCACGGTCGCCCTGCGGGTCAATGTTCGCCTGGGCCGCACGTCGGTCAACACCGTCGAGGTGCTGGGCGGTCTCCAGCCCGGCGAGAAGGTGATCATCTCCGATATGTCCCGCTGGGATGGAGTCGACCGCGTGAGGGTCGAATGAACCCAAAGCCGTGGGCCTGGGCCATCTCAGGACCCATCACTCGTTTGATTCACCGCCAATCGCCAAGGCCGAGACTCCCATGACCGAGCCGCTGATCTCGCTGACAGGCATCAAGAAGGTCTTCTACACCGATGAGGTCGAGACCCACGCGCTGTCCGACATTCACCTGGAGATCCAGCGAGGCGAGTACCTGGCGATCGCCGGGCCGTCGGGCTGCGGCAAGACCACGCTGCTCTCGATCCTCGGGCTGCTCGACTCGCCGACGGACGGCACCTACGTGCTCGATGGGCAGCCGGTGGCCAAGCTCTCCGCCGCCGACCGGGCCCGAGTCAGGAACCGGCAGATCGGATTCATCTTCCAGGCCTTCAACCTGATCGGCGACCTCACCGTCTACGAGAACGTGGAGCTGCCGCTCACCTATCGCGGGATGCCGGGGGAGGAGCGCCGCCGCCGGGTGCAGGCGGCCCTCGAGCGGGTGGGCATGTCGCACCGGATGAAACACTTTCCGGCGCAGCTCTCGGGCGGCCAGCAGCAGCGCGTGGCGGTGGCGCGTGCGGTGGCGGGCGATCCGGCGATCCTGCTGGCCGACGAGCCCACCGGCAACCTCGACTCGACCAATGGCGAAGCCGTGATGGAGCTGCTGCGGGAGCTGCACCAGGGCGGAGCCACGATCTGCATGGTGACCCACGACTCGCGCTACGCTCGCCACGCCGGACGGTCGGTGCATCTGTTCGATGGTAAGGTGGTCGAGGAGCGCCAGCTGACCGCCGTGAGCTGAAAGTCGACGACGATGGACTCCCTGTTCCTGGATCTGCGGTACGCGCTCCGGCAGCTCCGGCGGAGCCCGACCTTCACGGTCGCCGCGATCGCCTGTCTGGCCCTCGGCATCGGGGCGAACACGGCGATCTTCACGGTCATCAATGCGGTGCTCGTCCGGCCGCTCCCCTACCCGGACCCTGATCGGCTCGTCATGCTCTTCGAGGCAGCCGCAGGCGACGCAGCCGATCGCAACACCGTCTCTCCCGCCGACTTTCTCGATTGGCGCGCGCAGAACCGCGTCTTCGAGCGGACGGCGGCGATCTACGACCTCGGGGTCAATCTGACGGGGCACGGCCTCCCCGCGGAGGTGCCGGCGGAACTCGCCAGCGCCGATCTCTTCCCGGTCCTGGGGCTCGCGCCCATCCTCGGCCGCACCTACACGGCCGAGGAAGATACGCCTGGCGGCGCGAAGGTCGTCCTGTTGAGCTACGGGCTCTGGCAACACCGGTTCGGCGGTGCCCGCGACGTCGTCGGCCAGGTGGTACGGGTGAACGACCAGCCGCACACCATCGTGGGAGTGCTGCCCGAGGGTGCCGGGCTTGCCGGGCAGACTCCGGCGCCGGACCTGTGGATTCCGCTCGCGCTGGATCCGGCCCAAGACTACCGAGCCACCGCTGGCCGATATCTCACGACGGTCGCCCGCCTCCGCTCCGGGGTGACGCTCGCGACCGCCCAAGCAGAGCTCCGCACGATTGCCGCGCGCCTGGAAGCGGCCCATCCCGGGTTCAACGGCGGGTGGTCCGCCAACGTCGTGCCTCTCACTGCCTACCTGACGGGCTCGGTCCGGCGGCCACTGCTGGTGTTAGCGGGCGTGGTCGCGCTGGTGCTGCTGATCGCCTGCGCCAACGTGGCGAATCTCCAGCTGGCCCAGGCGACGGTCAGGCGCCGCGAGATCGCCATCCGCGCCGCGCTGGGCGCGGGGCGCGGCCGGATTATGCGGCAGTTCTTCATCGAGAGCCTGTTTCTCTCGCTCACGGGTGGGGTGGCCGGCGTGCTGCTCGCCCTGTGGCTCACCGACGTCCTCGCCGCGGGCGCGACCGCCACCATCCCGCGTCTGGGCGACGTGGGGATCGACCTTCCGGCGCTGGGGTTCACGATGCTGCTCTCGCTGATCGCCGGACTGCTGTTCGGGTCGGTCCCGGCGCTCAAGGCCACGCCGCCCGAGCTGCATGAGGCGCTCAAGCAGGGAGCCCGCGGCGTCTTGGGGGGCGACACGCGCACCCGGGGGGTGCTGGTGGCGGGCCAGGTGGCGCTCGCGATGGTGCTGCTCGTGGGCGCCGGCCTGCTGCTCAAGAGCTTCGCCCGGCTGCAGCGCGTGGACCTGGGGTTCGAGCCCGAGCAGGTGCTGACGGCGCGCGTGACGCTCCCCGAGGCCCGCTATCCCGAGCCCGCGCGCCAAGCCGCGTTCTTCGAGGCGCTGCTCACCCGTCTCGATGCGCTCCCCGGCGTGCGCCGGGCAGGGGCGATCAACTGGCTGCCGCTGTCCGGGCTCCGCTCCGCCACCGACTTCTGGTTCGATGGGCGGCCCATCCCGACCGATGCCGAGCAGCCGACTGCTGACATCAGCGTGGTCGATCCGAACTATTTTCGCGCCATGGGCATCGCGCTCCGCGCCGGTCGACCCATCACTCCTGGCGACGACGCGCGCCACCCCAAGGCCATCGTGGTGAGCGAGCGGTTCGTGCGCGACTACCTCCCGGGCCAGTCTCCCCTCGGTCAGCGCATCTTCATGCCATGGGGGGACACTCTCGTCGGCACGATCGTGGGCGTGGTGGGTGACGTGAAGCACGCCGGGGTCGACTCCGCCGCGAACCCGACGATCTACTGGTCGATGGCCCAGTTTCCCTGGAGCGGGATGCATCTGGTGGTGCGCACCAGCGGCGATCTCCGCGCCCTGGCCGCGGCGCTCCCGCGCGAGGTGCAGGCGCTCGACCCCGACCTCGCGGCGGCCGACGTGCGGCCGCTCGAGAGCTACCTCGGCGACGCGCTTGCGCGCCGTCGCTTCAGCATGATGCTCCTCGCTGGCTTCGCGGGACTCGCGCTCGTGCTCACTGCCGTCGGCCTCTACGGGGTGACTGCCTATACGGTGCTGCAGCGCACCCGCGAGTTCGGCATCCGGCTCGCGTTGGGCGCGAGTCGCAGTGCGGTGATGGGGGGCGTGCTGAGGCACGGACTCGGGCTGGTGGGTACCGGCCTGGTGGTGGGGATCGCCGGGGCGGCCGCCTTCACCAGGGTCCTCGCGGCGCTGCTCTACGAAGTCAGCGCCACCGATCCCGCGGTGTTCGCGGGGATCATCGTCCTGCTCGTCGTGGTCGGGGCGGTGGCATGCTATGCGCCAGCGCGCCGAGCGAC
>JBJMOX010000194.1:0-5895 GCA_045803515.1 Gemmatimonadales bacterium
GGGAGCGATCCCGCCACCGAATGGCATGGCGTACACGGGGTCGAGGACAGCCCGCACGTGGTCGATCCGCCGAACGGCTGGATCCAGAACACCAATGACTGGCCGTACTCGGCGGCGGGAGCGTACAGTCCCAAGCGGGCGGAGTTCCCGGCATACATGGACCAGGCCGGCGAGAGCCCCCGCGGGCTCCACGCCATCCGGGTGCTGGAGCAGCGGAAGGACTTCACGCTCGATCGGCTCCGCGACGCGGCGTTCGACAGCTATCTCACCGCGTTCGCCCGGCTCGTGCCGCCGCTCCTCGCGGCATATGATGCCGTGCCCGGCGGCGACTCGCTCAAGACCCGGGTAGCCGAGCCGATCGCGGCGCTCCGTCCGTGGGACTATCGCTGGTCAGCCGGCTCGGTGCCGACGTCACTCGCGGTGTACTGGGGCGACACGCTGGCGACGCTGGTGCAGAGCGACGCCCGGGCGGCCGGCATGACGGCCTACGATTACATGGCGACGCGGGCGACGGCGGAGCAGCGACTCGAGGCGCTCGCCGCGGCGGCGGGCCGGCTCACGCGCGACTTCGGGACGTGGAAGACGCCCTGGGGAGAGATCAACCGCTTCCAGCGGTTGACCGGGGACATCGTGCAGCCATTCAGCGATACGGGGCCGAGCATCCCGGTTCCGTTCACCTCGGCACGCTGGGGGTCGCTCGCCTCGTTCGGGGCGAGGACGTACCCGGAGACCAGGCGGATGTACGGGACGAGTGGGAACAGCTTCGTCGCAGTAGTGGAGTTCGGGAAAGACAGCGTGCGGGCGAAGGCGGTCACCGCCGGTGGGGAGAGCGGGGACCCGGGGTCGCCACACTTCGGGGACCAGGCGGAGCGGTATGCGGAGGGGTGGCTACGGGAGGTGTATTTCTATCCGGGGCAGCTCGAGGGGCATACGGAGAGGCGGTATCACCCGGGACGGACCTAATAGGGTGCGATCTGCTCCTGATAGGGCAGTTGGAGCGCTGTCGCCAGCTCGGCTCCCAGGGCTCGACCAGCGTCGAGCGCAGTTCGGGCAAGCAGAATATCGGGCGCCCCGGCCCTGCCTACGAGACTCACTCGCTCGTGACGGCGACCTTGCACCATCGTGGGGGCAGCAATCCGCTCCACCCGCACGGCCTCGAACTGCTGAATCGGGAACCTTCCCGCCGGGCCCGACAGCCGGATGCCCCACACTCGACCCGGCTCGACTGTGACCGCATCCGTAGTGACGACCCCCCGTGAGCTACCCAGGTTTCTGAGAAACAGGAGGCCGAAATAGGTCGTCACCGCCCCAATCAACAGCAGTTGAACCGCGGCGACTCTGCTGTGCGAGAAGATCAGGGAATACAGGATACCAGGCACGACCACCAGCAGCAGCAGACCCAGCACTCCTCGCAGAATGACTTTGACGACGCCGCTGGTATCGAACTCGTACGGCAGCATGCCGGCGTCAGGGTGCGTCCAGTGAGTCAAGCGTCGCTCCTTTCAGGTGCCTACATATAGCTCAGCCACCAATCGCGTCGCCTCGCCTTGATCTCCGCAAACCAGCGGCACACCGGGTACAGGGCCAGAACGATCAGCGCCCATGCGAGATACGCCACCCACAAGTCCCAGCCGAACCGGGGTGGAAAGAGCTCGCGAGGTCCGCCCATGGACGGTACCGGGTGAAAGACGAAGGCGAGCGCGCCGCGTCCATAGGTGAGCACTGCCAAGAGCACAGCGGCCGCGTGGGCCGCATAGAAATGCAGCACAAAGTAGAACAGGGGTACCCGTCCGAACACCAGCAAGGGTGCGGGCGGCCTGAACCCCGGGCGGTCGAGCCAGGCCAGCGCCAGGAGGGACGGGCCCAGCGTCATGAGCAGGAAATCGAGTGACGGAGGATACTTCGTGGTGTTCAAAAAGGAGAGTACCGTGTAGCTGGGCGACGGCTGTGGCCCCCAGGGCACCGGATCGCCATAGCCGTTGAGGCCACGGATGACGACGAATGCCAGTGTCGCGGCTGCCCCGAGCACGGCAAGACGGCGCCGTCGGACCGCCCGCTCCATAAGGAAAAGCGGGCCGGCGCAGAACCCCAGCGCCATGACCGCGATCCAGGGAACCAGCGGGTAGGCGACGATGATCGTCGTGCCCGCGAGCGCAAAGGCGCCCGGCTGGTGCAGCAGGTTCCAGACGGCCGCCGCGGAGCCGAACTGCGCGGCGTTCACGTTGTCCAGGCCGTTGTGCAGGGCGATGGCCGCAAGGCTCACCACCAGCAGTACCTGAATCGGGAGCCACAGCAGGAGAGCGAGCCCGATCATGCATGCGCCGAGCGCCCAGAGGACGACGAGGAGAAGCGGGTAGCGCTGGGAGAGGTCGAAGTTGTACGCCAGCCGCATGACCGTGACCTCCAGCACGATCAACCACAACCCGCGGATCAGCAGGAAGGTCGCGAGCTGTTGCCTGGTCCTTCCGCGCCGCCACCAGAGAAAGGCGCCCAGCCCCGCGGTGAACATGAACGTCGGGGCGCAGAGATGGGTCACCCAGCGGGTGAGAAAGAGCGCCGGCGTGGTGGTGGCGAGATTGGTGGGCGAGTCGGACATCGCCCCGCGGTGAACGAAGTCCCGGACGTGATCGAGGGCCATGAGGATCATCACGGCGCCGCGAAGCGCATCGATCGGCTCCAGGCGCCGTACGGTCGACCCCGCGCTCACGCGCTTCCGACCAGCTCGGCCACGCGGTCGAGCTCCTCCTCGTGATTGTAGAAATGCACCGACAGTCGCACCCTGCCTTCGCGGACCGACGCGACCACATTCGCCGCGCGCAGTCGCGTCATGACCGCTAGGGGAGGTGTGTGTCGGGCTCGGACCAGTATCACGAACCTCCCTGTACGGCGCTTCGGGCGCTCAGCGCCTTCGCTTCGAGAGCGAGGTATCGCTGGCTGAGCCCGCGAGTCAGCCGTGCCACGAGGGCGCCGAGCACGCCGGCATACTGCAGGGACAACGTCGCGCGCGTACCCCGTCCGCTGGGCTCCAGGCCGTGGCGCGCGGTCACCCGGACGCCGGGACTTCGCGTGACCCAGGTGAATTCGCGTCCCTCGACCAGCTGCGTGACCTGCCAGACCGCCGGCGGCAGGTGGGGCTGGCGAATGCGAGCCCGGCTCCCGACCACGAGGGGGCCCTGCTCGAGCCGCTGGACCCGGCTTACCGTCGGCGTCCACTCCGGCCAGCGCTCTATGTCGGAGAGGACCGCCCAGACCCGATCAGGTAAGGCCGGAATCTCGACCGTGGTGCTGAACTGGGTCATGCCTCTGAGCGCCGTCTCGGCGCGGCCTTTCGACGACGTGGGGCCTTCGCTTTCGGCTCCAGCTGCTTCGGGGCCTGGCTGCGCCACGCCTCGGTGATGAGCGGCCTGAGCTCACGGGCAGTCACGGCAGGCAGGCGCACCAGGACGGCAGGGAACCCGTCGTAGTGGGGCTCGGTGAAGAACCTTACAGGGTCAAGGCCGAGCAGAAAGTCCTTGTCGTAGAGGTTGGCCACCCTGACCGCGATGACCTCGGGCTGCGGCACACGGGCTTTCCTGGGCACCACCCGTTCCATCCACACCCAGACGAATCCCTTGAGCTTCCCCTTGTTGCGGACGGAGAAGGCGAAATGGTCCGGCGCCTCCTCGGTCGCCGGCAACGACAGGGCAATACGGCGGACGTCACGCTGAGTTGCCATGAGAATGCCTCAGCTTCGCTCGAGCAAACGCCCTGGATTGGCCTCGCGGAATGCTCAAGGTCCGCCACTCGCTCCCTACCCAATGCCGTGCCAACAGGACGATCTGGCCGACATGGTATGCCAGGTGGCCAAGGTGACGGGTGAGCGCCTGACCAACGGCGTGTGGTTCCGCGCGAATGTGAATCGTCCGCTGGACGTCCTCAGGGTTCAGTGCTTCTACTGTCGAGGCAAGCAGATCCCACGCCGCGGCCCACTCACTCGACAAGTGCGCCCTGGTATCGCTCGCCTGAAGCACGAACTCGCCGTCACGGTCGCGGTCCGGCTTCTCACCGTCAGACGTCAGAAACGCGGTGCATCGCGACCGTAGATTGCCGCTGATATGCTTCACGATGATTGCAATGCTGTTGTTCTCTGCATCGACGGTCCTGGCGAAGTCGTGGTCGCCGACCTGCGCCATGGCTTGCTCCGCCATGGCACGCAGCTTCGCAAACTGGGTCCTCATGTCGGACAGAAAGTCATAACGGGCGTCAGGCATAGCTCTACCTCAGGACGGTGTCACACCGATGGTCCCTGCGTTCACCTAACGATGGTGCATCAGGTCGTGGCACTCAAGCTCGCGCACCGTCAACGAGGCGGCCCCGGCGCGGCCTCCAGCGTGTTGTGCAGCGCGGCGATCTGCCACCCGTCGTCCTCCTTCGTCAGGACCAGGGAGAACCGGGCCACATGGCGCCCAGCGAGCGGACCCTGGGGGGCATCCAGCCTGGAGCGGACGCGGACCAAGGAGACTTCGGGGCGCAGCAGCCGCGCCGCCTCGAGCGTGAGGTGAATGGTGCTTCCGGCGTAGATGGTCCGGAAGATCGCCGTATGTCCGGCGGCGATCGCGGCCTGTCCGCGAAAGTGCTCGCCCCGAATGTTGACGAAGTCGGCGTCATCGGCAAAGGGAGCGCCGAACGCCGGACCGTCCATCGCGTTCCAGGCGGTCTCGAGTTGGCGGACAATGTTCTCGATCGCGGCTCGGTCGGCCGGCGGTAGATCGGCAGGCACTTACTCTCCAGGTGCGGGTTCGGGTCTGGGCATCGGCGGGTCAGGCGGCTCCTTCGGGGGAGCCGGGTCGATCGTGCCAAGTGCGCTGGATGGCGTCTTCGGAAACAGGCCACCAATCAAGGCCCCGGCTACGCCGAGCGCTCCAGCCAGCACCGGTCCGACCAGCAGCGCCCGGCCGCTGCTGCAGGCGTTATCCGCATCGCTGCACCAGGCTACGCTAAACGCGGTCGCCACCATGCCCAATCCCGCGCCGACAAAGAAGCCGGCATACCGGTGGTCTCGGTCTGCGGGCCCAAGCAAGCCTCCGAGCGGCGCGTGTGTCGCGTCGCCGCCCTGCGCCGAGTCGGCTCGCACCCAGAGCGCGCGGGGAACCATAGGGTGCTTGGAGACTTGCCCGCCGACCAGCGCGCCAATCCCGAAGCCAAACAGCCCACCGAAGAGAGCTCCGCGGACAAGCTCGTCGGCGCAGCTGCCCTGAGTCGTATCACCATCACGGCACAGTCCGTAAGTGAGATAGGCCAGGAACGCTCCGATCGATGCAGCGCCAACCGTGCCGCCCTCGCGCCAGTATGTCGGCCTAATGTGCCGAGTGACCGTGTCGGCCAGGGACGGCATATGCAGCGGACCGTGATAGACCCTCGTCGGCGCGTATAAAATGGCGGCGGAGGTGGTCGTCACTGGGCGCCACCTCGATGGCACGGTCTGAGCACTCGAGGTCGTCGGTGCCAGGAGCGTCAAGAAACACCATGCAAGCATGAGGTAGCGCACGACGGCTCCACGAAGGGGCGACCGACAGTCGTGCACCGCCGTCCCCTGCCCGTGACCGCACCGTTTCCCAGTACCCCGAGCGTCATCGACGTGTCTGGGGCGCCAATCAGGACACACCATCGAACGACCACGCGATCCGGCTGGTGGCCCGTTGCCATCCTCGCATGCGGAGAGGGCCAGCACGATCCAGGGGAGGAGGAGCCAGTGTTGTACGTGCCGCCTACTCCCAGCCGCCAGCGAGCAAGGCCAGTGTGATCCAGCCCGCCAAGGCGCCGGCCACGGCACCGGCCGTTCGCAGGCCATCCAGGCGCGGTCGCTCCAGCCGCTGGATCGCCGGGAGCGCAATGCCCAGCGTGTCTCCCCGCGAA
>JBJMOX010000195.1:0-12756 GCA_045803515.1 Gemmatimonadales bacterium
AACTGCGGGTGGACGGTCAAGCGCGCCATTGCCATGCTCCCGGTGCTGGCGGAGTTCGGGGTCACCGTGCTGGAGCAGCCGCTGCCCCCGAACGAGCTCGACGGACTCGCCGAGATCACCCGGCGGGCGTCGATTCCGGTGATCGCAGACGAGAGCTGCGAGACCGCGGTGGACATCCCCCGGCTGGTGGGGAAGGTGGACGGGATCAACATCAAGCTGGCCAAGTGCGGCAGCCTGCGCGAGGCGATTCGAATGATCGCCATCGCCCGGGCGCATGGGATGATGGTGATGGTGGGCTGCATGATCGAGAGCTCCCTCGGCATCACGGCCGCCGCGCACTTCACTCCGCTGGTGGACATCGTCGACCTCGATGGCGCCGCGCTGCTGGCCAACGACCCCTTCCAGGGCGCCTCGATCGATGGCGGGCGTGTGACCCTTCCCGACGGCCCGGGGCTCGGCGTTCGGGCGAGATGACCACCGGCTCGGTCTCGCCGCCGGAGCCTCCGGCGCGGTTCGCCCAGGTCGCTCTCCCGCTCCCGCTCGCCTCCTCGTACACCTACCGAATCCCCGAGACGCTGGCCGACCGGGTGGTCCCCGGGGCCCGCGTCGTCGTGCCGGTGCGCCGCCGCGAGCTGATCGGCATCGTGGTGAGCGCGGATGCGACGGCACCAGCGGCCCAGCCGCGGGACATCCTGGCGGCGCCGGACGACGACGCCGCGGTCCCGGCCGGGGTCCTCGCGGTCGCCGAGTGGATCGCGGGCTACTACGGCGCACCGCTCGGGCTGACGCTCAGATGCGTGCTCCCCGCCGGCATGTGGGGGGCGTCCGAGGTCGTCGTCTCGCTGTGCGCATCGGGACGCGTCACCGGCGGGCTGGCGGGGGACGTGCTGGAATGGCTGGACCGGCGGGGCGGCGAAGCGCCGGTGGCCACCGCGGCACGGGCGCTCCGCCGGCCGCTCTGGGAGGTGCTCGACCGCCTCGCCCGGGTCGGGGCCGTGGCCCTCCGGATCGAGCCGCCGGACGTCGGTGGTGCGGGAGCGACCGAGCGGGTGGTGACCATCGGGGGCGACGTGCCCACTCTGCTCGAGCGCGATGCGCTCTTTCGGCGGGCCCCCAAGCAGCGCCGCCTGTTCGAGGCCCTGGAGCAGCTCGGCGGTGGCGCCCAGGTCAAGCACGTCGTCACCCAACTGGGATTTACGCCGACGGTGATACGCGCGCTCCGGGCTCGCGGCCTGGTACGCATCGACCTCGCTGAGCGGCTGCGGGATCCGTTCGCGGATTCGCCCGGCAGCCCGCCGCCCACGGAGCTCACCCCGGACCAGGCGTCGGCGCTGTCGGTGATCGAGCAGCTCGGTCCCGGGGAGAGCGCGCTCCTCTTCGGAGTCACCGGCAGCGGCAAGACGCTGGTCTACCTCGAAGCGGTGCGCCGGATGCTGGACACTGGTCGCGGCGCGATCGTGCTGGTGCCGGAGATCGGTCTGACGCCGCAGACCGTGAGCCGTTTCCGCGGGGCGTTCGGCGATCAGGTGGCCGTCCTCCACAGCGGCTTGTCGGATGGGGAGCGGGCCGACGCCTGGCGCATGCTCCGGCGGGGCGAGCGCCGGGTGGCGGTCGGCGCCCGGTCAGCCATCTTCGCGCCGGTGGCGAATCTCGGGATGATCGTACTGGATGAGGAGCACGAGGCGACCTACAAGAACGGCGAGACGCCGCGCTACCATGCACGCGAGGTCGCGGCGGTCCGGGCGCGCATCGAGGGCGCCCGCCTGCTGCTGGGGAGCGCCACGCCGTCGCTCGAAACGCTGGTGCGGGCGGAGACCCTACGGACGGGCCAGGAGCCGCGACTTCGGCTGCTCCGGCTGCCGCAACGCGTCGGGGCGCGTCCATTGCCGCCGGTCGAGTTGATCGATCTCCGGGTAGCGCCGCGGGTGCCGGCGACGGGTGGGCTCGCCTGGTCCGAAGCACTCGACGCGGCGATCGTCGCCACCCTGGCCCGGCGCGAGCAGGCGCTGCTGCTGCTCAACCGCCGGGGCTTCGCGGCCTTCCTTCAGTGTCCCGACTGTGGCGAGGTCGTGCAGTGCCCCCGCTGCAGCATCTCGCTCACCGTCCATCAGACTCCGGCCGGCCTCCGCTGCCATTATTGCGGACATCAGGAGCCGATGCCGTTCACCTGTCGGGCGTGCGCCAATCCGGTGCAGCAGATGCGCGGCATCGGGACCCAGCAGTTGGAGCGGCTGCTGGCGGAGCGCTACCCGGAGGCGCGGATCGCCCGGATGGACCTCGACACCACCAGCACCAAGTGGTCGCACCAGCGCATTCTTGGCGCGGTCGGCGCGGGCGAGGTGGATCTGCTGATCGGGACTCAGATGATCGCCAAGGGGCTCGACTTCCCCAACGTGACGCTGGTCGGCGTGGCCGATGCCGACACCGGGCTCTATCTCCCGGATTTCCGCTCGGCGGAGCGCACCTTTCAGTTGCTGGCGCAGGTGGCGGGAAGGACGGGGCGGGGACCCAAGGGCGGGCGAGTGCTGGTGCAGACGCGGAATCCCGGGCACCACGCGCTGCTCTGGGCCGCCCGGCACGACGCGGAGGGCTTTCTGCAGCAAGAGCGCGAGCTGCGCGCCACGCCGCCGTACCCGCCGGCGGTCTCGCTGGTGAACCTGCTGGTCTCGGGGGTGGAGGAGATCCTGGTGGGCCGGGCGGCGGCGGAGCTGGCGGACTGGTGCAATGCATTATCCGTGAAGCACGACCTTCCGATCACCGTGCTTGGGCCCGCCCCCTGTCCGCTGGCCAAGCTCAAGGACCGCTGGCGCTGGCACGTGCTGCTCAAAGGACCCGCGGAATCGCTCGGGCGGGTGGTACGCTACGCGGCGGGCCGGCTGCCGCGACGCCACGGCGTGAGGATCGTCATCGATCGCGATCCGGTGTCGCTGCTTTAGTGTGGGCTGGGCGGTTCGGAAGGAGTCACCATCGGGGGGTTCCCCAATCAGGAGGATTCACCAATCAGAAGGACTCACTAGAAGGATCCACGGAAAAAGGATTCACCACGGAGACACAGAGTTCACGGAGGTCGCACGGAAGGCGGGATAATCTCAGGGTATGACCGAGGTTGGGTAATTAGGGTGTGAACGTTGAAGCCCCATGACCGAACCCGCAGTTGCTTTTCACCCTAAAAATTCTTGAAGAGCGCCCATCCCATCCCGCAGCCCGTGCGACCTCCGTGAATTCCGTGCCTCCGTGGTGAATTGTTTTCCTCGTGATTTCGCCTACGGCTGAGCCGCCGTCCGGTATCCGATCTCCGTCCCGATGTACACCACCCGTCCGGGCGCAGGCTCCAGCACCCGACCGCCGACGCCATTCACCGTCACCGAGCCGATGTACCTCCTGTCCCAGAGATTATTGAATCCCACGAACGGCGAGAGCTGCATCGTCCCGACAGTACCGGTCCAGCCGACTCGCAGATTGGTCACCCCGGCCCCCCAGGAGTCGACCACGATGGTGTTCGCGTCATCCGCAGCCAGCGAGGAGCTGAGGGTGTGGTCGGCGTCGACATAGATCCCACCTGGGAGGCTGGTTCGGAGTCCCAGGCGCCAGAAGTGGTCGGGCACGCCCGGGAGCCGGTTGCCGTCGAGCGAGTCTCCCGTGGCGAACCGGTAATGCGCGAACGTATACGCCCCGTTCAACGTGAGCCCGGTGACCGGCGTCAGGCTCAGTCCGATCTCAGCGCCGTCGTTGTGGGTCTTGCCGGCGTTCACGAAAAACGCACGCCCACCCACCTCCTGTTGCTGCACGATCGCGTCGGTGATCCGGCCGATGAAGAACGCGGCCGAATAGGACACCCAGGGCGAGACGCGGCCCCGGGCGCCCACCTCGTAGGTGACCGCCCGCTGCGGCTTGAGCTGGTCGTTGAACCCGCCGGTGCCGTTGGGCTGATTGACCAGCTCGGTCGTCGTGGGCGTCTCGAAGGAGGTCGAGAGGTTCACGTAGGGGACGAACTCCTCGCCCTCGCTCCAACTGGCGCCGACATTGCCGCTGAACGCCGCGTTGGTGCGGACACCGCTGTTGTCGACTCCGTCGCTCAGATGATGATCCAGCACGTCGAACCGCACCCAGTCGTAGCGAGCACCTCCGCTTACCAGGACATGTTGGTCCGGGGTCCAGGAGAGCTGGGCGAAGGGGCCGAACTCGGTGATCTTCTCCCGCTGGTCGATCACCACGCTGTCGGTCGGCGCCCCCGAGACCGAGACGAAGTTCCGCCGGTTGTCCCGCATCCGCTGAAGGTCGGCCCCCGCGGTGAGCCGTGGCGCGCGTGGGCCCGATCCCAGCCGGTACGCCGCACTGGCGCGGGCGCCTCCCACCACGCGGCCGATATCCACGTACGTCCCGATGGTGGGGCCGAAGCCGTTGGGAGGGGGCGCGGCGAGCGGGTTCTTGAGATCGCGGAGGAGCCCGAAGACGGTGACCGTGTATTCGTTGCCCGCCTGGTCGAAGTGCCGGGCCCCCAGCGAGAGCTGCTGCTGCTGCACGTCCTTGTCCGCTCCGCGGGCGATGTTGTTGGCCGCGGCGGAATCCGGATTGGCCAGGTATTCGGCCAGGGTGAGCGCCCCGGGATTCTCTGCTCGCGGGTCGTCGGCGGCGCTGAAGCGGAGCGTCCCGATGGTGCTGCCGGAGAACACGTAATCGATGCCGGCATTCAGCTGGCGAACCTCTCCCGCGCTGTGCTGGCGAAAGCCGTCGGCCTTGAACTGGGAGAGTGAGAGCGTTCCACTGGCGTTGCCCAGGCGACCCGAGCTCCAGCTCTGCCATTTGTAGAAGTCGTCGTTACCCTCCTTCCCGGTCCCCCCCTGGACCCGCACCCGTTGCGCAAACGGTGCGGCGGCGGCGGGCTCGCTCTGAAAGGAGATCACGCCGCCCGACGCGTTCCCGTACAGCGAGGAGCTCGAGCCGCGCAGCCCTTCCGCCCGTGCGATATCAGCGAACTCCACGTTGGTCAGCTGACTCTGCCCATCGGGCAGGGTCTGCGGAACGCCGTCGAGCAGGATCTTGAGTCCTCGCACCCCGAAGTTCGAGCGGCTGCCGGCCCCGCGGATCGAGATCCGCTGATCCAGTGAGAAATTGTAGCGGTTGGAGACCACCACGCCCGGCAGATTGTTGAGGGCCTCGTCGAGGCCGATGGTCTGCTGGCCCCGCTGCAGGTCCCCCCGATTGAGCACCCCGGTAGCGTAGGGCACCCGCTCCAGGGGCTCGGTCGACCGGGTCACCGTCACGTTGATGTCCGGAAGCCGGGTGACGCGCGTGGTGTCCCGCCGAGTCGTGTCGGACGAGGCGGGCTGCTGAGCCCCGGCTCTGGGAGCGGACAGCGCGAGCAATCCCAGGAGCAGGAGGACGCCGAAGGCGGTGCGCACAGAACGGTGTGGCAGGTCGAGTCCGGGCATGGGCTTCTCCTCCAAGGCGTATTCGAAAGCTAAACCCGCTCAGCGAGGCGCTCCTTGCGCTTGAATACACTCTGGTGCCCCTCTACCTTCCTCTCCCAAATGGCTGACAATCCAACGACTTTGCCCGACTTCTCCCAGCCGCCGTTCGCCGGCGCCCCGGAGGCCCGGTTCGAGCCGCTCCCGGCCGACGGGGTGCTGCCCGAGGGCTTCTTCTCCACCTCGAACCTGCCCACCTACATCCGGGTGGAGGGGCGTTGGCTCGCCCCGATCCGGCCCCGGATGGACTGCGTCGTGGTGAAGCGCCCGACCGGACTCGAGACCATCGAGCCCAGGCGGCTCCGGCGAGGTGACCTGATCGCGATGGGCGAGGCGGAGGATGGCAGCCAGGGGATCGTGGTCCACTCCCAGGGTTTCCTCGGCAGCGTCCACGGAGCAAACGAGTTCCGCTTCATGAGCACCGAGGTGAGCCGGGAGCGGCCGGTCAACTACGAGGAGCTCGCGGCCAGGGTGGGCGAGGAGAAGCGCAGCGGCGGCTATCTCGTCTGGGTGGTGGGGCCGGCCCTGGTCCACTCCCGCGCCCGGGCCGACTTCGAGTGGTTCATCCGGAACGGCTACGTCCAGGCCGTGCTCGCCGGCAACGCGGTGGCGGTGCACGACATGGAGGCGGCCATCTTCGGGACCACCCTCGGCATGAGCAACACGGGACAGCCGACCCAGGGCGGGCACGGGCTCCACATGCGCGCCATCAACCGGGTGCGCGCCGCGGGCTCGATCGAGGCCGCGGTGGAGCGGGGAATCATCCGAAGCGGCATCATGCACGCGCTGGTGACGGAAGCGGTGCCCTACGTGCTCGCCGGATCCATCCGGGACGACGGGCCGCTGCCGGGCGTGTTCAGCGATACACTCGCGGCCCAGGATGCCATGCGGGAGCACACCGTCAAGGCCACCGGGGCAATCTTCGTGGCCACCGCGCTCCACGCCATCGCCGTGGGAAACATGCTTCCCGCGTTCCACCTCTGCCGCGGTGCGCCCGCTCCGCTGATGACCATCTGCGTCGACCAGACGGAGTTCGTGGTCAACAAGCTCAAGGACCGCGGTACCCACCAGGCCTACGGGGTGGTGACCAACGCGCAGGACTTCATGCACGTCCTCCGGTTCTACACCGAGCGATGGGAGCAGGGGTCGGCGTGACCGAGCCGGGCACCGGGCCCGGCTGGACCCGGCTTGCTCAGGCGGTGGCGGAGCTGCTCCCTCCGGTCGAGGTGGACGGCGTGTGGGTGTTCAGCGCGGTGCGGCACGAAGGGCGGGAGTACGGCACGGCCGTGCTCTCCCGGGTGAATGGCGACCGACGGCGCATCTACACGGCGCGTTATGTCCTCGCGATCAAGGGCAAGCAGCGAGGCAAGTTCGAGGCGTCGGTCCTGGAAGTGGGCAGCGGCCCGGTCGAGGCCCTGACCCAGCTCCTGCAGGAGGCCCAACGCCGGATCGACGACGAGCACCCGCCCCTCGCGGTCTCGCCCGAGCGCTGGTTCCCCCCGCCAGCTCCGCCGGGCCCCGATGCCCCGCCTCGCTAAGAGCGAGGAGGCTGCCCTCCTCGAGCGCTTCCGGCGCTATCTCCGCGATCATCGTCAACCCGTCACCCGACAGCGCGATCTGGTCGCGCAAGTGGTGTTCCTCTCCGAGGGCCACCCGTCGGTAGAGAGCATCCGGCGCACGCTGAAGGAGCGCGGAGAGCACGTGGGCCTGGCCACGGTCTACCGCACGCTGGAGGTCCTGCTCCAGAGTGGGCTGGTGCGAGCGCACGATTTCGGCGAGGGCTTCAAGCGGTACGAGCCCATGCCGGCGCAGGCCCATCACGAGCATCTCATCTGCGAGCGCTGTGGCCGGGTCGAGGAGTTCCAGAACGAGCGCCTCGAGCGGATGCTGCCCATCATCGCCGACGAGCACGGGTTCCAGCACCAGCGCCACCGGGTGGAGATCTACGGCGTCTGCCGCGAGTGCCGCCAGCGGGAGTTGGGACCCTTGTGAGCGAGCCGGTCGCGCTGGGACTGTTCGTCGCCTTTACGGCCGGCCTGCTCAGCTTCCTCTCGCCCTGCGTCCTGCCGCTGGTGCCGTCCTACATCGGGTTTCTCACCGGCATGTCGCTGCCTGAGACCGGCGCCCGCCGCTGGAGCGCGCTCACCCACGCGCTCCTCTTCGTCGCCGGCTTCAGCCTGATCTTCATCCTGCTCGGCGCCAGCGCCACCGCGCTCGGCCGCGCGCTCAACTACTACCAGGTGTGGCTCCAGCGGGTGGGCGGGGTCATCGTGATCGGGTTCGGGCTGGTCTCTCTGGGGGTGATCAGCCCGGGGCTGCTCACCCGTGAACGCCGGGTGCAGCTGGATCAAAAACCGGTCGGCTATCTCGGGTCCGCCCTGGTCGGCATGGCGTTCGCCGCCGGCTGGACCCCCTGCATCGGACCGGTGCTGGGCGGCATTCTCGGTCTCGCCGCCACCAGCAGCGATCTCTCCCGCGGGATGCTGCTCCTCGGATGCTACTCCGCCGGGCTCGCGCTGCCTTTCCTGCTGGCCGCCGTGGCCCTGGAGTCGTTCCTCGAGTGGTTCCAGCGCTTTCGCCGGTTTCTGCCCTGGGTGATGCGGGTGAGCGGGGTGCTGCTGGTGCTGGTCGGGATTCTGCTGGTCAGCGGTGAGTTCACCCGGCTGGCGGGCTGGCTCCAGACGCTCACACCGGAGCGGCTAAGGCGGAGTCTGTAGGCCCTGAGTGGCGCGCGCCATTAGCGCCGCTCAACAGCAACAGCTTCACCACGGAGATGAGGGTGGACGGTGAGCTTCAACACTCACACCCTAATTACCCGACCTCGGTCGTATCCGGAGCCGATCCCGCAGTCCGTGCGACCTCCGTGAACTCCGGGTCTCCGTGGTGAAGCCGTTTAGGCAATGCTCGGAATCAGGCGATCCCGGCTCGGATAGACCGCGATGGTAGCGCCTACGCCGGACTCCCCCCGACCTCCTCTTCCTCCAGCTCCTCTTCGAGCTGCTGCCGGCGCAGCAGCTCCCAGTAGCGCCCGCCCCGGCCGATGAGCTCGACGTGAGTGCCCTGCTCGACGATCCGGCCCCCGTCCAGCACCAGGATCCAATCCGCGTCCCGGACGGCGGCCAGCCGATGGGAGACGATGATGCTGGTCCGGCCCTCCAATGCGCCGCGGAGGGCGCGGAGGATCTTGGCTTCGGTCTGCGCGTCTACGGCGCTCAGCGCATCGTCCAGGGCGAAGACCGGGGGATCCTGGGCCAGCGCGCGCGCGATCGCCGCACGCTGCTTCTGTCCACCCGAGAGATTGATGCCCCGCTCGCCCAGCAGGGTGTCGTAGCCATCCGGCAGGGCGGGGAGCGCCTCGGTGAGCTGGGCTACCTCGGCCACCCGGTCCAGCCGGCCGTCGTCCGGCGCCCCGAGCAGCACGTTCTCCCGGACCGTCTCACTGAAGAGAAAGGTCTCCTGCGGAACGAAGCCGATCGCATGGTGCAGCTCCGCCAGTGAGAGGCGCCGGACATCGACGCCGTCCAGCAGGACGGCGCCACGATCGGGGTCGTACGCCCGTACCAGCAGATCGACTAGGGTGGACTTGCCCGAGCCGGTGGCTCCGACGATGGCGAGCGAGCGGCCCGCCGTGACCCGGAAGGAGACGTCCTCCAGCACCCAGCCCCGGTCGGAGGCGCCGGGATAGGCGAACCAGACGCCGCGGAACTCGACGGTGCGCCCGCCTCGCGCCGGCGGCAGGTGCTCGGGTGCCTCCGGGCTGGTGATCGCGGGCCGCTGGGCGAAGAGCTCGTTGATCCGGCCCATCGACGCGGCGCCACGCTGCACCAGGTTGACTGCCCAGCCCAGCGCGATCATCGGCCAGACGAGCAGCCCCAGGTACACGCCGAAGGCGATGAACTCGCCCACCGTCACACTGCCTCGCATGACGAGCTGCCCGCCGGTATACAGCACCACGACCGCGCTCAGGCCGCCGAGCATGGTGAGCAGCGGGAAGAAGAGCCCCTGGACCCGGGCGAGCTGGAGGTTCCGCCGCAGATAATCCTTGCTCAGCCGCTCGAACGCGGCGGTCTCCGCCTGCTCCTGGCGATAGGCTCGCACCACCCGCACACCCGAGAGATTCTCGTGTGCGTGGCTGGTGAGATCGCTGAACTGCGCCTGGATCGCCTGACTTCGGCGATGGACCCGCTGCCCCAGGGAAACCATGGCGACGGGGAGCCCCAGCAGCGGAATGAACGCCATCGCGGTCAGCCGGGGGCTGATCGTGATCATCGCGGGTGCAATTAGCAGAGCCCGTATGGTAGTATCCACCAGATACATCAGGGCTGGGCCCGCCACCATGCGGACGGCAAGGAGATCGTTCGTGGTGCGGGCCATCACATCGCCGGTGGGGTAGCGGTCGTAGAATTCGGCCGACATCCGCTGCAGGTGATGGAAGAGATGGTCCCGCAGGTCGGTCTCGACGCGGCGGCTGCCGCTGTTGAGCGATTGGCGCATGCCGTACCGTGCCACGCCGCCCGCGAGGGCCACGGCCAGCAGGAGGGCGAGGGCGACCTGGACCTCGTGGAACCCCGAGCCCTGGCGGAGGGCGTCGATGGCACGCTCGATGTAGCGCGGCCCGAGGGTGGTGAAGTAGTTGGAGACCACGACCAGGGCCAAGCCGAACCCATAGGTGCGGCGGTAGGGCCTGAGGTAGGGAAGAAGGGACCGCAGCTCACGCATACGAGTGATGAAATGTCACCGAGCAGCGGGACCCGGGCAAGTCACAACCATGAGGAGGTATCGATGTCGAGAACGATGCTCGCGGCGCTCACACTGATCTCCGTCGCGGCCTGTGGCCGGAGCGACCGCCGTGATGTGGCGTCGGCCGACAGTCTGAATCGCGACTTGCAGCTGGCCCCGGTTGATTCCACGGCGCCCCTGAACGACCGGCCCTCGGCGGACACGGCGACCTCGGCGGCCACTCCCGCGCCGCCGGCCACGCCGGCTCCCAAGCCGGCCGCCAAACCCACGGCCAAACCGGCGGCCAAACCCAAGCCGAGCACGCCGACTCCCGCCGCGGCGCCTGCTCCACAGCCCAGTGCCGCTCCCCCGGCCGCCACGCCTGCGGCGTCCCCCGGACTCGCAGCCGGCACCAGCATCGCTGCGGCCACCGATGCCGAGATCCGCTCCAACAAGAACAAAGTGGGTGATGAGGTCACCGCGACCGTGTCCAGCGACGTGAAGGATGCCGCTGGCCGGATCGTGATTCCGGCAGGCTCCCAGGTGACCCTCAAGATCACGGCCATCAAGGTCTCCGAGAACAAGAGTGACACCACCGGCACGCTGACCATTATGCCGACGGCCGTCTCCATCAACGGCACGCCTCACCCGCTCACTGCCTCGATCACCGGCGTGAAGACCAAGCTGGAGGGGCGCAAGACCGGCGCGGGTGACATCGCCAAGGTCGGGGTCGGAACCGGGGTGGGCGCCGTGGTGGGCCGGGTGATCGGCGGCAGTACCAAGGGTGCGATCATCGGTGGAGTCATCGGCGGCGCCGTGGGGGCGCAGCGCGCGGTCGAGACCAAGGACCGCGACGTGGTCCTCCCGCAGGGCACCAGCGTGACCGTCACGCTGGACCAGAAGTTCCTCGCCCAGAGCTGAGCCACCTCACCTGAGCCGGGCGGCGGCGTCGGTCAGTACCCGGCGCCGCCGCCGCCCCGACGGGGATCGCTCACGCCCTGCCATCCGCCGCGGGTGCGGATGATCGCCTCGACATCTCCCCAGTATCCCTCGGCCTCGATGAAGTGCCCCCGCGCCCGAAGGCTGTCCAGCGTCGCCTCGGGAAAGGCACCCCGCTCGATCTGAATGCTGTCGGGCAGTCCCTGGTGATGCATCCGGGGAGCCGCGATTGCGTCTGCCAGCGCCATCCGGTGGTCGATCAGGTTGGAGATCACGTGGTAGACCATGGTGATGATCCGCGGCCCGCCCGGCGTGCCGACCACGAGATAGAGCCGCCCCTGGGGGTCGAGTACGATCGACGGTGTCATCGCCGACAGCATCCGTTTCCCCGGCGCGATCGCGTTCGCCTCTCCTTGGACCAGGCCGTACATGTTGGGCTTGCCCGGCGCCGTGGCGAAGTCGTCCATCTCGTCGTTGAGCAGAAATCCGCCACCGGTGACCGTGACCGCGCTGCCGTAACTGTCGTTGAGCGTGGTCGTACAGCTCACCGCGTTGCCGTCGGCATCCACCACCGAGTAATGCGTGGTCGAGGCACCGGAACGGGCTGAAGTCTCGAACTTGGGCGTCGGCGACGCCCGCTCGCCGATGCCGCGCCGCTGTTCGGCGGCGTAGGACTTCGACAGCAGCCGGTCCACCGGATTTCGCACGAACGCCGGGTCGCCGAGGAAGGTGTTCCGGTCGGTAAAGGCGCGCCGCATCGCCTCGGCCTCGCGGTGGATCAGCTCGGTCGAGCCGAACCGCGGCAGCGGCGAGTAGCCCTCCATGATGTTCAGGATCTCGCCCATGGTGACGCCGCCCGACGAGGCCGGAGGCATCGAGTAGACGGTATAGCCGCGGTAGCTGATCGCGATCGGATCCCGCCAGATCGCGCGGTATCCGGCCAGGTCCTCCCGTGAGATCAGCCCGCCTCCGCGCTCCATCTCTGCCACGATGAGATCAGCTACCCGGCCGCGGTAGAAGCCGGCGGCGCCGCTGTCGCTGATCGTCTGCAGCGTCGCCGCGAGCTCGGGTTGCCGGAGTGTCGTCCCCGGTACCGGCGGACGGCCATCCGGGAGGAAGCTCGCCCGCGAGGCGGCGAACTCGGCGAGACGAGCGCTGTCCCCGCGGATCGACTCGCTCCGGTACTGGTCCACCGGGAAGCCGTCCCGCGCCAGCCGGATGGCGGGCTCGAGCAGGCGGGAGAGCGGCAGGCGTCCGTACCGGTGGTGGGCTTCGGTCAGCCCCGCCACCGCGCCGGGCACGCCGGCGGCAAGTGCCCCGGTGAGACTCCGGTCGGTCGGCTCACCACTGGCGTCGAGGTACATGTCCCGGGTGGCGCGCGCGGGCGCCGTCTCCCGGTAGTCGAGCGTCTGCACCGTGCCATCGTGCTGGCGGATCACCATGAAGCCGCCCCCGCCCAGGTTGCCGGCTTCGGGGTGCACCACGGCGAGAGCGTACCCCACCGCCACGGCGGCGTCCACCGCGTTCCCTCCGGCGCGGAGGATCTCCCGGCCCACCTCGCTCGCGAGCGGGCTTCCCGAGACCACCATCGCCGCCGGGCTCTCGACTACGCCCGCCTTGCCGGCAAAGC
>JBJMOX010000196.1:0-8535 GCA_045803515.1 Gemmatimonadales bacterium
GGACTGCGTGGGGCAGGACCACGAGCATCGGGGAGAGTACCTGGCCATCGAGCCGCCCTCGCGGCTCTCGTTCACCTGGATCTCGAAACACACCGACCTCCTGCCCACGGTGGTCACCATCGAGTTTCTGGCACGAAGCTCCGGCACCGAGCTCGTCCTGACGCATCGGCGGCTCCCGCAGGCGCGGGTCGAGGCGCACCGGCAAGGGTGGACCAGCATCGTCCGGCTGCTGGAAGAGGTGTTGGCGTCGGGGCGGAGCTCCGCTGCACGTGCCGACCAGTAGCGCCGCCCCCACCGCCGCTACGACCCCTGCCGCTCGCGCGTGGCCGATGCGGTGACGTCCGCGCCGACCGAGCCGGCCGTCTGCGTGGCCAGCGCCAGGTGCTGCTGCACCGTCGGCAGCAGGCTCGAGGCCAACTGCTTCAGCGACGCCACCCGCCCCTCCTTGGCTTCCTCCTGGAACAGGCGCACCGCGTCGCCATGCTCATTCACCATCTCGGCCATGTACTTCTTGTCGAAGGAGGAGCGGCCCATGTTGGAGAATCGGTTGAGGATTTCCCGGTGCTGGCGCAGCATGACTGGCGACGGGTACGCCGCCTGCTTCGCCCCGGCCGCGAGCTTCTGGTTCGCCTGCGAATACTCGTCCACCATCCGCTTGCCGAAATCCTTGACGCTGGCGCTGGACCCCTTGTCCTGAGCCATCTTCCCGAGCTTCTCCTGCAGGAGGCCAAGGCTGCCGGCCGTGGCGATGAAACTGCTGTCCGAGGCCAGCGCTGCCTGCGCGGCGGCGGGCGCGGCCCCAACCATCGCGCTCAGCAACAGACCGGTCACTGCTGCGGGAGCCAGAAACTTGGCGATCATACTCTCATCCTTTCGGGTTGTGCGGCAACGAGTCAATTAGCGTTCCAGGCTTAGACGGGTGGTTGCCCCAGATGGTTTCGTCGCCGGCGAGGGTGGGAGTCCCGGGGGGATGCGTGGCTGTACCGGGTCCTGGCCCGCCACGGCGGGCTGCCCAAGGAGGTGTTTGACGGATTTCAGGCCCAGCTCGCCGCCAACCGATCCCAGTTCTACTACGATGTGGCGTCCGGGCCGTTCTATGGATACAATCAGGCAGGAGCGAAGCCATCACAGGCCATTATCTGGAACTGGTGGCGTCAAGGCATGATGGGAGGCGCCAAGGCGACAACCGAGGCCGACACCATCGACCGCGATATCCTCGCATTCATCAAACAATCCGCGGCCCGTCCTGGCCGAGAGGCGGTGTTGGTATGATCATGGACATCACGACCCTCACCCTGGTTCACACCGTCATCAGTATCGTCGCCATCGCGGCCGGACTGGTCGTCGTGGGAGGGCTCATCGCCGGCGTGCGCATCGATGGGTGGACCGGCATCTTCCTGGTGACCACGCTCCTGACCAGCATCAGCGGATTCTTCTTTCCCTTTACCCAGCTGCTGCCGTCGCACAAGGTCGGGATCATCTCCTTGGTCATCCTGCCTTTCGTGATCGCCGCCCGATATTGGAAGCACATTGGTGGGGCGTGGCGCGGCATCTACGTGGTGGGCACGGTCCTCGTCCTCTACCTGAACTTCTTCGTCCTGCTGGTGCAGCTGTTCCGCCGGATTCCCGCGTTGATCGTGGCTGCGCCCAAGCAGACGGAGCCGCCGTTCGTGCTGACCCAGCTTCTGGTGCTGGCGTTGTTCGCGTGGCTGGGCTTCGCCGCCTTCCGGCGGTTCCGTCCCCAGGTAGTGGTAACAGCCAAGCAGGCAACCGCCCCCGCAGCGGCAGCACCCCGATAGGGAGACTCATGCCATCATCAGATTCGATCAGCCGGGATTCAGTCCGAGGTGGGTTGCTGCCGGATTCGTGACGCTCGCCAGCTCGGACGGCAGCCTGATCGCCCGCTAGCCCCCGACGTCAGGCTACCTGCGCCCCGAGCCCGCGCGCCTGGAGCTCGGCTAGATACTGGTGTACCACGGCGATGGCCATGCTCCCCTCTCCCACGGCGGCCGAGCATCGCTTGATGGAGCCGTGACGAACGTCGCCGGCGGCGAGGATGCCCGGCACGCTGGTCTCCAGGAGAAAAGGATCCCGCTCGAGCGGCCAGGCGGTCGGTGGACGCTCGCGCAGCAGGTCCATCACGTCGCGCCCGGTGCAGACGAACCCCCACTGATCCCGGATCACCCCCGGAGGCAGCCAGGCCGTCTGCGGCTCGCCTCCGATCAGCACGAAGAGGGCATCACTCGGCCGCCGCTCCCGATGCCGACCCTCGTCGGACGTCACTTCGATGGCCTCGAGGCTGTCCTTGCCTTCCACGCCAGTGACTTCGACTCCGGTCTCCACCTTGACGTTGCGCTGCCTCTCGAGTTGCTCGACCAGGTACTGCGACATGCTCGCCGCGAGCGACCGCCCTCGCACCAGCATCGTCACCGAATCGGCGTACTCGGCAAAGAGCAGCGCCGCCTGCCCGGCGGAGTTGCCGCCGCCGACCAGGTGCACGGTGCACCCCTGCATCCGGAGCGCCTCCGTCCGCGCGGCGCCATAGAAGACCCCGTGGCCGACCAGCCGCTCGATCCCCGGCAGCGAGAGCCGGCGCCACTCGACGCCGCTGGCCAGAATGACCGTCCTGGCCCCGACGCGGCTCTCGTCGTCCAGCACGATGGTGTGAGCCGGCGCCTCGGCCCCGGGGTCGCCCGGTTCCAGCCGGGCGACCGTCCGTGGGACCAGCAGCTCGGCGCCGAAGCGCAGCGCCTGCCTGCGGGCGCGGGTGCTCAGCTCATCCCCGCCGATTCCGACGGGAAAGCCGAGGTAGTTCTCGATCCGGGAGGACGTACCCGCCTGGCCGCCGTACGCGGTGCGCTCGACCGACACCGTCCGGAGGCCCTCGGAGGCCCCGTACACCGCGGCCGCCAGTCCGGCCATGCCGCCACCTACGATCACCACGTCGTAGTCGCGGTGACCGGGTTCGGTCTGGAGCTCGAGCGCCTCAGCCAGGCGGCGGAAGGAGGGGTTCTCCAGCCGGGTGCCGTCGGCGAGGACGACGACCATGGGCACCCGCGGATCATCGCCGGCCGGTGAAGATCCGGTGTCAGGCTCGCGCCAGACGAATGCCACGCCGTTCCGGGAGAGGAACTCGCGCGCATCATAGCAGGCCGGGTCCTGGGCCTGTCCGATGAGCGTGACCACCCCGGCCGGGTGCTCGACCTGGAACTGACTCAGCCGGCTCACCCGGGCCGCCATCGTCTTGGTGATCTCCGAGCTCAGCACCGGACACTGACTCACCAGCTGCAGGAAATCCGCGCCTTCGAGCCGGAGCACGCGGCATGGTTGGGTGGCGCGGAGGTTTGCGATCGCGGGAGAGCCAAGCAGGAGCGGCACCTCGCCGAACGAGTCGCCGGGCCCGTACGTGGTGAGCCGGTGTTCCTGGCCGTCAACAATCTTGAGGACGTCGATCTGGCCTTCGAGCAGCCCGTAGAAGCCCGGGTTCTGCCCCTCGACGATGAGCCATTCGTCCTTGCGCAAACGGAGGTCGGCCGCGCGGGCGGCCAGGGAGGCGCTTTCGTCATCGGGGAGCTTGGCGAAGAGCGCGATGCGGCGTAGCAAGTCGGCAGTGATCACGGTCAATCCAGGGTCGTGGTGTCGCTCCCAGGAGCCGAGCAGAGGACTCGAGGCCTCCCGCGCGGAGCGCCTCTAATGTTACTCGGGTCTGAGTGAAACGCTCGCTCCGATTCACGGTTGGCTCGGCCTCCCCCCACCCGTATCATTTCAACATCCTGTCTCGCATCGAGTCACGGGCATGGCCGAGATGCTGGTGGCGGAACACGCTGTGCTTCCTTAGCGCCGAGGTGCTCGAAGTGCTGGTCGTCAGGAGCTGAAAGCGGCCTCGACACCATGCCGCTGGTGTGTGGCCCGCAGGTGCCACAGTGAGACGAAGTGCACCGTGAAGGCCAGCGGAACGAGGAATCCGGGGACCAGGGCGAGGGGGAAACGGGTGAGCAGCTCCGCAGTCGGGGTCGTGTGAAAGACCTGGGCCCGACCCGGATTGACGGTAATGCCGAGCCCGATGGCGACGACCAGGTCCAGCAGGCCGAGCAGGTTGAAGATGATGGCGCGTCGGCGGCCCCCGGGCGCGTCGAGCCGGGCGGCGACCCAGAAGGCGCTCGCGCCGATGAGGACGTCGCCGACCCCGGCCGGGACGGCCCACAGTGGCGGCATCTGTCCGGTGAACATCAGAGCCAGGAAGAGAGCGCCTTCCAGCCGCCAGACATTGAGCCGGATCAGGTTCTTCTGGTTCCTGAGCAGTCCTCGCAGTGTCGGTGAAAGCCAGAGGCACGCGCCCACCAGCGCCAGCGTGAAGACCAGCTGGATGCCGACCGGCGGCGGATGCTGGGTGTCGGGAGGCTCATAGGCGCCGGAGGAGGCGAGAACGGCGGTGGTGCTCGCCCACCCGGCCAGCACGATGCCGCTCAGGCCCGCGATCCACGCCGAGCGTGGTGACGCCCGTTCCCGCCACATGATGGCGAACAGGGCGATCACCACGAGCGCCGTGGGAATCACCACGAGCGCGATCAGGAGTTGCTGTGACATGCGTCAGTTTCCCAGAGCCGGCAACAGGGTCTCGGCGGTTACCCCACGGAGGCTAGACGGAGACCGGGCGAGCGGCAAGACCCACGGCCACGCGTCCAGCTCAGATATTAGCTTCCGAATCGCCGAACGGCTGATCTCGCCGAGACCGCTGGAGGAAGCAGGCATGCAACGCGCATTTGGCCTCGAGAGCTTCACCCGCCACTTGTCGATGCCCAAGGAGCTGATGGGGGTCTTCCAGCTCGCGCCGGAGATGACTCCGCTGTCCTCCGAGGCCGTCCTGGACAAGATCACGATGTCGGCCTTCGAGGGAACCCCCCTCGACATCGTCCTCCGCGATCTGACACAGTCGGCGGCTGACGTGAGCGCCGTCGGCGATCCAGGAAAGCGGTAGCCATGACCCTGACGGAGTATCCCCCGCCGGACGCCCTCGCCCCCTTCGTGGACGCCTTCTGGTCCCGGGCTGCCGATCGATCGGCCGGGGCCGTCGGGCCCGAGCGAATTCTCCCGGACGGGTGTCTCGATATCGTCGTCGGCTCCCAAGCGGCGATCGTCGTCGGTGCCATGACTCGGCCGATCGTGGTGCCGCCCGCCGACGGTGCCGGGCAGATCGGCGTCCGCTTTCGGCCCGGGATGGCCACAGCCTTCCTTCGCATTCCCGCGGCAGCGCTCACCGATGATCATGCACCGCTCGAGGCCGTCTGGCCCGACGGCGGAGAGGTCGCCGACCACGTCGGGTCGGCCCTCGGCAGCGACCGGGCAATCTCCCGTCTCGCGGAGACGCTGACCTCCCGCCTTTCACGCATCGCCGCTGTCCCGCCGGACCTGCTGATGGCGGTCGAGCGCATCATGGCCCGGGAAGGCCGGATAGACGTCTCCCGGCTGGCGGCATCGCTGGGAATCACCCGCCAGCATCTCGCCCGGCGCTTCGCCGCGCATGTCGGCGTGCCTCCCAAGACCTTCTGCCGGGTGGTCCGACTCTGGAAGGTCCTTCGGTCGACCACCGGCAGCCGGGTGAACTGGGCCGGCCTGGCTGCCGACCTGGGGTACAGCGACCAGTCCCACCTCGTGACCGAGTTCCGGAGCCTCACCGGGCTTACTCCAACCCATTGGATCTCCTCCCGGGCGCCGGTTCCAAATCTCCAAGCCGCCAGGTCTTCGGCTCTCTACCCTAGAGCGTAGTCGTCGCGCACGGGTTATAGAGGTATGGATCGTCTTCTTGCGGAGGTACATGTGCCCACGGTCAAACTCAACAAGCTTTCCCCCGTCCTCGTGGTCGAGGAGATCGAACCCTGTCTCTCCTTCTGGGTCGATCGACTGGGGTTCACCAAGGTCGCTGAGGTACCCGAAGGCAACCGGCTCGGCTTCGTGATGCTCCAGAAGGACGGAATCGAGGTGATGTACCAGAGCCGGGAGAGCGTTCGGAAGGACATACCCGCCATGGCCGACGTTCCGGCCGGCGGCACCAACCTGTACATCGACGTGGCCGACGTCGCCGCCGTCGAGCGGGCGGTCAAGGGCGTGGAAGTCGTCGTGCCCCGGCGGAAGACGTTCTATGGGGCGGACGAGATCGGCGTGCGTGAGCCGGGAGGGAATGCCATCATCTTCGGGCAGCACACTTCTCAGTGATCTGCCCCAAGCCGGGCGCCGGGGCGGCGCCCGCTCTTCCGGCTCACGCGGCTGTCGAATCTGGCGGTCCCCGATCGACGTCAGGGTGGAGGTGCGGGCCCGGTGCCATCGCCCGGGCCTGGCGACTGTAATCCCCCTGACTGGAGACCCGACCAATGAAGTATCTGATGCTCATCAAACATGCGGAGAGCTACCGGGCCGAGCCGATCCCCCAGGGCTTGATGGACGCCATGGGCGAGTTCGTCGGCGAAAGCCTCAAGAGCGGCGTCCTCAAGGACACGGCCGGCCTCAAGCCCACCGCCGAAGGCTTCCGGGTCCGCTCCAGCGGAGGTCGGCTCAAGGTGACCGACGGACCGTTCACCGAGGCGAAGGAAATCGTGGGCGGCTATGCGATGGTCGAGGTCGCCTCCAGGGAGGAGGCGCTCAAGGTTGCCCGGGAGTTCATGGAGCTGCACCGCGTGCACTGGCCGGCGTTCGAAGGGGAGTGCGAGGTGCGGCCGCTGGAGGACATGTAGCCGAAGGCGCCGCGGGGCGATAGGTTCTCGGCATACCCCCACGAGCACCCATCAGAGACTGGAGACCTTATGACCCGTCGTATCGCAGTGGGCCTCGTCGCGCTGGCCCTGGCGTTGCCGCTCCCGGCGTTCGCGCAGGCTGGCGCGGGAGACCTTCGTGCCCAGATCGGAAAGATGGACCAGGCATGGCAGAAGGCCTACAACGCGGGAGACGCGGCTGCTCTCGCGGCGCTCTACACCAAGGACGCCAAGCTCATGCCGCCCGGGGCCGAACCGGCCTCCGGCTCGGCGGCCATCCAGGCATTTTTTACAAAGGATATCGCCCAGGGCGCCAAGAACACGTTGACCACGGGGGATGTCGTAGGCTCTGGTGATTTCGCCCTCGCGACCGGCGGCTGGGTGGCCAACACGCCCGACGGCAAGCATCTGGACCACGGCTCGTACATGACGCTCTACAAGAAGTTGGACGGTAGCTGGAAGATCTACCGGGACACCTGGAACAGCAGCATGGCGAAGAAGTAACTCGGCAACCACCCCACCCGGCGGGGTGGGGTGGGCAGTTCCCGACCGTCATCGGTCGAACACCAACTGCACGTCCGCCACCCCGTTCTCGCACCAGTCGTACATGATCCTGATCTCCGGCCCGTCGAGCGTGCCCTCATGGCTGGTCCCGGAGACCTGAGAATCGAACCACAAGGTCGAGCCGTCCTGCTCGATCTGTCCTTCATCCTTGTATCCCCAGTCCCCATAATTGATGTCGTTCACCTGCAGCTTGATCTGCCAGCTCCCGTCCTCGTGGACCTGGAGGCCACCGGAGTAGAACCGGGTATTGGTGCAGTCCTCGACCTTGACGTCCGCCGGCAGCCCGGCCTGGCCGAGCGCCACGAGATTGTAGCTGGCGACGTTACCCCCTCCGCCGGGCCCGGTGGGATTCTTGTCACCGCCGCCGCAGCCGGCGGCCAGCAGCAGCGCCGACCCGCCCGCCAGGAACCCCAAGCACCAATTCATGATTGTCCATTGCATCTGCTCCTCCGTCGTGGGCGCCCAAGGGCGCGGTGAGTGGGCTGCCGTCACGAGGGGATACGCAGAAGGGGACGGCGGTTTCTCACCTGGCCGCCGCTGGCGCGCCTCTCCGCTACCCGGTTACTTATGGCCGATGCAGATCGGCATTGATCTGGGGGGTACCAAGATCGAGGGGATCGTCCTGGACGCGGATACCCCCATGGCTGTCCGGCGCCGCCTCGCGACCCCGCGCGACTATACCGGCACCCTCGACGCGATCGCGCGCCTGGTCGCCGAGCTCGAGGCCGAGGTGGGGCGCACCGGCACGGTGGGCGTCGGCATTCCCGGCGTCGTGAGCCACGCCACGGGAATGGTCAAGAACGCCAACTCCACCTGGCTCATCGGCCGGACGCTGCTTGCCGACCTCGAGTTCCGCCTCGCCCGGCCGGTGCGCGTCGCCAACGACGCCAACTGCTTCACGCTCTCCGAGGCGATCGACGGCGCCGGCCGGGGCCTCGAGACGGTGTTCGGCGTGATCCTCGGCACCGGGGTGGGCGGCGGCATCGCGATCCGGCAGCGCATCCACGAGGGGCCCAATCAGATCGCCGGCGAATGGGGGCACAACCCGCTTCCCTGGATGACGGAGGAGGAGCGCGCGGCCGCGCCGGAGTGCTACTGCGGCAAGTACGGGTGCGTCGAGACGTTTCTGTCCGGCCCCGCCCTCGAGCGCGACCATGCACTGCTGTCCGGCGCGCGGCGCTCGAGCCAGGACATCGTTCGAGCCGCCGCGGCCGGCGACCCCCAC
>JBJMOX010000197.1:0-3173 GCA_045803515.1 Gemmatimonadales bacterium
CCTGCAGATCGTGGACGAGATCGCACCCAGCGACCGGCGAGCCGAGCTGCTAACGAGCTACCTCCTGGTCTGCTATAGCGGCAACTCGCTCCCGATCGTGAGCGTGGGCCTGCTATCCCGGGCGGCCGGCCCGGAGACGGCGCATCGCGTCTTCGCCGGGGTGCTGGCGTTGCTCGCGCTGGTGGCGGGAGGAATCGGAGGGAGCCGCCGGTTCGCCGAGCATCGGCCTGCCTTGTCGGGTGCCCGGGGCTAGAGGTACGACAGCCACCACGCCCGGCTCCTCGCCTTGAGCTCGGCGTAGCGCCGGCAGAGCGGGTAGAGCGCTGCCACCACGATGAGCCAGGTCAGGTAGACGACCGGCAGTCCGAACCCGTATCCCTCAGGCAACTCAAAGTGAATGGTGCGCATGGCCGACGCGGGGAACCCTTGGGCGACGCCCGCGGCGAGCGCGATCGAGTGCACCAGGTAGAGGTGCGTCACATAGAAGAGGAACGGCACCCGCCCGAAGGTGATGAACACGTCCGCCAGCGCACCTTTGGCCCCGCGGAACAGGGCCAGCAGGACGAGCCCCGGCCCCAGCGTCATGAGGAGGAAGAGCAGTGACGGGGGGTACTTGGTCACGTTGAAGAAGGAGATCACCAGTTGGGCGGGTGCTCCGTCGCCGGTCCGGGGATGTGGGTCGCCGTAGATATTGAGCCAGCGCAATGCCACGAACCCGAGCAGCAGGGCGCCACCTACCCACGCGAGCCGACGCGACACACGCGGGTCCTGGGAGAAGATGGCCGGCCCGGCGACATAACCCAGCGCCATCACGCCGACCCAAGGCACCAACGGGTAGCGGATGAACACCGGCAATACTTCCAGCGCACCCGGGACGTGCAGCACGCGCCAGAGCGGGGCGAGCGCGCCGACCGACTCCGGGGTGATCCCGTCGAGCAGGTTGTGCCCCAGCACCAGCAGCAGGCCGAACCCCGCGATCGCGGGACGTGGCAGGTAGATCAATCCGGCCAGGACCACCATCGAGGCGCCGATGACCCAGATCACCTGCGCCCGCGCCCCCAGGCTCCACCGGGTGGAGAAGTACCAGGCGAAGGTGATCACCGTGAGCTCGAGCAGGATGAGCCAGACGCCCCGAGTCAGGAGGAATCGGCTCAGCTCGGGCCGGGTGCGGCGGGTGCCCGCGATCCAGGCGCTGGAGCCGGCGAGGAAGATGAAGACCGGCGCGCAGAAGTGGGTGATCCATCGGGTGCCGAACAGCGCCAGGTCGGTGCGGGCGAGGTCCGCCGGGTCAAAGCGGGCGTTGGTGAGGTAGTCCCGAACGTGGTCGAGCACCATGATGACCATGACCAGGCCGCGGAGCAGATCGACGTGGTCGACCCGGCGGCGGGTCTGGACAGGCGCCGGGCTCGCGGGTCGGTCGAGGGTGGTGCTCATGCTGGTATAGGCGGGAAATGTGGCGCGACTGGCTCACCTAGCCGAGTGTCGCCGCACGGGCCTTGAGCGACCGCTCCAGCAGGCGGCTCTCCCCGATGCCCTCCGCCCACGTAGCGAACCCGCTCGTCGGCCCGCGCCACTCGAGCTCGTCCACGTCCCGGAAGAGCGGCGCGTCGTCTCTGAGGGTCGCGAGATCCTTGAACAGGAGGGCCCGGTCCCGCTGGTCTCCCAGCACGCTGGGCGGGAAGGCTTCGATCGGCCCGTATTGGTTGAGCAGCCGGGCTGCCGTGCTCTTGCCGATTCCTGAGATACCCGGATATCCGTCCTGCGCATCCCCCACCAGGGCGAGCAGATCGGGGATAAACGCGGGGTCCACCCCGAATTTCCTGCGCACGCCTTCGGCGTCGCGGATCTCCTTCCCCCGGCGATCCACCTGCACCACCCGCTCGCCCCGGACGCACTGGGCGAGGTCTTTGTCGTTGGCCCAGATGCAGACCTTCTCGACCCGCGTGTCTTCCCTGGCGAGCCGCGCGGCCGACGCGAGGGCGTCGTCGGCCTCCAGCTCGGTCATGGGCCAGACCGCGACGCCCATCGACGCGAGTGCGTCTTCGAGCGGATGAAACTGGGCCAGGAGGGCGGGCTCGATCCCCTCACCCGTCTTGTACTCGGCCCACAGATCGTTCCGGAAGGACTCGATGACGTGGTCGGTCGCGACGCCGAGGTGCGTGGCTCCGGTCTCGATCATCTCCAGCACCGAGTGCAGCAGGCCCACGACGGCCCCGTAGGGCTTGTCCTTGCCCTTGTTGAAGCGGCGCTGGCCGTAGAACTGGCGGAACAGCTCGTAGGTGCCGTCGAGGAGGTGGACGATCATGTGGGAGTATACCGGCGGGCGAACGTCGGTGTCAGGCCGAGCGGAGCCTGCCAGGCCACAAGGAACTGTCGGCCCGAGACCATCTGTCATCCCGAGCGGAGCGAGGGATCTTCTCCGCAGGATCGGACCTCGGGTGCGACGGTCCGGATTCGCGGGCAAGATCCCTCGTCGCTGCGCTCCTCGGGATGACAGCTCCGTGCGGCATGACAGTTCCTTGCGGCATGACAGCTCCGCGCCCGTCGCGCTGCCTCCCTACTGGGAATAGAGCCCGAACCCGTTCCAATCACCCGTGTAATCGGTCTGTCGCGCGGCGTTGTTGAAGGTGGTGCCGAACATCTTGAATGCCCTGCCCGTGCTCGCCTGGGTCACCACGATCTGAAGGAAGCTGACCCGGTCGGGCGTGGGGGTCCCGCTCATCGGGATGGCGAGATCGGGATAGAGAACGGCAATCGTCGCGGGCCAGGGGCCGGTGAAAGTGACCTTTCTCGATCTCAGCTTCACCGGTGCCCCGGTGACATAGGCCAGCTCGAGGGAATTCGTCTGGGTCATGGAGATGTCCCTGAGGCCGAGACCGATGCCTCTGTCGATGGTCATATGACTCCAGGAGCCACCGGAAAATCGCGCCAGCCTGACCGAATTGTCGTCTCCCGCGCCTCCCAGGTTGTACGCCACGAAGTAGGTTCCGCTGCCGCTGCTCCATCCAGCCATCGAAAACGATACGGGATGGCTCAGGCTCCAGTCCCACGACTGCGGATCCGCCGGGAAGCTCGCCACCCGGGCCCCGGTTCCGATGTTCCGGAATTCCGGGCAGTCCCCGAGGCTCCTGCAGCCGATGGACGCGCCCAGATTGGTGCCGCCGACCGAGTAG
>JBJMOX010000198.1:0-3179 GCA_045803515.1 Gemmatimonadales bacterium
CTCCACCATCGTTCGGATGCTGGGAAAGCGCCCCCGTCCCGGCCGCATGGCGACCTGTGCTCCCTTGATCCCCGCCGCCGCGCAGAGCTCCGCCATCCGCTTCGGGTCTCCCAACACGAACGGTGCCCGCAGCGCGTTCCCCGCCTCCTTCCCGGCCAGACGCTCTACCAGGGCCACCTCCGCCGCATACGCCGGTGTGTCGGCGAGCGATCCCCATACGGCAACCGCGAGTCGCCCGCCGGGCACCAACACCCGCATCATCTCGCGGAGTCCCCCCACCGGATCGGGGAAGAACATGAGCCCGAACTGGCTCACGACCGCATCGAACGACTGGTCCGGGAACGGCAGCGCCTGGCCACTGCCCTGCTGCCATCGGAGCCCGGAGCTGAGGCGAGCCGCGACCGCCAGCATCTCCGGACTCAGGTCGAGCCCGGTGACGGCTCCGGTCGGTCCGGCCCGGCTGGCGGCCTCGCGGGTGAGCACGCCGGTGCCGCAGGCGACGTCGAGCACCCGGTCGCCCGGACGGATCCGGGCCGCGTCGGCTACCCGCGGCGCCCACTCCTGCATCAGCCCGGGCACCAGCAGCTCCTGATAGACGCTGGCCGCATCGCGGTCCCGGCGGAACGTATGCTTCGAGAACACAGGCACCTCGCCAGGTCACTAGATTAGTCGATTGACGTCACTGTGCACCGTACTCAGCAGCACGATCTCCCGTTCGTATTCGAAAACCGGGTCCCCACCGCAAGCGGGACCCATCACGATCCCCGCTTCCCCTGCGCGACCATCAGCCATAAGCTCGAGGCGGTACATCGCGGTGGCTCCCTTCAACCTGGCGCTCGTGTCTCTCGGTCTGGGCGATCGCATGCACGCCCTCGACTATCTCGAGCAGGCCTATGCGGCCAGCTCGGAATCACTGGTCTGGCTCAAGGTGGACCGGATCTACGACCCGCTGCGATCGGAGCCGAGGTTCGTGGCCTTGATGAAGAAGCTGAACTTCCTCGAGTGAGGCGCGCATATTCTCGAGGGCTTGCGGACCAGCCTCTCAACACCCGCACATCGTGCCGCTCCTCGCGGCCGGCGAGAGCGACGGCGTCCCCTACTACACCATGCCGTTGATGGCCGGCTCACCCAGAGCGTCGAGCGGCACGAGATCCTGAGCGATGACGAGAGCCCTGTGCGCGATCCGGTGTACGACCCGCTGCACCAGGTGCCTGGCTACCGCGCACTGATGGATCCGTACGGGATGAGGATCTGCCAGTGAGCGTGAGAGCCGCCGCGGCAGCGGAGATCGATCATCTGGCCAAGCTCTGGTACGACGGATGGCAGGACGCCCACGCGCGCATCCTGCCCGCCGAGCTCACCCGGATCCGCACGCTGGAAAGCTTCAGGGACCGGCTCAGGGCAGCACTCCCGGACGTGAGGGTCGTGGGTCCGTTCCCGACGCCGGTCGGCTTCTGCATCGTGAAGGGCGACGAGCTCTACCAACTGTACGTCTCGCGTGAGGCGCGTGGCTCGGGCGTGGCAGCCGCCCTGACCGCCGACGCGGAGGCCCGGCTCGCCGAGGGCGGTGTCAAGATCGCCTGGTTGGCCTGCGCCATCGGAAACGAGCAAGCCGCGAGGTTCTATGAGAAGTGCGGATGGCGCCGTGCGGGATCGGTGCTCTATCAACCCGACGCCGCCGATGGAATTCCCCTCGAAGTCTGGCGGTACGAGAAACGTCTGCGGTAGTGCCGTCTCCGTGGTTCTCCGTGTTCTCCGTGGTAAACAGTTGGGGCGTGGCAGGACGGGGCAAGCGGTTCCGGTCGCGCCAGCGTGCCCGCCTAGAGCAGCCTCACGATCCAATCCCCCAGCACATACCCGATCGCCGCGACGCCTAAGCCCACCAGGAACATGTCCATCCCGCTCCTGATCACCCCACGTCCCGTGAAGAAGCTCCGCGCCGCTCCCACCCCGAAGTGCGAGATCATCGCCAGCCCGAACGACGTCCAGATCGCCCAGACGCTGGTGCTCACCACGAGCGGTGCCACCGGGATCAGCGCCCCGAGCGCCGTGGCGACGCCGGTGACCCACCCCTCCCGCATCGGGGTGCTGGCCGCCTCGCCGATCTTGAGCTCCTCCCGCACCTGCTCCTCCAGCGCCCGGGCCGGGTCCTTCATGAGCTGCGCCGCCAGCGCCTCCGCCTGCGGCCCCGGAATGCCCTTGGCCTGGTAGAGCAGGCTCATCTCCTCCTGCTCCAGCTCGGGCATGAGGCGGATCTCCTCCCGCTCCATCGCGATCTCGTGCTCGAAGACCTCCCGCTCGCTCTTGGCGGCCAGGTAGCCGGAGGCGCCCATCGAGAGGGCGTCCGCCGCCATCCCCGCCAGGCCCGCGACCACCACCGCGTGGGTGGCGCCGGTCAGATGTCCCTGGGCGCCGATCATCCCCGCCACCAGGCCGAAGTTGGCCGTGAGCCCGTCGTTGAACCCGTAGACCACGTTGCGGAGGAAGCCGCCCGCCCCGGTCTTGTGCCACGGCTCCCCGTCGCTGCCGCTCATGCGGGCCAGCGTCTCCGCGTGCTCCTTCGACTCCTTCGCCAGCCGGAGCGCGGTCGGCCCCACCACGCCCTCCGGCGACTCCCGGTAGAGGTTGAGGTAGCCCTTGACCTCCCGGCCCTCCTCCTCGAGGAGCATCGGCAGCAGGACCCCGCTCCCGATCCGGTGGGCCAGCCATGCTCGGAGCCTCGCGCCCCGGGAGGGTGGCGGCACCTCGACCGCCTGCCCGTTCTCCGCCAGGATGCCGCGCCACATGTCCACGTGCCGGTCCTCGACATGGGCCAGGCGCTGGTACAGCTCGGCCTTGGCGGCGTCCTTCTCCGCCCGGGCCAGCTCGCGGTAGAGGAAGGCCGCGTCGGCCTCGTCCCCCAGGTGATGCAGCCAGATCTCGGTGTCGGCGGGGCTCGTCATGGCTGGAGTATAACCCGCGCCCCCGGCCTGCAACGATACCCGCGACCACGGCATCTTTAAGTAGCCATGACACGGACGCTTCTGATGGATTCCTACCTGCTCGCCGATGCCGACACGGTGGTTGCCCGGGCCCGGGCCGGAGACGCCGCGGCCCTCGAGGAGCTCTACCGGGCCTTCGAGGTGCCGGTCTACAACCTGGCCCGCCGGATCTGCCGGACCGCCGAGGACGCTGAGGAC
>JBJMOX010000199.1:0-23964 GCA_045803515.1 Gemmatimonadales bacterium
AGACTCCCTGTCCAGCTCGAGCTACCCCTCCCATTCGGAGTAGTGACGCTTCAGCTGAGCAGCCAAACGAGGGCTCAGTAGCGTCCCAGATAGTTGTCGATTTCCCACCGGCTGACCTGCAGGTTGTACTGCTGGACCTCGTTGCGCTTGGCTTCCAGGAACCGCTCGGTGAGGTGCTCGCCCATCGCCGCCTTCACCACCTCGTCCTTCTCGAACATCTCGAGCGCCTCGTGCAGGTCGCGCGGCAGCTCGTCGATCCGGTACTTGCGCCGGTCCCGGTAGCTCATGGTGAAGATGTTCCGGTTCACCGGCTCCCGGGCCTCGAGCTTCTGCTCCACGCCGTCCAGCCCCGCGGCGAGCTGTACGGTAAGCGCGAGATAGGGGTTGCAGGAGGGATCGGGCATCCGGAGCTCGCAACGCGTGCCCAGGCCCCGCCGCTCGGGGATGCGCACCAGGGGTGACCGGTTTCGCATCGACCAGGCCACGTTGACCGGCGCCTCGTAGCCGGGCACCAGTCGCTTGTAGCTGTTGATCAGGGGGTTGGTGATCGCGCAGAAGCCGCGGGCGTGCTGCAGCAGGCCCACGATATAGCTCAAGGCGGTTCGGGAGAGCTGATATTCCGCCTTGGGATCGAAGAACGCGTTTTCCTTGCCCCGGAACAGCGACTGGTGTGTGTGCATGCCGCTGCCGTTCATCCCCTGAATCGGCTTGGGCATGAAGGAGGCCAGGAAGCCGTACCGATTGGCCACGTTGCGCACGATGAACTTGAAGGTGGTCAGATTGTCCGCCGTGACCAGCGCGTCCGCGTAGCGCAGGTCGATCTCGTGCTGGCCGGTGGCCACCTCGTGATGCGCGGCCTCCACCTCGAACCCCATCTCCTCCACCTGCTCGACGATCACCCGGCGGATCTCCTCCCCCTTGTCCAGCGGGCTCAGGTCGAAGTAGGCCGCCGAATCGTGGGTCGCCGTGGTGGAGGATCCGTCGGCCCCCTTCTCGAACAGGAAGAACTCCGCCTCGCAGCCGGCCATCATCGAGAAGCCGAGCTTCCGGGCCCGGGCGAGCTGGCGCTTGAGGGTGGTCCGGGGACAGCCGGCGAACGGCTGCTCGTCGGGCGTGTAGATGTCGCAGAGGAGCCGCGCCACCCGCCCACCCTCGTCGTCGTACGGCAGGATCCTGAAGGTGCCCAGGTCAGGCTTCAGCAGCATGTCCGACTCCTCGATCCGGACGAATCCCTCGATCGAGCTGCCGTCGAACATGATCTCCCCGTCCAGCGCCTTGCCGAACTGGGTGCGGGGAACCTCCACGTTCTTGTTGATGCCCAGGATGTCGGTGAACTGCAGCCGGATGAAGTCCACCCCGAACTTCCGGGTGAGATCGAGGAGATCCTGCTTGCCCGCTCCAGCCAGATCGGTGGGGAACCCTTCGAGACTTGGCCGCTCGGCCGAGCCGGCCGCCCGCTGCTTGGCCTGCGCCATGGATCGAGTACCCAGGTGGGGAGTGAACCAGAACGGCCGACCCTCGCGCCGCCCGCCGTGACCGGAGGGAAAGAAAATTGCGCGACGGGATTACGGTAAGGGCGGATGGGCGACGGGCCGGTTTACCCCGCAGCGGAGACCCATTACGCTTCCACCCCACATGACCACGATCCCCACCGCCTGCCCCGTCTGCGGAGCCCCCGCTACCGGCAATTTCTGCAGCGGCTGCGGCGCCGGCCTGGCTCCGCGCGCCTGCGCGCACTGCCAGGCCCAGCTGTCGCCGGGGGCGCGGTTCTGCCATCGCTGCGGCCAACCGGCGCCCGGCGCCGCCCCGGCACCGCCAGCCGCTCTCGGCCGCGACCGGGTGGCCTGGCCGGTCGCCGGCGTGCTGTGCGTGCTTCTGGTTGGGGCCATCATTCTCAAGGTGACCCGCGGAGCACCCGAGCCGGTGGCACCGGACATGGCCAACGCGGGTGCCTCATCGGGCCAGGCGAGCGGAGCGGCCGTCGCGGCGGGAGCGGCACCCGACATCAGTCGGATGTCCCCGCGCGAGCGCTTCGACCGGCTCTTCAACCGGATCATGCAGGCAGCCGAGCAGGGCGACAGCGCGCAGGTGGCGCGCTTCACGCCAATGGCGCTGGGCGCCTATGCCCAGCTCGACTCGGTCGACATCGACGCCCGCTACCACGCGGCCGTGCTCCGGATTCAGAGCGGCGATCCGGCCGGTGCCGTCGCGCTGGCCGACACCATCCAGGCCGAGTCGCCTGGCCATCTCTTCGGCTATCTGATCCGCGGCACGGCGGCCGAGGCGCGGGGGGACGCGGCGGCCAGGGCCCGTGCGGCGCGGGGTTTTCTGGCCAACTACGATGCCGAGATGAAGGCCAACCGCCCGGAGTACCTCGAGCACCGCCCGGCGCTCGAGGAGTTCAAGCGCCAGGCGGACAGCCGCTGAGCCCCATGCCCAAGACGATCCGTGTTGCCCATAGCCCCGACTCGGACGACGCCTTCATGTTCTACGCGCTGGCCGAGGGGAAGATCGATACCGGGAACCTCCGCTACGTGCACGAGCTGGCCGATATCGAGTCGCTGAACCAGCGCGCCCGGCGGGCGGAGCTGGAGGTGACCGCGGTCTCGATTCATGCCTACGCCTACATCTGGCGCGAGTATGCCCTGCTTGGCTCCGGCTCCTCGATGGGCGACGGGTACGGCCCCCGGCTGGTCTCGCTCCACCCGGTGCCCCCCGATCCGCGTGGCGCTCTCCGAGGGCTGCGGGTCGCCGTGCCCGGGCGGCTCACCACCGCCTATCTCGCGCTCAAGCTCTATCAGCCGGACGTCGTCGAGGTGGTGTTGCCCTTCGACGCCATCGAGGACGCCATTCACTCGGGAACGGCGGACGTGGGACTGCTGATCCACGAAGGCCAGCTGACCTACGCCGATAGCGGCCTCAAGCTGTGGGCGGACCTCGGGGCATGGTGGCTGGGGGACACCGGTCTTCCGCTCCCGCTGGGCGGCAACGCGGTCCGCCGCGACCTGGGCCCCACCGTGATCCAGCAGATCGCCCACGACCTCCGGGCGAGCATCGTCTACGCGCTGGATCACCGCGCGCCGGCGCTGACCCATGCGAAGCAGTTCAATCGCGGCATCGGGGACGAGCGAACCGACACCTTTGTCGGGATGTATGTCAATCAGTGGACGGTGGACTACGGACCGCGTGGCCGGGAAGCCGTGCAGACACTGCTGAACCGCGGATTCGAGGCCGGAATCATTCCCGAGCGGGTGACGGCCGAGTTCGCGGGGTAATTGACCCGCCTTGCAGCCTCTCCTACCTTCCCATCACCCTGAGCACTGTTCGTCTTCGCCTCACCCGAGGCAAGTGGCCGCGAAGTTGACCCGCCCTGGAGCGGCCCGGTGGAGGAGGCTGTGTGTCCCTCCCAGATGGTCCGATCACCCTGCTCGTCGTCGACGACGAGGAGGGGATCCGCAACGCGCTCCGCAAGTTCCTCGTGCAGCAAGGATACCAGGTCGCGACTGCCGCGACGGGTGAAGAAGCGCTAGCCCTGCTCAAGCGCCAGAAGATCAGCGGCATGCTGCTCGACGTAAACCTTCCCGGCATGAACGGCGTGGACCTGGTGCCCAGGGTCATGGAGCTCGAGCCCAGCATCGCGCTCCTGATGCTCACCGCCGTGAACGACGCCACCAGCGCGGCCCTCTGCATGCAGCGCGGTGCCCTGGACTATCTGATCAAGCCGATCGACCTCTCTCATCTGGGCCATGCCATCACTCAGGCCCTGCAGCGGCGCCACACGCTGGTCGAAGGCCAGCAGATCAACCGGTGGCTGAAAGAGGAAGTCGCGCTGCGGGCGGCGGAGCGGCGGGTGGAGCAGGCCAATCTGGAGCGGATCTCGGTGGCCACGCTCGAAGCGCTGGTCAACGCGCTCGAAGCCAAGGACCCCTACCTGCGCGGGCATTCCGCCCGGGTGGCGGATCTCTCGGCCATGGTGGCCGCCCAGCTCGGGCGGCGCGACGAAGAGGTGGAGGCGGTCCGCACCGCGGGCCGGCTGCACGATATCGGCAAGATCGGAATCCGGGAGGAGATCCTCAACAAGCAGGGGCCGCTCACCGACGACGAGTACGAGCACGTGAAGCAGCACGTGGTTGTGGGTTCTCAGATCCTAGCGCCGCTGGTGCACCTTCGCGAGGTCATCACCTTCGTCCGGAGCCATCACGAGCGGTGGGATGGGTTCGGCTACCCCGACCGGCTCGCCGGAGAGTCCATCCCGTTCGGCGCGCGCATCATCGGAGCGGTCGAGATCTACGACGCCCTCACCACCTCCCGACCCTACCAGGAAAAGATGCCGCCGGACGTGGCGGTGGAACGGATGCGCGACCTGGTGGGCACCGCCGTCGATCCCGAGGTCCACCACGCCCTCGAGGCGGTGATCAGCCACCGCCAGGCGCTGGTGTTCCTGGACGACGGACAGAGCTGACGTGAGCCGACTTCTTCTGCTGATCGAGGTGCGGCGCGGCCTGCTCCCCTTCAGCCGCCGGCGCGAGGTGCTCCTCCTGCTGGCCCATGCGGTGCTGGAGAACTTCGGCCCCCGGGTCGGGGTCCGCGAGAGCGTGGCGCCGGCCCATGCCTGAGACGGTGGATCGCTCCCGGGTGCTGCTGGTGGACGATGATCCCTCCCTCGCCCGCCTGGTCCAGCATCTGCTCTCGGCCCAGGGTTTCGGCGCGACGGTCCATGTGACCACCGGCCGGGAAGCGCTGCAGGCGCTGGACGAGATCGACATCGTCCTGCTCGACCACGAGCTTCCGGACGCGAGCGGCCTCGAGATCCTGGACGCGATTCGCGCGCGGCCCAACCCGCCCGCGGTGGTCATGATCACCGCCCACGGCAACGAGTCGCTCGCGGCCACGGCACTTCGCCGGGGGGCGGACGACTACCTGGCCAAGGACCCCTTCCTGGCCGAGCTGCTTCCCCAGATCCTGGAGCGGGTGCGGCGCAACCGGGAGCTGCGCAAGGCGCTCGTCGCGGCCGAACGCGACCTGGTGCGTGCCGAGCGGATGGGCGCCGTGGGAGAGATGACGGTCACGCTGCACCACGAGATCAACAATCCCCTCATGGCCGCGTTCGCCGATGTGGAGCTGCTGGCGGATCCCGAGCTTCCCGAGCCCCAGCGGCGCCAGGCCCTGGAAGGCCTGCGGCAAGCGCTGCGACGCATCCGGGACATCGTGCGCCAGATCGGCGATCTCCGGGCGGTGCGAAGCAAGACCTACGTCGCTGGCGTGCAGATGGTGGATCTGGACCAGGACGAGTCCGTCATCCGGCCGGCCCAGCGTGGGTCGGCCCTCGTCCAGGTACCGGAGGAAGACCTGGCCCGGGTGGTGGCCCTGCTGCTCCGGCACGCTGGGTTCAGCGTCGAGCGCCTCGCCAGCACGGAAGAGCTGCAACGCGCGGCTGGCCGCCTGGGCGTGGCGCTGGTCATGGTGGTCGGCGGATCTGGAGCGGCGGGCGTGCACCCGCTGGGAGGGTTCACTCCCGACGCCGCCCGGAGCTATCGGCTGGTCGCCCTGGTGGCCGGCGACGGCGCGGCGGCGCGCGCGGCCGGTGCCGATGCGGTGATCCAGCTGCCGTTCGATCCGGGAAGCTTCACGGCCGATATGGTGGCGCTGGTGAGCTGAGCCCGCGGCAGGCTTACGAGGGCCGCGCCTCGAGGCTGTCGGCGTCCTGCTTGGCTGCCTGGTAGCTCATGTCCTTGAGGCGGATGATCCGCTGGCGGATCGGCGGGTGCGAGGTGAGGGCGTTGGCGAGAAAGCCCTCGTGGGAGGAAAGCAGCCCCGGCGCGGGATCGACGATGCAGAGATGCGCGGCGCCGCGGGTGATCGCCTTGGTTGGCGACGAGGCGGCATCGAGCTTCTCCAGCGCGCTGGCCAGCGCCGCGGGATTCCGGGTGAACTGGGCCCCGGTGGCGTCCGCCAGGTATTCGCGCTTCCGGCTCACCGCCATGGCGAGAATGCGCGAGACGATCGGAGCGATGAGCAGGGTCAGCACCCAGAGCACCAGGATGACGATGGCCAGCGGGTTCCCGCCCTTGCCACGCCCGCGCGACCCTCCCGATCCGCCGCCGCCCACGTAGCGCCCAGCTCGCATCATCCGCCCCAGCCCATCCGACATCAGCGCGATGGCCCCGACCATCGCGGCGAGCAGCGTCATCAGGCGCACGTCGAGGTTCTGTACGTGCGCCATCTCATGCGCGATCACCCCCTGCAGCTCGTCCCGCGAGAGCGTGCCAAGCAACCCTTCGGTCACGGCAATGCTCGCGGTCGCGGCGTCGCGCCCGGTGGCGAAGGCGTTCGGGTCATCGTCCGGTACGACCCAGATGCGCGGCCGGGGCAGCCCCGAGGCGATGGCCATCTCCTCGACCACGTTCACCAGCTGCTTCTGCTCCGGTGTGGCCGGCTCGGTGAGCTCCTTGGCGCCCGTGGCCCAGAGCACGCGCTGCGCACCGTAGCGCCAGGAGTACCAGCAGATCCCCCCGGCCACCAGGGTGGTGAAGATGCCGATGAACGGAACCACATGGTGGTAGGCGTCCGGTGCCGCGTCGGCCGTGAGCAGGCCGAAGGCGAGATCGCCGCCGAACCCGACCCAGGCGAAGAACACGATGAATCCGATGACGAGCCAGGTGGAGCGGCGGCGGTTTGACTCCTGCTGGGCGAAGAGGTTGGCCGCTTCGCTCACGATGCCGGTTTGTTCAGCGACAGATCCACCGTGGGCACCGCCCGCTCGGCGGCATCCTCGATCTGCCAGAGCTCGACCGGCGCGGCCTTGGCCAGCCCGGCGATCAGGCTGGTGGGGAACAGCATCTGCTTGGTGTTGTACTGGGTGGCGACGTCGTTGTAGAGCTGCCGGGCGAATCCGATCTTGTTCTCGGTGCTGGTCAGCTCCTCCTGCAGCTGGGCCACGTTGCCGGTGGCCTTGAGGGTGGGGTAGGCCTCGGTCAGCGCGAAGAGCCGCCCCAGCGCCTGGGTGAGCTCGCCCTCCGCCCGGGCGGTCTGCTGCACCCCGGTGGCGCTCACCGCCTTGTTTCGCGCCGCGATCACCGCTTCCAGCGTGCCGCGCTCGAAGTCCATCGCCCCCTTGACCGTGTTCACCAGGTTGGGAATGAGGTCGTGCCGCCGTCTGAGCTGCACGTCGATCTGCTTCCAGGCGTTCGCCACCTGGTTCTTGAGGGTGATCAGGCCGTTGTAGGCCCCGATGATCCAGAAGGCCAGGACAACCAGAATCACCAGGAGGATGATCGTAGCCATGGTCGATGCTTCCTCGGGTCGGATTACGAAGTGATCAGGGGTGCGAGCGCCTGGCGGAATGCCTCGGCGATCGCCCCGATGTCGCCGTTCAGCCGGATGACCGGATGCTGCTCGTCGATCAGTACCTCGACCCCCGGCGCCACGACGATGCGGCGGCAGGCGGAGCCTAACGCCGATGCGCCCTCCACCGGCGTAAGCCATCCCAGCACGGCCCGCCCCACTCGGCCTCGGCCGGTCCCGGGCGCCTGAAGCAAAGGGAGACGGTCCGGCCGGGGGAGTGCCGGACCCAGGACGCCAGCCACCCGCCGCTCGATCAGATCGCCGGTGAGGTCCGCGAACTCCCGGGTCATCGCCTCCAGTGTGGCGCCTTCCATCTGCCGCAGCTTGATCGCCAGCACCTGAAGCAGATGGCGATAGGAGTACACCGCGGCCGTGCCCCGGCCGTCGGGCGGACTCACCAGACCCCGCGCCACATAGAACCGGATGGTGCGCTCGCTGGGTCGGGCGCGGGCGGCCGCATTCACCGGCACCACGCCCGAGGCGTCCAGGATCCCGGCGGCCAGTCCGGCCAGGTCCCGCAGTCCCCACGGCGCCAGGGCGCGGTACTCCCGCAATACCGCGAGCGGGTCGGGAGGGGCGCTGACGGGAAGCCCGGCGGTCATGCGGGACCGTTGCCAGCCCGCTGGTCGCCGGCACACTCCGCGTCGAGCAGCGCGATCCGGACGGTTTCGCCCAGCAGCGAAATGGTGAACGGCTTGAGCAGGAGGGGACAGGCGAGCAGCTCCGCCGGCCAGCCCTCCTCCAGCACGGACGGATCCCCCGTCATCAGGATGATCCGGCCATGCAAGCGAGGCCAACGGCGCACCAGCGCGAGGTACAGCATGGCGCCGGACATGTTGGGAAGATGGAGATCGAGCAGCACCAGGTCGACGTCCGCCTCGTCCAACATGGAGTAGGCCAGGTGGGGATCGCCCGCCGTGAGGACCTCGTACTGCAGGCTTTCCAGCACCCGCGCCAGGGTGCGCCGGAGCGCGGGCTCGTCATCGACGATGAGCACCCGGGGGCTCACGAGGCCACCTGGCTGAAGGGTGTGAAGTACCGCTGAGTCACGGCGGCGAGCGCGTCCTCCACGGAGAGCGAGACGCGCAGCTCACCGGCAGTGAGTCCGAAGACGGCCCGGAGATGCATCTGGAGGGTCTTGGGCTTGCTGTACCCCAGCTTGAGCGCCACGTCCTCGACCGTGTAGCCGGGGTCGAGCAGAAGACGGTGGGCATAGAGCAGCCGCGTCAGCACCATCACCACCCGGGGAGAGGGGAGCCCCACTTTGGTGAACCATCGCTCGCAGGTCCGCCGGGTCAATTGAGCGCGCTCGGCCAGCCCGGTGACGGTGGGGCCGTCGCCCGGCGCGTGGAGCATTCCCTCCAGCGCCACTCGAAGCTCCGGCGGCAGCTCCCGAAGGATACTCCCCAGACCCTGAATGACCTGCTGCAGCGCGCTCTGCTCCAGCTCCGCCAGGACCGACCCTCGGAGCGCCCCCGGCGCGTCCTCGAACCGGTGGACGACCACCCGCCGGATCCCCGCACGGCCCAGGTCGAGGAGGACGCCGGCGGTGGCCGGTGTCAGCTCGGTGTAGACCAGGAGCGGAAGCGAGGGGAAGAACTGCCGCAGCCGCTCGATCCCGTGGGACCGGGGGGCCACCCCGCCCAGCAATGGGTCCACGACCGCCATGTCTACCGGCTTGGCCCGGATGGTCTCGACCGCCTCCGCCCAGGTAGACACCGCCTCCCATAGGAAGCGGTCAGGGTCGAGCGTCCGGAGCCGGAACAATCGCTCGGGGGGAACGGCGGCGAGAAGCAGATGTCGCAAATCGGCCCCTGAATGTCGCAAAAAGGACCTAATAACGGGGAAAGCTGCGCCTCAGATTGACAGGACCTCTGAGAGTCATGTCACCCGAAAGGATTCCCCATGCCTCGTCCCACCATGAAGTGGCTGGTGATTGCGTCGCTGACGGCCGCGACCTTCACCTCGGCCGCCTGCACCCGCACGGACGCCACCGGCCCATCGGAGCAGCAGGCACCTTCCTTCGAGACCCAGGGATCGAACAACTAGCTCGGCAGACAGGCGTATTCGCGGAGCCCGACCGCGACCTCCTGGACCACTGGCGATCCATTCAGGCTGGTCACAGGGACGTGCTCGGGCTCGCGGATCTCGCACTCGGAGAGGTTGGCGAGCACCCTCTCGAACCGGAAATACCAGGCGTTGATGCGCTGTACCTCGGACAGCTGGAGCCCGGCCTTGAGCACGCTGTGGGCGCGGGTGAATTGTCCGAAGCGCGCCAGCCCCACACCCAGCTTGAAATGGTAGTCGGCCAGCATGCTCGGCGGCATGCGCTCGCGCAGGCGGCCCGCCTCGGCCCGCCGCCGCTCGAAGGCCATCCGGTTTCCCAGGGTGGACTCCAGCTCCATCAGTTCCAGCAAAGCATTGGTCCGCACCAGGAAGCTGGCCTTTGAGGCCACGACAATATCGAATGCCAGCCGCACGGCTTCGTAGGCACCGATCTCGCGGAGCACGACCCCGAGATCACCCAGCACTCGCATCCGCTGAGCCGAGTCCTCGGTCAGCAGGAACGCCTGGTAGATCGCCCGCACCGCGTCGACTCCCCTCCCCTCATTGGAGAGGGCCGAGCCGACATCGGTGTAGGCCATGGCCTGGACTTCCCGGAGGCCGGCGGCTGCCGCGGCCCGGGCGACATCTTCGGCCGTCGAGCGGGCGAGCGGCAGGTTGCCCTGTCCCTTGAACACCTGCGCCCGCCCGAGCCTGGACCGGAGCACGATGACGAGGTCACCGATGGCCTCCGCGGCGTTCTCCGCGGCGGCATAACAGCTCGTGGCCACGGACCAGCGCGCGAGCAGCCGGTTGAGCCGCCCGGCGAAAAGCGCGGTAGTGGCAAAGTCGGAAGGCGGCACCCGCTCTCCGTAGGTGCGCACCGAAAGCGCCAGCGCCTGCAGCGCCTCCTCGAGGCGGGCTTCGTGCTCCAGGAAATAGGCGTACGCCATGATACTGAGCCGCAGCTCGGCCAGCGGCCGGCCGTCGGTGGGAACGGCGTCGGTGATGCCGCGGAGATGCGCGGTCTCCGGCAGATCGGGCGGCAGCTCTCGGACATGGCGCCGGACGGCCTCGATCTGCCAGGCGAGCGCCTGGCGCGATTCAGCCGAATCCTCGGACGTCAGCAGGCGCTCGATCAAACGCGCAACCACGTACCCGCCCAACGCCAGTCGCGCCGAGGCGTCGCGCTCCTGTTCGCGCTCCTGGCGAGCGCGTTCGAGGAAGGGCGCGTTGGACATGATATCCTCGGACGACCCGATCTCGCCGAAGAGCTGCTGGGGCGTGAACAGAAACACGTCCTTCCGTGAGGGCGCTGGAGTAGTGCTAGTATGGCCCGCCAACCGGACGGAGGCAAGGGCACGCAGTTTCCGGCAGCCTGCGGGAGGAAACGGATGCTGGAGAGCGCTCACACCTCTCCTATCCTGTCGCCATGCGACGCGGCCTCACCCTCATCGAGCTCCTGCTGGTCCTCACGGTCACCGGACTGCTGTTCGGTATCGTGCTGCCCCGGTTCGCCACCCTGGCAGACGGTTTGGCCGTGGAGCAGGCGGCCCAGCATCTGGTCGGTGCACACCGGCGGGCCCGCATGACGGCCATCCTGCAAAGCCAGCCCATCGTGCTGACCATCGCTCCGGAATCTCTGGTCATCCGGGTGGGGAGCGGCGGACCCGAGTCCTGGCGGGCTGCGGGCCCGGCGGATGAGGGCGTGGCTCTGGCCGGAGGCGCGAAACAGATTGTCTTTTCCCCGGTGGGGATTACGACCGGTCTCTCCAACGCTACGTTCCAGCTCACGCGCGGGAATGCGCGGCGCTCGGTGGTCGTCTCACGACTGGGCCGCGCCCGGATTCTTCCCTGACGGAACGGCGGCCGGCCGGGGGGTGACGGCCCCTCCGGTCGACCGATCGGCCCGAAGGCCCGGCTGGCTTCGGGCAGTTATCGCGGGTGTCTAACCGTCCTCGAGCCCGTATTTCCGTACCTTGTGCAGCAGGGTCGAGCGGGAGATGCCCAGCAGGAGGGCGGCTTGCCTTTTGTTACCCGAAGTATGCCGTAGCGCACGTGAGATGTGCCGGCGCTCGGCCGCGTCCAGCGAGTCGGGCTCGCCCTCCTCTGCGGGGGCAAGGGCCTGGCGCAGCCCGCCGAGATCGAGATCGGGATCGGCCAGGTCCAGGACCAGAAGGTCGAACCCCGGAAGCCCGAGCGCCGTGGCCGTAGCGGGCCCGTCCGACACCGCCACCGCGTGGTGGCCGGCCCCTCGAAGCAGTGTCAGGATAGCGTTCCGCCGCGCGGGGTCGCGCTCCAGAACCAGTAGGTGCAGGGGGGGCATGAATGAAGGTAAAGTCGCCCGGCCGGCTTTGGCTATTCCCGATGGTCAAAGCCGCTCGGCTCTCCTGAGTTGGCCCACTCCAACCCGAGCTGGCATGTCCGCGCCACCCGATCTCAAGCGACTCGCCGTGGGCGAGTGCCTGCAGGACCCGCTGCTCGTGCTGGGCGTCGACCAGCGAGACACAAGCCGGGGGCCTTTCACCATCCTGACGCTCGGTAACTGCCAGGGACAGCTCTCGACATCCCCCTTCTGGGCTGAAGATCAGCACCGGATCGCCGCCATCGCACGGGGCGATGTGGCCCAGGTGATCGGCGAGGTCGCTCAGTACAACGGCAGACGGCAGCTCAAGGTCACTTTCATCCGAGTCCTGCCACGCGGAGCGGTGGACTGGCGGCAGCTCCTTCCCTCCGCCGGCGACGTGACTCCGTACTGGGAGAGACTGGACGCCTGGCGAGCCGAGATGAACCGCCCGCGGCTCAGCCGGATACTCGCGCTCTTCTACGATGATCCGGACTTCCGCCAGCGCTACCAGGAGTGTCCCGCCAGCACCCTGGGCCATCACGCGGAACTCGGCGGGCTGCTGAGGCATACCTGCGAAGTCGCCACCATCGGTCGCGCCATTGCCAAGGTGTCCCACGCCGACCTGGATATCGTGCTGGCCGGTGCCCTGCTGCACGACATCGGCAAGCTCGAGGCCTATTCCTGGCACGGTCCCTTCGAACTGACCGAATGCGGCTCACTGCTGGGCCACGTCACCCTGGGCCTGCTCATGCTCGACCGCCGGATGGGCAAGGAGGAGTCGGCTCCATGCACCGACCAGGAGCTCACCCTGCTCCACCACCTGATCCTGTCGCATCACGGCAAGCTCGAGTTCGGCGCTGGGGTGCCGCCGATGACGCTCGAGGCCGAGGTGCTGCACTACGCGGATGACGCCAGTGCCAAGACGGCCAGCATGGCCGACGCGCTCACCGATCCCGACAATTTTGCCGGGAACGCGCTGGTCAGCGCCAAGTCCATCTGGCAGCTGGATCGGCGGCGGGCATATCGAGGTAGCAGTGATTGGGGGGCGGAGCCGACGAGCTGAAAAAACGGAACGGCCTCCTAAAAACGGAACGGCCGCCTAGTCGTGGCTAGACGGCCGTCCCGCGCATGGACTACCCGAGGTCGGAGCATTGCTGCCGCCGTTCTTCTCCCACCTGCCACCGGATGGCTGATTCGCCGCTCGGGAGGGCGAGGTGAAGCCTCGGCTTCGATCCCCAGGCCGGATGGCCATCCCACCTGGTTCGTCTATGCGAGCGCTGCGAGTCGGATCGGGTCGCGGACCGACCTTTCGCACTGCACCCCGAGGCGCAAGATCGGGGAGGATGAAGCACGCGACTGGCTTCACCTGCTTGAGCCGAGGTGATCACCAGGATCGACGAGAGCCTGAGCCCTTGGTTGCGTCGGCGCTCTCCCCTGATATCCCGCTCAAACCCGCCTTTTGGCCGTTACTGTGACACGGGGTCTCAGCACGTTTCCCTTCAGGCGCGTGGAAGTAAAATAGGCACCCGCGAGAATCTCGCAAGTGCCTGATTTTATTCGGGTTACGGCCCTTCGGGCACCTCTGAATGTGGAAACCTAACCTCCGCCACTGCCAGCGCCTACCGCCTCCATCCACACGATGTGGAGATGTGAATCCACATGGGCTGCCCGAAGACTCAGGACTCCAGACCAACCTCGATATAGCGGTAGGTCGGCTCCAGCTCGGTCGGGGCGAAGAGGCATCCGGCGGAGCTGGCCGCAAACCAGCCCGCGGCAAGCGGCCGGGGCACATCGAGCTCCTGGATGATCGCCCCAAGCCAGCGGCGAAGGTGGCGCACCTCCGGCGCACGCCGGCCCAGCAGCGCGAGCAGGGCCCCTGCCCCGGCCGTGGCGCGGAGGAAGTGCGCCAGAGCGTGGGCCCGGTGAGTGAACTCGACAGCCTTGACCCCGGGCTCATCGAACAGGACGGCACCCTCGAAGACATCCATCGGAGGGGCGTCGAGTCGCGGGCCCAGGTAGACGAACCGGCGCCCGTCGGATCCCTTTCGCTCGATCACGGCGGCCGCGGTCTCACTGGTGAGCCGGGCCGCGTGAAGCAGGTCATCGTCCAGCAGCACGCCCACGGCCCCGCTCCACTCCAGGGCGGCCAGGGCGGTTTCGACCGGGCAGCCGAGCGCGTCGTCGAAGGCCAGCAGCCGCGGTGCCTCGCCGGCCCGCAACACGAAATGCGACAGGCCTTCGGCTCGGTCGGTGAAACTGCGAACAACCAGCGTCTGTGGTTCGGTCATGCATTCAATCTAGACGCTGGAGCGCGCTCGTACCATGGTTGGTTCAGGGCGTGAGCTCCGAGGACGGCTCGACCTTCACGATCCAGAGCCCGGCATTGATATCGTTGACGTAGACCAGGCCGTTCCGATAGAACGCGCCCCAGGCGTTCGCCGCGTTGGGCACCACGCCTCGCCCGTCGCCGGTGACGACGTGCGCGATCTCGCGGCCCTGGCGAAGGAGGTCGCCCCGGAGCTCGCCCGAGATGTCGAGCACCCGCAGGCCTCCCTGGTAGTCGCCCAGGTAGAGAGTGTCCCCGGCGACCCAGACGTTGTGGGTGCCACCGTCCTGGGGCTGGTAGTAGGCCACCTCCTTCGGACGCCGAAGCTCGGACACGTCGATCACATGCAGCCGTCCATAGGCCCGGCCCAAACCCACCACGCCGCCTCCTTCCGTGTTCCGCGGCTTGGCGGAGAACACTTCGTCTCCGACGAAGACGTACTTGCCGTGGCGCCATGCCGTGTGAGTGCCCCGGATGAAGCCCGGCCCGCCGACCGCCTCGACGTCGCGGTACAGATCATCGAGGTCGTACTTGTACTGGGAAACCAGCTGGGGGTTCTCCGGGCTGCCGCCCTGGATGCCGTTACCGACGTCGAGGATCACCAGACCGTTGTTCCAGTAGCTCAGGTACGCCAGGCCGTCCTGCACGTCGATGTCATGCAGCATCCGTCCGGCGCTCGCGCCGGGCGTCTCCCACCGGGCCACCTGTCGTGGCTTGTATGGATCCCGCAGATCGATGACCCGCATCGATCCCGTGGCATCGTCGGTGAGATACACATATCCGCGATAAATGAATGTGCTGTGCACGCCGCCGGTGACCGTCTCGGTGAACTCGGCGATGGCCTTCGGGTGCGCCGGGTCCTCGAAGGAAAGGACCACGATCCCGTTCTTGCGCGTGGAAGCATTCTCTCGCGTGAGCACCCCGAATTTCCCATCCTCGGTGGTCATCACGTCGTTGATGTGTCGGGCGTCCACCACCACGGAATCGGTGATTGCCGGCGTGGCCGGGTTCGCCAGATCGATCGCGTAGATCCGGTCGCCGATCGTGGTGAGATACCCGTGCTTGCCATCCGGGTGAATCCAGAACTCGGCCGCGGGAAACGGAATCGGCAGCCGTCCGACCAGGGTCGTGGGCCGGCGGATATCGCGCGCCCTCACGGTGACCACGGCTTCCGCCACCCGGCCCGCGAAGCTGGCGGCGATCCGATACGTCCCGGGCACATCGGCCACGAAGTTGCCGCCGGGATCGATCTGCCCGTTGCCCGGATTGAGACTCCACTCCGGCTGTGCGTCAACCACGGCATGCCCGGCGGCGGTGCGTGCCCGGGCGACCAGCTTCAGTACATCGCCCGTGCGGATCTTCGCCTCGGCCGGCTCCAACTGCAGCGTGGTCACCGTGTTGGGGTGGACCGCCAGGGTGAGCGAGCGCCGGCTCCGGCCGGCCCGTGCGGTGAGCGTCGCGCGACCCGGTCGGCCAGCCGTGAGCCGCCCGGACGGGCTCACCGTGGCCACGGCCGGCGCATCGGAGCTCCAGGTCACCTCGTCATAGCGGCGATCGTCATTGGCCGAGTACGGCGTCGCCATCACCTGGACGGTCTGTCCGGCGTACAGCTTCGTGACGACCGGCTCGACAGCAATTCTGGCAGCAGGGCCCGGCAGAATGGTGATCCGGGCAAAGCCGGTGGCCGGTGACCCGCCTGCGGTCGGGCTCACCAGCGCGGTGACGGTGAGCGTCCCGATCGCGCCGGCCGTGACCAGCCCGGTCGAGTCGACGGTCCCCTCGAAACGCCCGCCGGACTGAAACCAATGCACCGTGGTGTTGGGAAACGGCCGCCCTGCCGAGTCCTGGGCCGAGACGCTGAGCCGAACCGTGTCTCCCACCTGAATGGCCACCTCGGCCGGCTGCACGGCGGCTCGGGCGATGGGGGAAGCAGCCTGGGCAACCGGGGAGGGCTGCTGCAGCGCGAGCAGGAGGCCGACGACGTGAAGCATCGAGCACCTCGAGAGGAAAGCCGGGATGGGCGCGGGAGCTGAGAATGTAGCTCGCGGTCATTCCGGGCGAAACCTTGGCGGATGGCTAGAGCCGCTTTCACGGGCTAACTTACGCTCGGAGCATCCGCGGTTTCCGGAGACCCGCATGTACGTGGAGTGGACCTCCTACAGTTCGCCGGTCGGCGCCCTCACCGTCGTGGAGTGCGAGGCCGGTCCGCTCGTCGTCGAGTTCCCCCACCGGGCTGTGACGGTCAAGTGGGCGGTTCGGCTGCGCGCCGCCGTCCCCGAGCTGCACATCGGCCAGGGACCCTGCCGCACCACCGTCGCCTGGCTGGATGAGTACTTCAGCGGCAGCGCTCGGCCTTTCCCCTACCCCGAGCATCTCAAACGGTGGTTCGACCTCTCGCCGGCACAGGTGGCGGTCTTCAAGACGCTCCGCAAGATCCCCCTTGGCGAGACCCGGTCGTATGATGACATCGCGCGCGCCACCCAGCTGCATCCGCGCCAGATCGGCTGGTTGGTGGCAGCGAACCATCTCGCCATCCTGATCCCCTGTCATCGGGTGGTTGGAAAGGATGGCGGCCTGGTGGGATATGGCGGCGGCCTGGCCAAGAAGCGGTGGCTGCTGGACCATGAGCTTCGGGCCTCCGGCGTGGTCCTGCGCTGAGCCCCGCCATATTGACAAATCCCTTTCCGCGCATGACCTTATGACATGCACCTCGCGGTCCTTCCCTTTCGTCGTTGAGTCAGTGTCGGCCGGCCGGACCATTGGTCCGGACGGCTTTTTTTCTTGGGGCGTTTTCTCCCGGCCACAGGGGCCGGGTGTTTCCCCGGAGCCCGCGGGCTCCCTTTCAAGAGGTTGCAGCAATGGCGAAGGGCACGGTCAAGTGGTTCAATGACGCGAAGGGGTTCGGTTTCATCGCGCAGGACGGTGGGAAAGACGTGTTCGTGCACCACACCGCCATCATCGCCGAAGGCTTCCGATCGCTGTCCGAAGGAGACAATGTGGAGTTCGAGGTGGTCGAGGGCCCCAAAGGCCTCCAAGCCTCAAACGTTCGCAAGGTCTGACACCACCGCGGCTATCGCCCCTCTACACTGACGCAGCGCCCACGCTCATCGGTCCCCCGCCTCGCGGGGGGCCTCTGCATCTCTCCGACCGGTGGCGGCCATGACGAGCTGGACCAGCCTCTTCAGCGCGGCTCTGCTGACCCTCGCGCCGCTCCGGGGCGTCCCGGCGGCGGCGGCGCCAGCCCCCGATACCAGCGCTCTCCAGTTCCACGGATTCGAGGCCGGCGCCCGCCTGGACGCGATCGAGGCGCGTCTCCGCCGGCTCGACGGGGGCCACCTGCGATGCGACCGCGCCAAGGCGGACCTCCGCGTCACCGAGTGTCGTGCGGTGCTCACGGACGCCGACCTCGGCGGCCCCGTGAACCTCTGGGTCTCGGCCATCGACAGTGTGGCTGGGGTCATCACCCTCTCCTCCGATCTTACGGGCGACCGGCTCGACCAATGGCGCCGGCGGATCGAATCCCGCTACGGCAGGGTCGGCGCGTCGGTGCGTGGGAGTGAATGGATGATGCAGTGGGTCCGCCGCGGACGCATGCTCCGTCTCACCTGGCGCACGGATCGGGCGGCAAAGGCCGCCTCGGTGAGCCTGGTGGACGGGCGCGTGTTGGACACCTGGGGCCGAACCCGTGGCCGAGCCGGACCAGGCCGCCCTTCCTAGAGCAGCACGTCGAGCAGCACGTCATCGGCCCAGGAGCACCAGGAAGCTCCCCTCCGAATCCTCCAGCACAAAGTCCTGCACCAGGGTGCCCTGCGCCTTGAGATTCCGGAGCAGCGTGCGCACCCGGGTCCTGACCGGGGCGCCGCCTCCCGCGCGTCCGCGGCCGGTGATGAGCCGGACCACCCGCCCGGGACGCACCCGCGACTGTATCCGAAGGAACTGCTCTGCACTTCCCGCTGCCTCGACCACGCTCTGGCCGTGCAGATCGAAGGTTGCCTCGGCCGAGCGATCCGTCCAATCCATCATCGCCCTCCTGACCTGAGTACGTAAATTGCACCTCCCCGCCCTCGGCCATCCAAGACGGTGTTCCCGGCTGGCATCCGAGGGCCTCGGTACGGCCCTCGCGAAGGTCCTCAAGTCTTTCCCTTAGAGCAGTTTACATCACAGCTGGCCACCAGGGAGCGTGCCTTGGCATTGTTCCGTCGATCGAGGCTATTTGCGCCGCGAGGAGCCACGCTCCTGCTGGCCTCCCTGCTGGTGATTTCCTGCGCCAACAGCTCCCGTGAAACCGTCCGCATTGGACTGGCGGGTTCCTTCAGCGACCCCATTGGGCTGCCGATGAAGCTGGCCGCGGAGCTCGCGGTGGAGGAGATCAACGCGACCGGGGGAATCAACGGCCACAGCCTCGAGCTGGTCGCCAAGGACGACTACGCTGATCCTGACTCCGCCGTCTTCGTGGCCAATGACCTGTATGCGTCCAAGGTGTCGGCTGTCGTCGGGCATCTGTTCTCCGGAATGACCCTCGCCGCGGCACCAGTCTACAATGGTGGCGAGAACCCCGTCGTGGCGATCTCCCCGTCCTCTTCCTCCCCCGAGATTTCGGCGGCCGGCAGCTACACCTTCCGGATCTGCCCCAGCGATCTGGCCCACGGCGCGGTCCTCGCCCACTGGGTGAGGGACCGTCTCCATCTGACCCAGGGCGCGGTGCTCTACCTCAATGATCAGTACGGGCGGGGCATCCGGCAGACATTCGTCAGCGAGTTCACCCATCTGGGCGGCGAGCTGCAGTCCATCGATCCGTACCTCGGCGACCGGCCGGACGTGGGTCCCTATCTCGACCGGCTGGCCCACGGGCTCAAGCCTGAGTTCCTCATCGTTGCCGGAAATCGGAGCGAGGCTGAGGAAATCATCCGACAGGCGCGCGCCCGGGGACTCCGGATGCCGGTGCTCGGAGGGGATGGCCTCGAAGGCATCCAGGAGGCCGGCTCGCTGGCCGAGGGTGTCTATCTGTCCTCTCCCTATTTTCCGGCCATTCCTACGCTGGCGAATCGCCGGTTCGTCCAGGCGTTCCGGAAGAAGTACCCCGAGGCCGGATTGCCGAACCAGCCGGCGGCCGGCGCGTACGACGCGATCTATCTGTTGCGGGATGTGATCGCGCGGGTGGGGCCGGAGCGCGAAGCGGTCCGGCGAGCACTGGCCGCGGTGGGTTCGGCGAGCCCCGCCTTCGAAGGCGTCACGGGTACCGTGGCCTTCGATGCCGCCGGCGACGTACCCAACCAGAACGTCTACATCGGGCTGGTCCGGAACGGTGCGGTGGAGGTGGTGGACGGAGCGGACTCGGTCGCGCCGGTGGAGGGCACCAAGTGAACCCGCTCCGAAGCCTCCGAAGCCGTGTCATCACCGGAATGGCGCTATTGATCGCGATGGTCTTCGTCATCGCGCTGCTCGGTGTGCGCTCCATCCACGCGCTCGACGTTTCGGTGGACCAAGAGCTTACCCTGGTGCTCCAGAGCACCGACCTGGGGAACGGCCTGGTCTCTTCCGTGGCATCCGAAGTCCGCTCGGCGGAACAGTACCTGCTCCGGCCGGCGCGACGGATTCGGCTGCAGATGCTGGAAGAGGGTGACTCCGCGTACGCGCTTCAGCTGCGGTACCGCGGGCTCGGCTCCCTCACCACGTCCGACCGGTACATCGTCAACAAGATCGCCGCGAACCAGGCCGAGATCGAGGTGGCCTACGGCCGAGCCCAGGCCCTGGCCGACCTGGGCCGGTTGGACGAGGCCCGCAAGGCGGCGGATCTGGCGCGGACGCCATCGGATACGCTGCTGGGGGACGTGCGGGCTCTCGGCCTGGCCCAGACCACTCGGTCAGTGGCGAGAGCCGCGGACCTGCGCCACCACGCGAGGGATCAGCGGTCGACCCTCTGGGTGCTCTTCGCCGTGTCGCTTCTCCTGGGAAGCTGCACGTCGTACTGGACGGTGCGCTCGGTGGACCGGCCGCTCACCCGGCTGATCAGCGCCGCAGACCAGTTCGGCGCCGGAGATCTCCGCCCTGTGCGCCTGGGCTCGGCGATGCCCACCGAGATCGAGCGACTCGGACGGGCCATGGACGGCATGGGCTCGCGCCTCCGCGGAGTGGTGGTCGCCGTGGTGAACGAGGCGAGTCAGATCGGCAACAGCGCCACTGATTTTTCCGCCATGAGCGAGGAGCTCGCCGCCAGCAGCGGCGAGATCTCGACCGCGATGGTGAAGATCGCCGCCAGCGCGGAGCAGCAGGTGGCCGGAATGGAGAAGGCAGATGGCCTGCTGCTGAGCCTGCGGCAGATCGCGGAGGCCAATGCCCGGGCCGCCGGCCGGGTCGTTGAGCTGGGAGACCGGATCCAGGATCTCGCCGCTCATCACCGAGCGGACGTGTCGGCGGCGGGACAGACCCTGCTGGACGTCCGGGAGGTGGTCCGCGCGAGCGCGGTGCAGGTCCAGGAACTCGCCCGCCTGTCGGAGCCGATCACCGCCTTTATCGATCTCACCAAGCAGATCTCCTCGCAGACCAACCTGCTCGCGCTCAACGCCGCCATCGAGGCGGCCCGTGCCGGCGAGCATGGTCGCGGCTTCGCCGTAGTGGCCGAGGAGGTCCGTCGCCTGGCCGACTCGAGCGCCAGGGCGGCGGAGGACGTGGCCAAGACGGTCCAGCAGATCCGGAAACAGGTCCGCGGGGTGTCGGAGACGATGGAGGCCGGCTCCACCAAGGTGCAGGGCATCGAGACGGTGGCGGTGGCGGCCGCCCGGGCCCTCGAGGAGATCTCCACGGCCGTAGAGGAGGTGCACACGGCGGCGGAGGACGTAGCCCGCGAGGCGGCGGCGAACCGGCACATCGTCGAACAGCTTGGCCAGCGGACTCAGGAAGTGAGTCAGGCCGCGTCGGAGCACGCGTCGGCCAGCGAGCAGGTGACCGCCGCGGCCGAAGAACAGAGTGCCAGTACCGAGGAGATGGCGGCGGCAGCCGGAGACTTGCTGCAGGGAGCGACCCGGCTCACCGCCTTGATGCAGGAGTTCAAGACCTGATGAGGGTCGAGCTGGAGACTACCGCTTCTTCCCGGCCTTCGCGGCCTTCTTCACCTTCTTAAGCGCCTTGACCGGCTTGGTCTTGGCGCGAGCCTTGGCTTTCTGCGCCCGCTCCCGGTCGGCGGCCTTGTCCAGGCGCCGCTGCTGGGCGCTGTGCACCTCGGCGAGCAACCGGTCACCCTCCTCCTGCCCCAGCAGGCCCCGCCGAGTCGCATAGCGGATCAATTCCTCGGCATCAGCCACGTGGAATTCCGCCAGACGAGCCCCGGCCCGGATCACATTACCCAGGGCGTCGGCCACCGGGCTTCGCAGCACATTGGCGATTCCAGGCAGGGTTTCCAGTAAAGTCGAGATTTGTGAACCCCCAAGCTCCGACACCACATGTCCTCCTTACCTTCGGGTGCGAATGGGCGCGGGTCATGAGCCGCCCGAGAATTCTCGCACGACCAGCACTGGTTTGCTAGTAGTAGCACTATGAGATACTAGCCGGGCGGAGGAGCTACTGCACCTGGAGCTCGCCCCGCATGTCATAGGCACGGTGAGGAAGGCAGTAGAACGGGTAGGATCCCGGATCGAGCGCCGGGACGACCAGCCGGTATTCCGTGCCGCTACTGGTGAGCAGAGGACTGCTTAGATCCCCGGCCCGGCGCACCAGCGCGGCATTGAGCGCACCCCGTGCCTGGGAGGAGAGACCAGCACCCTCGAAGACCACGCTGTGGGGGGCTCCACTCACCACCCGAAATACCACGATGTCATTCGGCTTGACGGTCACAACGGACGGATCGAAATGGTACTCGTGCTTTCCCGGCTCGGCCACCAGACGCACTACGTGCGTCGTCTGCGCGGAGCCGCGTGAGGCGAGACTCGCGGAGACCAGCAGGGCAAGCGCCATCGATCCGACACGGGGACTCATTAGCCACACTCCCAGCCAGAATGGGATACTCGCGCAAACCTTTGCGCACCCGCCTGCCTTCCGATAAATTGAGCAGGAGGCGGGGAGGGCCAGATCTGTGCCATCGTGCCTCGCCAGAAGGGCCGACTTTGGGACGTCGGGGTATCAAGGAGTACCGAGCGCCGGAAGCGCTGATTCTGATCGCCGCGGATCGGGACCAGAAACCTTTGGTCTGCCCCTCCTGTAACTCTGTCGCCGTTGTCCGCACGCCGGAACGATCGTCATCCGAGGACGCTCAGGGCGGCCGGGTGACACTCCACTGCACCGCCTGCGGTCGCAGCGCCGCCTACATTCCCCGCATGCTCAGCCGCTCATCGATGCCCGAAGCTCCCCGTCCCCCTTTCGGCCATTGAGGCCGCCAGCCGGGCTCATCTGGGCTGGGTGAACAGCCGGGTCCAGCGAACCGCGGTCAGGAAGGGCACGGCCCGCCAGCTGCTCGGATCGTAGCTGAAATAGACCACCAGAGGACGTCCGCGAACGTTCTGGCGTGGCAGGAAGCCCCAATAGCGCCCATCATACGAGCTGTCCCGGTTGTCACCCATCATGAAAAACGAGTCAGCCGGCACGACGATCGGCCCCCAGTCCTGCAGATCGGGCTGGTAGCTGGCCGTGTCGCGCTGCACCAAGTGAGGCACCTGCCAGGCCCGCATCTTGGCCCGCTGCACCGCGTCCTCTGACCGGGTCGGGTCGGAATGTACCGCGTAGGGCTCGTCGACCTTCTTCCCGTTCCGGTAGAGCTGGCCGCTCTCCATGTAGAGCGTGTCGCCCGGCATCCCGATCAGCCGCTTGACCACCTTGAGGCCCTCTTCCTCCACCGAATCGAACACCAGGATGTCGTCTCGGTGAGGCTCCCGCACCGCGGGCAGATGGGCATGGATGAGGGGCACCTCCGCGCCGTACAATGCTTTGTTGACGAACAGGAAATCGCCGATGAGGAGCGTGTTTTCCATGCTCCCCGAGGGGATGCGGAATGCCTCCACCAGGAAGGTGCGCAGGAAAAACCAGACGACCAGCGCCACGACGATTGATTTGGTCCATTCCCACAGCCAGGTCACAATGGAGCGGGCCGGTGCGGCGGTCTGTGCAGTCATGCAGCTTTCCGGAATAGTGTAGGCAGGGAAGTATAATGCGACGGCTGACGCTCAGGCGCCGCCGCCTAACGCGGCCAGCACCTGGGCGGGATGTTGCGCCGCGTTAGCGACCCGGGCCCAATGCCGGCGCACCCGTCCGTCAGCCCCGATCCAGACGGTCGATCGGATCACGCCGGTGACCTTTCTTCCGTACAGCATCTTCTCGCCATACGCTCCGTAGGCACGCATGACCGAGTGATCGGGGTCCGACAACAGCGTGAACGGCAGACGGTACTTGCTGGCGAAACGCCGGTGTGCCTCGGCGTCATCGGGGGATACGCCGAGCACCACCGCGCCCGAGCGGCCGAGCTGTTCCCACTGGTCTCGAAAGCCGCACGCCTCCTTGGTGCATCCGGGCGTGTCGTCCCGCGGATAGAAGTAGAGAATGACATCCCGGCCAGCGAAATCCCCGAGTGAGACCTCCCGGCCCTCGGCATCCCGGAGCGTAAAGCCCGGCGCCGGCTCACCGGCCTGCAGCACTCACACTCTCCTCTTCCGCGCGTGCCGGGGTACGCTGGATGAGCCTGGGTGCCACCGGCGCGCCCTCTCCCAGCCGCTCCTGGCCACCGACGACGACGCTCTCCCCCGCATCGATGCCGCTCCTCACCTCGACGAAGCCGGGCGTCCGAACGCCCAGCTCCACCTGGCGGCGAGTCGCCTTGGCGCCGGCCGCCACCCAGACGTAGGTCGAGCCCTGGAGGGGGATGACCGCATCCTCCGGAATCACCACGGCGGCGGGCCGCACGGCCGTGGCCAGCCGAGCC
>JBJMOX010000200.1:0-3629 GCA_045803515.1 Gemmatimonadales bacterium
AGGTGGCTCACCTACCGGGCTGCCGATCTCAAGCGCATCGGCATCATCGATGTCGCCCGACAAGGGGAGTCCTTCCTCCAAATACCCGATTCGCTCGGCACCGGATATAGCGGCGGCGGAATCATCTCACCCGATGGGCACGACATTGTCGTCAGTACGATTCATCGATGGAACGACTGGGGCGAGCTCTGGTTGGCGTCTGCTCGGGGCGGGAGCTGGCATCGGCTGCAAGGACCGTTCGGTGAGTCGTACCCCCTACGCTGGATGGACGACCGGTTGTACCTCCTGAACTGCCGAGCGAATTTCACGGACGGCGGCCAGTGCCATTACCAGTTGTGGCGGCTCCGTGTGCCGAGGGGAAAGCCCGAATTCGTAGCTCCGCTGCCGGAGGGCTGCGGAGGCGCGTTCTCGCTCTCACGTGACGGTCGTCGAGCAGTGTGCGACTACATCGTACGCGAATCGGACCTGGTCGTGGCGACTGGCTTCGATCCGGATCTCCTCTAAGCTGGACATCGGCCGGCGCAGCCGGTCACGGCCGGGGCAACCTCAGGCTCCCGTCAGCCTTCCATCATCAACGCGAACGTTCGGTTGGAGGTCCCTATGGCAGACATTCGCCTGTTCACCAAGCCCGGCTGTTCCTACTGTGTCGACGCGAAAGAGTGGCTCAACCAGAATGGGTGTCCTTTCGAGGCGCTCGAAATCACCAAGGACGTGCAGGTGCTGCGCGAGTGGCGCGAGCTCAGCGGCGGCGTCGGTGTCCCTGTCCTCGCCCGCGGAAAGGACCTGATCATCGGATTTAGTCCGGAGCGCTACAGCGACTTCCTCACCTCGTGCCGCAACACGACGAGCGTTGACGTGTCCGAGGTCGAGGCGCAGATGCGGTGAGTGATTTTACCGGCAAGGTCGCCCTCGTGACCGGAGCCGCCTCGGGAATCGGAGCGGCCGTCGCCGCGCGTCTCGCAGCCGCGGGCGCCCAGGTCTATTGCGCCGACCTGAATCATCCAGACACCCAGGCCGTTGCCGGTGCGGGACCCAGGACGGAGACGATCCTGCTGGATGTGCGAGAGGAAGCCGCCTGGACGGCGGCCATGGAGACGATCCTCACCGGCGGTCGTCACCTGGACGTCCTGGTCAATTGTGTGGGCGTCTCCGCGGCGAGTCCCCTGCCCGATACCACCCTCGCCGAATGGCGCCACGTCCTGGCCACCAATCTCGACGGCGCCTTTCTGGGCACCAAGCATGGCATCCGGGCCATGCGCGCCGCCGGCGGGGTGATCGTGCATATCGGCTCCGCCTCCGGCATTCGCCCCGCCGCGGGGGCCGCGGCCTACTCCACCAGCAAGGCCGGCCTCCGGATGCTCGTGAGCACGGCGGCCAAGGAATGCCGGGACGCCGGGCTCGCGATCCGTATCAACCTGGTGAGTCCCGCCGGCGTCAAGACGCCCATGTGGCGGTCGATGCCGTTCTTTCAGGAATTGACCCGCACGCTCGGCTCGGAGGATGCGGCGTACGACGCCATGGCCAAATCGGGTGGCGGCCGATTCATCGAGCCCGACGCGGTCGCACGCGTGGTGTGCTTTTTAGCCGGTGACGAAGCTCGGCACGTGACCGGCGTTGACCTGTCGGTCGACGATGGTTATGTGCTCTGAAGCTGATTTTACTGCGTCGCCAGCCTGTTCGCCGCCGTCCTCACGAAAGCGTAGCTCAGGGTCGGTAGTGTGTACATCGTCGCGGCGCGGCGAGCAAACTCCTGGACCTTGGTCGCATCGCCCTTGCCCTGGTACGCCAGCGCCGTGGCGTAGAGGACGTACGGATCCTGCTGATCCGCGTCCTTCAGCTCCGACACCGCTCGATCGAAGTCCTTCTCCTCGATGGCGATCATGCCATTCAGCAGATGCGCCTGGCGGACCCGGGCATCGTTGTCCCGAGCCTCGGCGCCCTTCCGGAACTCGTCCGCCTCCGCCTTGGCGGTCGCGAGGTCCTTCTTCCTCAGCGCGACGCGCGCCAGGTTGTAGTGGCTGACCAAGCTTGCGTCGGCCTTGGCGTCGGCGGCGAGGCCAGAGCGCTGGACCAGATCGAGTGCCTGCTGGTAACGCTTGCGGGCCTCGTCGGGTCGCCCGGTCTGGAGCAGGATGTCGCCCATCGAGATCGCGTCACCGGCCATGGCGGCCGTGTCGCCGATCCTGGCGCCCAGCGCGTACTGCTTCTCCATCTCCCGCAACGCCAGCGCGGGCTTCCCCTCGTCCAGGTAGACGACCGTATTCGCCACCATCGCGAGGCGGCGGTCGGCGTCGTCGCGGGCCGCGTCGGCCTGCTTCTGCGCCTCCGCATGCGCCTGGGCCGGTTTGCCCTGAAACATGAGGTCGCTGGCGATCCCGAAGTGGGAGCTGGCGAAGTGGGGATCGATCGAGAGCGCCTTCCGGTATTGCGCGATCGACTCGTCGAACCGGCCGGTCTTCATCAGCAGCTCGGCGTAGGAGTCGTAGGGATTGGGGTCGTTGGGGACGAGCTCGATGTACTTCTTGAACGCGTTCTCCGCCTCGACGTTGTTGCCGACCGGCCGGTAGGCATATCCCAGCAGGTTGTAGGCGGGAGAGTAGCTCGGGTTGATCTCGGTGGCCTTCTTGAACTCACCGATCGCCTTGTCGTAGTCCTGCTGGCCGAGGTACGCGAGGCCCAGCGTCACGTGGGCGCGCTCGTCCCCCGGGTACTTCGCGACCAGCTCCTCGGCGTATTCCCGGGACTTCTTCGGATTGGCATTGGCGCCGGCCTGCAGACCCAGGATCGTGAGCCGCTCACCCTCGGTGGCCTTTCCCGAGAGAGCGACGGCCTGGTTCAGGTGGCTGAGAAAGTCCTTGGTGGTGGGCGAGGCCAGGGCGAGCTGATAGTGTGCCATGGCAAAGGCCGGATCCTTGGCGACGGCCTGCTCCAGGAACTGCCGGGCGTCCTTCTGGCGGAGCTGCTCGGACAGCGCGCGGCCCTTGAGGTAAAGGGCTTGTGCCTCGTTAGATGCCGTCGTGAGCGGGACCTTCTCGCTTCGCCCGGCGGCCGCCGCGGCAGGCCGGGTGGTGTCAACGGACGCGGTCTCGCGGGCCGACTCCCTGCGCCCGCAGCTGGTGAGAAGAGCGATCAGCCCGCAGGCGACGAGGCCGGCGGATGGCAACGTGAACGTGTGTGACATGGGTCCTCCCTGCGGATGCGCAGTTCGGATGTGGCGGCTGAGAGGTGAGGCTGCGGTGAGCCTAGAGTAGGAGGTAGTCCGGATCCTGTCAAGAAGCTGGCGGGAGAAGCTGAGGGTGGCCGGTAGCATCCTGCGCCAATCCCGCAGTCCGTGCAACCTCCGTGGGCTACGTGTCTCCGTGGTGAACCGGCGAGGACCCCGTCAGTCGGTCATCCCGCAGAAATAGATACAGAGAACCCCCAGCGTTGCCGCCGCCGCGCCCACCAGGGAACCCGCCACGAGCGCCGTCGTGCGCTCCGCGCTTGGGCGCCTGACGTCCAGTTCCCGAACCTCGGAAAGCGGGATGACGATTGCCGTCGTGTCACGCGTCCCGGTCAGGCTGTCAGCCCTGAGCGCCGGGTGCTCGACCTTGAACCGCTGGCCATCGAGTGTGGTGACGCGGACACCT
>JBJMOX010000201.1:0-9410 GCA_045803515.1 Gemmatimonadales bacterium
AAGATCGGCGCGCAGGGACCGACTGGGAGGCTCGTCGGGAGAGGGAGAATCGGGTGTTGCCCCGGCTGGACTAGCCGGCGCCTCGGGTTTGAGATTGAAGGCGAGTCCGATCCGAACTGCCAAAGGTGTCCCTCTACAAAAAAGGCCGTCCACGAGAGACGAGCCGCGACGAGTTGAGTTCTTCGACGAAACTAAGTTAAGAAAAAGACTTCGGTCGCACAATAGGTTTTGCGAAAGTCGCGGCGCGAATCTTGGCCCGCTCGTGCTTCGCGGAACGCAGCGTGATGCCGCTCACACCTTGTGATAGCCGACGCGTCCGGCCTCGCCGCCCTCGGGCGAGGCGTAGATCTCGAAGTCGTCGAACAGCGCCGGCGCCTCCGCCTGCAGGGAGCGGAGACAGGCGAGCGCCATCCGCCGGATCTCCAGCTCGGCGCCCTCGCCCAGGCGCAGCTCGAGCATCGTGCGCCACGCGCGGACGTTGGCGCTGGCGACGATCTTCACCTCGGTGGCGTTGGGCAGCACGCTCCGCGCCGCCTCCCGCGCCAGCTTCCGCCGATGCACCTTGTCGGTCACCCAGGCGTAGCGCGCCATCAGATGCTCCACCGCGGTGACGTAGGCGGCCTGGGCCGCCTGCATCTGCGCCGTCCACTCGGCCTCCAGCACCGGATCGTCCAGGATCGCCGGAGGCATCACGAAGGCGGCGTGGGACTCGTCCACGTAGCGCTGGGAGAGCTGGGAGTAGCCCCACCCGGCCCGGTGGCGCACCAGCTCGTGGCTGCAGGAGCGGGAGATCCCCTCGATCAGCATGACGTAGGTGGAATGCTCGAAGACCGACCCGTGCCCCTGCCGCAGGATGTTGTGGAGGTACTCCGCCGTGGTCCGTCCCGCCGGATTGTGCTGGCTCATGTAGCAGAGACGCCCGGCGAACTCCGCGATCCGCTCACCGTCGGTGGCCTCGCCCTTCCATTGGATCGCCAGATGACTCGGCTCGAGGAACTGGGGACGGGCGATGAGGCTGACGCGGGGCTCGCGAATGATGTCCATGGGCACGTGGGGTTGGTGGATGAAGAAGGAAGCCGCTCGAGGGCCCGCGCCGGAGCTCACGCCAGCTCGAGCCGGCTCCGCGCGTATCCGCCGGTCCGCTCGATCTCCCGGAGCTCCTGGGCGATGTCCGTGGGAAGCGCAATCGCGTGCGCGCCGACCTTGAGGCGACGCACCGGCGGCTCGCCCGACGGAAGGATAACGCCGGGATTGAGAATTCCGAGGGGATCGAAGGCGCGCTTCACCTCCCGGAAGAGCGCGAGTACGTCGTCACCGAAGACCCGTGGCAGCAGGCCGGCCCGGAGCCGGCCGTCGCCGTGCTCGCCCGACGGCGTGCCGCCCAGCCCGATGAGCGCGTCGGTGACCTCATCCAGCAGGGATGCGACCGCCTCTTCCCATCTCGCGCGCGCGAGCTCGGGCAGCAGGTTCACGTGCACGTGCCCGTCGCCGGCGTGGCCGAAGATCACCACCTGAAGGCCGCGAGCGGCCGCGGCGGCGCGGACTGCGCGCACGTACTCCGCCATCCGGTCCACCGGCACGCAGCCGTCCTCGATCACCTGAAGCGAGCGACGATCCTCCGGCAGCCCGGCCAGGATGGGGCTCGCCGCGTGCCGCAGGGCCCAGAGCCGCTCTGTCGCGGCCTCGGTGAGGCCGGTGTCGACGCCGGCCGCGCGCGGGCGAATGGCGGCGGCCGCACGCTGGACCGTTCGCCGCACCTCCTCCGCCGTCGCGCTCTCGAACTCGACCAGGAGCACCGCGTCCTTCCCGGGCTCATGGACCAGCTCGAGGAAGCTCTTGTCGAGCAGCTCCAGCGCGGAGGGCTCGTGCGCCAGGAGGATCGCGACCGCGTCGCTCAGCGCGTCCAGTGAACCCAGCGCCACGCGAAGGCCGGCGCGATGGAGCGGAAGCGGATCCAGCCGCCACTCGATGGCGGTCACGAACCCGAGCGTCCCTTCGGCGCCGACGACCACATCGAGCAGGTCGCCCGACGCGAGCCAGGCATCCAGCGCGTAGCCCGAGGAGTTCTTCCGGGTCCGGGGAAAGCGCGCGGCCACCAGCTCGGCCGCTCCGCGGATAGCGGGCGCGGCATCGCGATCGAAGCGCTCGCCGGCGCGGCTGCTCGGCCCGGCGTCCGCCGGGAGTCCGCCGCGCCGGAGATTGGCCACCTCACCGTCCGCTGTCACCAGCTCCAGCGACTCGACCCAGCGGCGCACGCTGCCGTAGCGCACCGAGCGTGCTCCCGCCGCGTTGGTGGAAACCATGCCGCCCAGCGTCGCCCAGCGGCCGCTCGACGGATCGGGGGGCAGCCGGAGCCCGTGCGGATCGGCGGCCGTATTGAGCTCGGTGAGGGTGAGGTTCGCGCTGACGCGGGCTCGGCGGGTGGCCGGATCGATCTCCCGGCGGCGAGGGAGGCCGGTGAGGTCCACCACAACGCCGTCACCCACGTTGCCGCCGCCCATGCCGCTGCCGGCGCCCCGCGGGATGAGCGGGGCGCCGTGCGCCGCCGCCCAATGCACCAGGGAGGCGAGATCGTTGCGATCGGTGGGAACGCAGACCGCCTGGGGCAGGATTCGATAGATTCCCGCGCCTTCGGCGTAGGCAGCCCGGGCGCGCTGGTCGGTGCGGAAGAGACCTCGGATGGCCGGGGGAGGCAGCATCGCCCAAAGCTAATTACCTTGTTGCCGTATGCCGGAAACTCCCCGCGCCCAGCTGATCCACATCGACGTCGATCGCCGCCTGGGACACGAGTGGGATGAGTGGGATGGGCGGCCGTTGCCCAATCGGGGCGACTACGACTCGAAACCGGCGCTCTTCTTCGCCTGGTCGGCCACCGCACTCCTCGTGGGGCTCGGCGCGCTCGCGGTCCTCCTCTATCTGCTCGGCCCCCGGCTCTCGACCCTGCACCCCGTCATTCCGGGCGTGTTGCGAACGGCGTTGGCCGTGGCGGCCGCGATGCTCTGGCTCTGGTGGACGGTGCTCCTCCTCTCCTATGCCACCGGCCGGACGCTTCTGCCAGAACAGCTCGCCGAGCGGGGTCCCTTCCTCCGTCTCATGCGGTTCACCTCCAGGCTGGCGGACCGCTTCGGCCGGCGGGACTGGGTGGAGAACGCCGCCGTGAAGGTCTACAACGCGCTGGCGCTGCTTCGGGGACGGAAGGTCGGCAAGGGCGAGCTGCTGCTGCTGATCCCCCGATGTCTCTCGAAGGAGACCCTCGATGGGGTGCTGGGCATCGCCGGGAAGTACGGCGTCCCGGTCTTCGTGGCCACCCGGGGCCAGTTGGCGCGACGGGTGATCCGGGAGCGACGGCCACGCGCCGTGGTGGCCGTCGCGTGCGAGCGCGACATGGTGAGCGGGCTGCACGACGTGGCGGGAAAGATCCCGGTGCTCGGGCTCACCATGACGTTGCCGGCGGGGCCCTGCAAGGACGCGCTGCTGAATCTGGGACAGCTGGAGGAGTGGGTCCGGGCGTACGTGGTCTGAGCGGGGAGGAATGCCGCAGGCTGTTCAGCCTAAGGTTCGGTGGAATCGGCGGCCTCGGGGCCGGAGTCCTCGGCCGGCTGCTCCTCCGCCCCTTCGGCGGGAGCAGGGTTCGAAGCGGCGGGCTGCACCGCCTCGGGCGGCGGTGGCCCGCCGTATCGCTTGACCAGGTCCTGCAACAGCGCGCGCACCTTCACTGCCACCGGATGATCCTTGGGTACCTCGCGCTCGAGCTCCCGGGGCGGCAGCGAAGGGTCGAGGAAGGGCTGGTACAGCGTCTCGACCGTGAGGAGGGTGTTGCCCGGACGGGCGGGGTCGGCCCAGGCGCGGACCCGGACGACGCCGGTCCCGATGGCGCGCCGGGAAGTGCGGTGGCCGGTGGCCGAATCGAACCAGGTGCTCTCGATGTACCCGTCGCGCAGCTCCACCCGCGACGCTGGAATCGATTCCGCCTTGAGGCCCTCGGCGAGCTGACGGGTGGCCTCCAGCTGGGAGAGGCGGATCTCGGTGACCGCCGCCTCCGGCAGGGCGGTAAAGGTCGGCCGAGTGGTTGAAGGCTGGCAGGCCATCAGGCCGAAAAGCGCCGTAGGCCACCCGCGGACGAGGCCCATCGCTCAGTCCTTGTGCGGCGGCGTGCCGGGAGGGTGGGTGTGACTTGCGGGCGCCGCGGAATCCGCGGCGCCCGCGTGCTCGTGCTCCTCGCTCGCCGACTCGTGCTCTTCCCCGGTCACCTCATGCTCCTCGGCCTCCCCGCCGTGATGATGGTGTCCCTCCGCCCGCTCATGCATCTCCTGCTCCAGGGCCTCGGTGGGAATCCCCGCCGCATGCTCGAAAACCATCTTTCCGCCGTACACTCCCGTGGCGACGAGCACCCCCGTACCGGCCAGCGAGACGACCAGCGAGAACGTGCGCTCCCCGGTGCTCATCCGGCGCTCGCGCAGGATCCGCCAGAGGACCAGCAGCGCGAAGATGCCCAAGGTCGTGAGGGCGAGCGTCTCATGCGTCTCCATGAGGCTGTGGACCGCCTCGCCATGGGCGATGTTCTCTTCTGCCTGAAGCCCGGAGAGCACCGCGACGCCGGCGCCGATGGTTCCCGCGATCATGGTGGCGAACCCGGCCAGCCGGAGCGAGGGCCGCCGGGTGAGCGCGGCAAGCAGATCGAAGAACACCGCCGTGACCAGGAGGGCGGCCGGAAGATCGTTCAGGGCGGCGTGCAGACGGGGCCAGTCATAGCCGAACATCACGTCTCCTTAGATGGCGAGATCGACCGGGATCGGCGGATCGGAGGCATAATCATAAAACCCCCGGCCGCTTTTCCGGCCGAAGAGGCCGGCACCAACCATCCGGCGGAGCAGCGGAGGCGGGGCGTAGCGGGGCTCGCGGTACTCCTCGAACATGATCTCGGCAATCCTGACGGCGGTGTCCAGGCCAATGAAGTCCAGCAGCGCGAGAGGTCCCATCGGATGGCCGCAGCCCAGCTGCATGCCCCGATCGATGTCCGGGGCGGACGCCACGCCATGCTCCAGCGCCCGGACCGCGTCGTTGAGGAACGGCACCAGCAGGAGGTTCACGATGAATCCCGAGCGGTCGCGGGCCGCGATCGGCTCCTTGCCCAGGCGCCGGGCAAAGCTCATCGTCCGCTCAAAGGTCTCCGGTGAAGTGCCGACGGCCCGGACGACTTCCACCAGCGGCATGAGTGGCACCGGGTTGAAGAAGTGGAGTCCGACGAAGCGATCGGCACGGGAAGTGACGGCGGCCATCGCGCCGATGGGCAGGCTGGAGGTGTTCGAGGCGAAGATGGTGCCGGGCGGGCAGCGGGCATCGAGCGTCCGCCAGAGCTCGTTCTTGAGGTCCAGGTCCTCCGTCACCGCCTCGATCACCAGGTCGGAGCTCCGGAGGTCATCCAGCTCCGTGGTGAAGCTGAGGCGTTCGAGCGCGCCATCCCGGGCCGCCGGGTCGAGCTTGGCCTTCTCCACCAGTTTGGCCAGCGATCGGGTGATGGCGTTCCTGCCCTGCTCGAGCAGCGCTTCGCTCACATCGCGTACGGTGGTGCTGAAGCCCGCGGCGGCAGCCGTCTGCGCGATGCCGCTGCCCATGAGGCCGCAGCCGAGCACGCCCACCCTGGTGATCTCGGTCATCGAACGCCTCCGGCCGACAGGGGGAGTGGGCTACCGCAGCGTCTTGCGCACCTCGTCCGCGAGGAGGCCGAGCAGTCCGCCGGCGCGGGAGGGTAGCTGGCGCTCGGGGCGGGTGCCGCTGTGCTCCAGATGGTCGAGCATGCGCTCGAGTCCGAGCTGAATCCGTTGCAGCGCGGGTCCGTAGCGCCGGGCCGTGACGAAGCCGATGCCGAGCGCCAGCGGAACCGGCAGCAGTGCCAGCGGGAAGAGAGCACCGAGCACGACCATCAATCCCGCGCCCACCACGCCGGCTCCAGCAAACGCGGCGCCCCCGCCCACGTACTCCGCGCGGGCCCGAGCCGCCGTGGCCTGGAGCGTGACATGCGTCCGCTCCGGCTCGAGCGGGAGGAGAGTAGCAGTCACCGTGTCGGCCCGCGAGAGCATGAAGGAGCGCTTCCCGCTGCCGAAGGCGGCGGCCGAGCGCCGCATCGCGGCCGCCATGCCGCCCATCGGCTCCCAGGTGATGCGACCGGGTTGCTGCCGCTGGATACAGAAGACCTCGTTCTGTTCCATCCAGTCCAGCAGCGCCCGCTCCACCCGCTCCGGTGACCCGGGGACGACCCGTTGGGTGCTGACTTCTGCCGGCCCGGCCAGCCGGCCCCAGGCGCCGCTGGGCTCCGGGAGCACGACCCGAGTCCGCTCCTCCAGCAGCGCCTGCTGGAGATAGCGGTCGGGAATCCCCACCTCCTTGCCCAGCGCCAGAACTTCTTCCTGGGTGAGGCTCTCGCCGATGTCCCGGGCCGAGGTCTGGAGCTCGGCTGCCCGCTGGATGATCCGCTCGAGCGCGGCCCGATCGATTCGGGCCGGCGTGCCGTCGGCCATGCTAGTCCTGCGGTGGCTTGCCGGCGGCGCTGAGCCGGAGCTGCGACATCAGGTCGGCAATCTCGCCCGCCGGCAGGGCCGCGCCGGGAGGCTCCGCGCCTTCCACTTTGATGGACGGCGTGGGGAGCGGCACCGATGCCGTGCGCTGCAGGAACGGCCGGAAGAGCTCGATCGGAATCGGGAAGATCGTCGTGGAGTTGTTCTCCGCCGCGATCTCCGTGACGGTCTGGAGATACCGCAGCTGGATGGCGCTCGGCTCGGTCGCCAGGGTGCGCGCCGCCTGCGCCAGCGTCTCGGAGGCCTGCAGCTCCCCTTGCGCCGCGATCACCTTGGCCCGGCGCTCCCGCTCGGCTTCGGCCTGCCGGGCCATGGCGCGCTTCATCTGGTCGGGGAGGTCGACGTCCTTGACCTCCACCGCGGAGACTTCGATGCCCCAGGGGTCGGTCCGCTCGTCGATGATCTTCTTCAGCACGGCGTTGATCTTCTCGCGGTCGGAGAGCAGCTCGTCGAGCTCCACCTCGCCCAGCACCGAGCGGAGCGTCGTCTGCGCCAGCTGGCTGGTGGCGTACAGGTAGTCCTCGATCTCGATGATCGCCTTGGCCGGGTCGGTCACCCGCATGTAGAGCACGGCGTTGACCTTGACCGAGACGTTATCGCGGGTGATGACGTCCTGGGGCGGGATGTCCAGCGCCATGATCCGGAGGGACACCCGCTTCTGGCCGGCGAAGCCCGCGGGCAGGAAGATGAGGCCCGGTCCCTTGGTGCCCCAGAAGCGTCCCAGGAAGAAGGCTACGCCGCGCTCGTACTGGCGGACCACCCGGAGACTCAGAAACGAGTAGATGACCGCAACCGCGAGTGCCGGAATCAGGAAGTCCATGGTCCCATCCTCATGAGGGGAGCGCCTCCACGACCACGGCGGCCCCCTGGCCCCCGCCGATGCATGCACTGCCGAGCCCGTAGCGGCCGGACTGCCGCCGGAGGGCATGCAGCAGGTGGAGCGTGATCCGCGCGCCGCTTGCGCCCAGCGGATGGCCCAGGGCGACGGCACCGCCATGGACGTTGGTCCGCTCCCGGTCCAGGCCGAGCTCCTGCTCCACTGCCAGGTACTGCGCGGCGAACGCCTCGTTGATCTCCACCAGGGCCATCTGATCGAGATCGAGGCCGGCCTTCTCCAGGGCGCGTCGGGAGGCCGGCACGGGGCCGATGCCCATGATGCGCGGATCGACGCCGGCCACGGCCCATGCCACCAGCCGACCGATCGGCCGCAGGCCGCGCGCCTCCGCGAAGCGCTCGCCGGCGAGCACCAGGGCAGCCGCGCCATCGCAGATCCCGGAGGCGTTCCCCGCCGTCACCACTCCATCCTTCTTGAAGTAGGGCGGCAGCTTGGCCAGCGCCTCCGGCGTGGTGCCCGGCCGCATGTGCTCATCGGCTGACCAGGGCTCCACCCGGCGGCTCTTTCGATCCGTGAGTTGGACGGGGATCACCTCGTCGGCGAACACATCGGCGTCCCAGGCGGCCTTGGCGCACGCCTGGCTCCGCGCGGCGTAGCAGTCGACCGCCTCGCGTCCGATCCGGTAGCGCTCCGCCAGATTCTCCGCCGTTTCCGCCATCGAGAGGCCGCAGTAGGCATCGCGCAGCGACTCCCAGAGCGGATCCTCCAGCAGGGCTGAGGGCCCGAGCCGGAGTCCCCAGCGCGCCCCGCGCACCACATGGGGTGCCTGGCTCATCGACTCCGTGCCCCCTGCGAGGACCACCCGCGACTCGCCCAGCAGGATCTGATGCGCTCCCTGGATGACGGCCTCGAAGCCCGAGCCGCACAGCCGGTTCACGGTGAGAGCGGGGGTGTCGACCGGGAGTTGCGCCCGAAGGCCAATATGACGGGCCAGGTACGGCGCGTCGGCGGAGGTCTGGAGCACGTTGCCGAACACCACGTGGTCCACTTGGGCGGGCTCCACGCCGGACCGCGCGAGGGCTCCCTCGGCGGCGATGGCACCGAGATCGGTGGCGGACAGGTCCTTGAGCGCGCCGCCGAACGCCCCGAAACCGGTCCGGACGCCGGCGAGGAACACGACTCCGGCCTCGCGACCTGTGGCATTCACGGGGTGGGGCTCCGGCGGGACGGCGGCTGCGACGGCATTGGACCGGAAATATAGTCGCTCCTCAAATCACCGTGCCATCCATCACGACCGCGCCCTTGGGGATGATCACCAGACCCTCGCGGACGTAGAAGTTGGGCCCGTCGAAGTGCGGCGGCTTGCCGTCCGGGGTGATCCGCACCTGGTTCCCGATCCGGGCGTTCTTGTCCACGATGGTGCGCTCGATCCAGGCACCGTGGCCCATGCCCATTGCGGGCGCACCCACCGGCGACTGGCGATCGGGCGACTCGTAGAAATCCTGTCCCATGACCAGGGAGTCGCGGATCGTGGCCCCGGCCTGGATATGGCTTCGGATGCCGATCAGGGAATGCTCGATCACCGCGTCATTGATGATGCAGCCGTCCGCGATGACCGAGCGCTCCACCTGACTCTTGATGATCTTGGTGGCGGGCAGATACCGGGCGTGGGTGAAGATCGGCGCGGTGGCGTCGTAGAAATTGAACTGCGGAAGCGGGGCGCAGAGGTCGAGATTGGCTTCGTAGAAGGAGCGAATCGTGCCGATGTCCTCCCAATAGCCCTGGTGCTGAAAGGCGAAGACCCGGCGGGTCTCGATCAGCTTGGGAATGACGTGCTTGCCGAAGTCGTGGTCCAGGCCGACCAGTGCGTCGGCCAGGACCGTCCGGTCGAACACGTAGATACCCATCGACGCGGGGAGGGCATCGGGATAGCCCGGCAGCGCCGCCAGCGAGCTCGGCTCCGTCGGCTTCTCCACGAAGCTGGTGATCCGGCCACTCTC
>JBJMOX010000202.1:0-3113 GCA_045803515.1 Gemmatimonadales bacterium
GGCGACCAGCGCCCGGAACTCCCGGTGACGAAACGGCGCCCGCACGACGTCGCGCCAGGGACGGTGCAACGCCGGCGCCATCGCGGGCTCCGGGATCCGGCCGAGCGGAATGAGCCCGGCAAGTCCCGCCACGGCGCCGACTCCCAACACCAGCACGTACGCATCGGCAGACGCCCCGAAGGCGTCGCGGAGCCGGTCGATGGCGAAGCCCGCGGCAAGGGTGAGCGGCGCGCCGATCGCGGCCGCGATCGTCATCCGGCGGGCCACGACCCGGTTGCGGCTCTCCTCCGGGAGGAAGTCCCGCATCCACGGGTTCCATGCGGCGCCCGACACGGTGGCGAACGCCGCCGCGATCAGCAGGAGGCCGAAGAGCGCCGGGACTCGGGCCGCGCTCGGCGGCGCCCAGGGAAGCACCAGGATGCCGAGCACGGCGGTGCGCCCGATGAGCGCCGCCCACCAGCAGATGACTTTCCGCCGCCGCCAACGCTCGATGAGCGCCACGGTCGGCAGCTGGAGCACTTGCGTCGCCGGGCCCAGGGCCGCGAGCAGCCCCACCTCCGTGTTGGAGGCGCCCAGCAGGAGCGCGTAGCCCACCAGGAGCGGGCCGCTGAGGAGCGCGTCGCGGATCTGGGAGCAGACCCCATCGGCCTGGTAGGCGCGGAGCCCTGTGCTCATTCCAAGGGCTTCGTCGTCGGTGCCGCGCGGCCGACCTCCGCCTGCTGGATCGCCCAGGCGGCGTTCACCAGTCCCACGTGGCTGAACGCCTGGGGAAAGTTGCCCAGCAGCTCGCCAGTGGTGCCGTCCGCCTCCTCTGCCAGCAGACCGAGATCGTTCGCCAGCGCCGCCACCCGGCCGAACACCTCGCGCGCCCGCGAGGGCTCCCCGCCGAGCGCGAGCGCATGCGCCAGCCAGAAGGTGCAGAGCAGGAAGGCGCCCTCTCTGCCCTCCAGGCCGTCGTCCACGCGGTAGCGGTAGACCAGACCACGTCCGTCGGTGAGGCGCTCGGCGATCGCGTTCACGGTGGCGCGGACCTGCGGGTCGTCCCCCGGCAGGAAGCCCACGATGGGGATCAACAGGGTCGAGGCGTCGAGCGCTTCGCTGTCGAACGTCTGGGTGAACGCGCCCGCGCGCTCACTCCAGCCGCGCGCCAGGATGGCCCGCCGGATCCGGTCCCGCCCCTCGCGCCAGCGGCCCACCCGCTCCATGCCGGCGCCGAGGAGCTCGGCCAGTTGCACGGCCCGGTCGAGCGCGACCCAGCACATGAGCTTGGAGTGCACGAAATGCCGGGGCTCGTCCCGGATCTCCCAGATTCCATGATCCGGCTCCTCCCACCGGTGCAGCGCCGCGTCCGCCACGTCCGCGAGGAAGTTGGCGGTAGTGGGGGTGAACTTGCCGAGCTGGCTCTGCAGCCGGTGGACCGCGCTCAGGAGCTCCCCATAGACGTCGAGCTGGCGCTGCGACCAGGCGGCGTTGCCGATCCGCACCGGCCGGCTGTCACGCCAGCCGGAGAGATGCGGCAGCTCGTGCTCGGAGAGATCGCGCTCGCCTCCCACGCCGAACATGATCTGGAGGTCGCCCTCCTCGTGGAGCTGCCGGACGGCCGTGCGCGCGAGAAAATCGAAGAACTGGATCGCCTCGTCGGGACAGGCCGCCACCCAGAGCGCCTCGAGCGTCAGGCTGGCGTCCCGGATCCAGGTGTAGCGGTAGTCCCAGTTGCGCTGGCCACCGATCACCTCGGGCAGCGATGTCGTGGCCGCGGCGACGATGGCGCCGGTGGGCTGATAGGTGAGGCCCTGGAGGACCACGCCGCTCCCCTTAACCAGCTCCTGCCAGGGACCGTCGTACCGCTGATGGTGGCTGGACCAGCTCTGCCAGGCGGCAACCGTCTCCCGCAGCCGTTCGGCAATGTCCCGCTCGGTCCAGGAGCCGTCACCGCTTCCGGCCGGCCGATACTGGAGCGCGAAGGCCCGCGATTCGCCCGCGCGGAGCGTCACCCGGGCCCGCGCCGTCCCGTCCTGGTTCGCGTGCGGCACCGGCGAGGAGAAGACCAGGCCCGAATCAGTGTCCGGCCCGGGTGCGGCACGCCCGTAGTCCGGCCGGGGCGCATATTCCATCTCCAGCTCCACGCTGCCCGCCGTGCACTCGGCCCGCCGGAGCAGCGCGTGGGGCGACTGGACGGCAAGCTGGTGGCCCCGTTCCTCGAGGCCGACGGCGAGTGCCTCGGTGAGCGTGAGCCGTCCCGTGGGCGTCTCGTATTTGGTCTCCAGCACCAGGGTGCCGTCCACATAGCGGCGATGTACGGCGGTGGCGCCGGGAACACTGATAGCCCAATGCCCTGCTCGGTCATCGAGCAGGCGACCGAACACCGACGGCGCGTCATAGCGGGGAAAACACAGCCAGTCCACCGAGCCCAATCGGTGCACCAGCGCGGCGGAGCGGCAGTCGGAGAGGAGGGCGTACTCGGCGATCGGCTGCCGGCTCATCGCGGGATCATCGTACCTTGTGGCAGGACCCGTCCACCACTCGAGCGGAGGGTGACACCATGGCGCGCATTCCCTGGCTGCTGCAATTCAGCGATCTGGCTCTTCTCCTCATGCGCCTGCTGGTGGGGTTGGTCTTCGTGAGCAGCGGGTGGAGTCACGCGAAGGATCCTGTCGCCCGGGCCAGAAGCATCGGGATGAGTCCGGGATTCACTCGGGTTCTGGGCGCAGCCGAGCTGGCGGGCGGGCTGGGCGTGGCCATCGGCGTGCTGCCCCAGCTGGCGGCGCTGGGGCTCATTCTAATCATGTTCGGCGCCATCCAGAAGAAGATCTTCGTCTGGCACACCGGCTTCTGGGGCGCGCACAGCGACGGCTGGCACTACGATCTGCTCTTGGTGACGATGAACCTGGTGATCGCAACGACCGGGGGAGGGCGGTTGGTGCTGGTGTGAGGGGAAGGACGGGAGGGTCGGGATGGACGGGAAGGACGGGAAGGACGGGAAGGACGGGAAGGACGGGAAGGACGGGAAGGACGGGAAGGACGGGAAGGACGGGAAGGACGGGAAGGACGGGAAGGTGTGCTGTCATCCCGAGGAGCGCCAGCGACGAGGGATCTTGCCCGCGAATCCGGAC
>JBJMOX010000203.1:0-5445 GCA_045803515.1 Gemmatimonadales bacterium
GCGACGAGCAGAGTACCCAGGAGCCCAGGCTGAAAGGTGGGACGGCCGTGTCGCTCCGGGATCGCCGCTCCATGACCCCAGTGTCCGCCCATCGCCCAGTACACGTGCAAGGTACTCAACGCCTCGAGGACGGTGGCCACGAGAACAGCCAGAAGCACCATTGATCCGTTAGGCGGCCGCGCGCGCCGAGCGTGACCAGGGGACGCCGTGGGCTCGAACGAATAGAACCACCGCGCCGTAGACCACCAATGGCAGGGCGAGCTCGCCACGCACCGCGTGAAGCACGAAGGCCAGCGCAAAGATCACCAGAAGCACGTCCGCGCCGCGTCGAAGCGTGGGAGGGACCAGAAAGAGGACCGCCGCGATCGCCTCGACGGCACCAAGCACGATCGCATGGCGCTGGTCACCGGGCGGTAGCTCGCCTCGGACCGCGGCAAGGACGGTTTGCACGCTCTGAATCAGGACGACCGTGCCCACCGTCAGGTACAGGCCGACGAACGAGCGGACAAGCGAGGGACTGGACATGATGAACCCTCCACATCACGAGCGACTACCGCTGGGAACCGGCGTGGTTCAAACGCCCGAATCTACTGCACCATGAAGGGCGCCGTCCACCGGAACGTTCCCCACGCCACCGCGAGTGTGCCGTGCCTGGCGTCGCTCCCCTCGATCGAGATGGTGAACTTCTCCACCGGCGTGTCCACGCTGCTTGATTTCATCGGCACCGTGCCCAGATCCTGGGCCCGGTTGTATTCCGTTCCCCACTGGCCGGTTTGTCTGTTCACGATGAGGTCGACCCGACCGACGTGCGGCACGGTCCAGAGGGTGTACGTCCCAGCCGGCACGGACAATCCCGAGAGCGTGATCGGCGCCGACGTCGTAAACTGGGTCGCGGCATTCGCGCCCGTGCGCCAGACACGGTCATAGCTGATCACGTCGCCCAGCAGCGTGCGCCCGCGCGCAAGGGGACGACCGTAGTCCACCGAGAAGGTGGCGGGGCCGATGGTGGCGCGCACGGTATCACGCACGCTGAGCTGCGAAGGCCCGGTGCGTCGTTCCGCGGCCGCGAACCGATCCCCGATCGACTCGATGTCGGGCAGTGTCGTCGTCCGCGCAACGGCGACCTTGTAGGTGCTCCGCATCCCCGAGTAGCTCAGCATCCGCCCGCTGCTGTCCACCGTCACATCGCCGGTGCCCGACAACCAGTCGTGCCGCAGCTCTACCTTGCCCCCGGCCTGCGGGCGTACGAAGCCCCGGTGCAGGGTGAAGCTCGGTCCGACGTCCCGGTCCGGATAGAACTGCCGGAACAGTACGCTGTCGCCCGCCGCAAGTCCGGTCGCGGCAGCTTGGCGTAGCGCGGATGCGATCTCCAGTTCAATGACGCTATACATCATCGACACGTGCGGCACGGTGATCGCGCCGCCGGTGGCGAACGAGGTGTCCCGCACGCCGCTGCTATCGCGGACGGAGATGGTCACCGCGTCCTTCGAGAAATCGGCGGTGATCCGACGTCCGCGTTCCCTCGGTGAGCGGGCGTTCGGCGTTCGAACGTCCATCACCATGTGCCGGACCCTGCCGTCGGCGGCCAGATCGAACTCGGTGTGACGCCGGCGCACGAACGGCCATCGATCCACCCCGTCTGTGACCAGCCGCGTGGCAGAACGCGAGATGCGCTCGACCGAGACGGTGTCGTTGCCGAGTAAGGCGACGAAACCGTAGCGCTCGGGTGGCGTGGCGGCGTTGCAGGCGAGGAAGAGGAGAAGGAGGAGCGGCGACCGCTTCATCTGATGCCCTTTATGAACCGCCGATGCGCACCGGCCGAGTGCTGTAATCCAGATCGGCGCCGAGCTCGCCATCCAGCCCGTATCCCCAGCACCAGGTGCCGCCGGTATCGTCGAGGCCACAGAAGGTGGCGAGGAATCCGGCAATCGTGGTCCAGCGCGCACTTCCGGACATCGGCTGCGGGGTGTCGAACCGGGTCTCCAGGCCCGTCGGCACGATCCCCATCTCCCCATACGCATTGACGCCCCAGCAGGATACAGTCCCGGACGCGGTGCGTCCGCAGGCGGCCAAGGTGCCGGTGATGAGCTCCACGAAGGCCGGCGAGTTCCCGATGGCGACCGGTACCGCCGAGAAGCTGATCCCGCCATCGCCGGCCGGCAGGATATCGCGCCCCCAGCACCAGGCCGCGCCAGCGGCATCCAGGGCGCAGGTATGCTCACCGCCGACGGCGATGGCCCTGAACCTCAGCCCGCCGGTGACGGCCTCCGGCGCGGTGCGCGAGCCGCCGGCCGTACCCAGTCCCAACTGGCCGCCGCTGTTCGATCCCCAGCAGTATGCCGTCCCACCGGCGGTGAGGCCGCACATGTGTGCGGCGCTGCCGAGGGCCAGGGCCCGAAGCCGCAGCTCGCTCGGGAGCGCCACCGGCGTGCGGCTGCAGGGCGCGCCGTCGCAGGTATCGGCAGTCGTGGGGCCGAGTTGTCCGGCGCCGTTCGACCCCCAGCAGTAGATCACCCCGTCCCGGGCGAAGCCGCAGGTATTGGAGGCGCCGGCGACGAGGGCGTCGAACCGGAGCGTCGTTTCGATCGCGTGGGGGGTGGGCACGCCTTGCCAGCCGTGGATAGGCTCACCGCATGGTTGGGTGATGGCCGCGGGCAGCCCGCCCTGGCCGTCGCCATTCTGCCCCCAGCACCACGGCTGGCCGTCGCCGGTGAGGCCGCAGGAGTGGAGCCCGCCGGCCGCGACGCTGGTGAAGCGCGTGGTGCCCGAGGCGACCTCGACCGGCGTCGATCGGAGCGGGGTGACGCCGATCCCCAGTTGGCCGGCATCAGCCCGGCCCCAGCAGAGGGTGCGTCCGTCGGGTGTGACCCTGCAGCCGTGCCGTCCTCCGATCGCGAGGGTGGCGCCGGTGGTAGTCGGGGGGACACTGGCGGGGGCGGTCGCATCGCCGCAGCCGCCAAGGGCCAGGACCGCGGCAGCGAAGGCCGATCGACGGCGGGGGCGAGACATGGGCACTCCGGTCCGGGCTCGTGCAGCGCGGCGGTGGCGCCGCGACCACGTAAGGGACGACCGAAGCTGGCAGCCTTGGACAAATTCGGCGCCGATGAAGCTATCCTCATGCCCCCTTCGCTGAGGTGATCGGTGGCGTCGCACGCGCCGCGTCCCGGGGGGAGCCACCCCATTGGCGACTCCACGCCCGGCGCAGCTGCAAGGCCGACCGGAAGCCTGCGGCCTCGGCGGCGCGGGTAACGCTCGCGCCGCGTTCCAGCGACTGCCGGGCCCGCTCGAGACGGATCAGCCGAAGGTAGTGCAGCGGGGACACGCCGGCGTGGTCGATGAACAGCCGCAGCACGTGCCGCTCGGTGGCATGGCCGACCGCCGCCAAGGCGGCCATGTCCCAGTCGCGCTCCGGCCTGAGGATGATGGCATCCTGCACCCGGTGCACGACAGCGTGCAGGTGGCGACGATGCATCAGAAACGGCGACAGCTCGGGGTCCCGTTGCGAGCGCCTCAGATATACGACCATGTCCTCCGCGATGCTGGCGGCCAGCGCCTCACCGCACTCCTCGGCAATCAGGTGCAAGGCCAGATCGATGCCCGCGGTGATGCCGGCGCTGGACGCGACCGTCCCATCCACAACAAACACGCGATTGTCGATCACCTGCGCATCCGGCGCCAACGCACGCAGCTGAGGCAACAGCTCATGGTGGGTGGTGCAGCGGCGGTTGGCGAGCAGGCCCGCCCGGGCCGCGAGCAGCGCGCCCGAGCAGATCGCGACCACCCGGTGCGGTGGATCCGGGGCGAGCAGCGGTTTGCCGAGCACTCGCCTGAGCCACTGTGCCGCGGCGGTGATCGCCGGTGTCGACCGGCTGAGCTGGGCGCTCGGCTGCCCGACCAGCACCACCCAGGTCGGCGGGATCAGTCGCTCGGGCAATGGCTCGAGGTCGACCAGTCCGAGCCCGACGGATGTCGGTACCGCCGCGACCGGGCCGGCGAAGCGAAGCCGAAAGCGCGGCGGCAGCCCGCGCAGATGACGATGCAGGTTGGCCAGGCGAAATGCTTCCGCCGGCCCCGCAATATCGAGCAGCAGCGAGTGTGGCGCGATGACGAACAGGAGGTCGATCAGATGCGCGCGAGCGATCATTTCAGGACCTGGGCCAATGTCCGAAACCGATTCAAACCTGTCCGACTGTCGGCGCGACAGAGACTGGCGAACTCCTTAGCTTAGCGACCTTCCTGTTCGAAGGTCACGCTCATGTCGAGAGTCACGTCCCTCGGCGGCCTGCTGTTCGCCGCGATGCTGGTGTGGTACCCCGGGACTATAGCATCCGCGCAAACGATCGACCGGCCACATTCGGACCTCGAACCCGGCGTAGACCCGGGTGTCAGGCCGGGCGATGACTTCTTTGCCTATGCGAACGGCAGTTGGCTCCAGGCCGCCGAGGTCCCGGCAGGCAAGGATCGCTGGACCGCTCGGAACGAGATCGATGAGCTCACCCGACAGCAGGTCCTCAAACTGCTCGACGAGGCCGGCGCAGCGCCGGTGGGATCGGCCGCGCGCAAGGTGGCCGACTTCCGCGCCGCCTATGGCAACCAGGCCGCCATCGAGGCGAGAGGCCTTGCGCCACTCAAGCAGCTCCTGGATAGCATCGATCGCGTTGAGAGCAAAGCGGGGCTGACCCGGCTCCTGGGCCGCGGCCTCCGTGCCGATGTCGACCCGCTCAACTGGGGCGTCTACCGATCCGCCACCCTGTTGGGTTTGTCGGTGGAACCGGGCATCCACGGTGAGAAGACTAAGGTCGCCTTCCTGCTGCAGGGCGGGCTCGGCCTGCCCGACCGCGACAACTACGTCAGCGCCGAGCCTCCGATGCAGGCGCTCAGAACCAGATACCAGGAGTACATCGGTCGCCTGCTGGCGCTGGCCGGCTTTGACGGCGCTGAGCAGCGGGCCGCGGCGGTTATGGCCCTGGAGACTGCTCTCGCCCGGACCCAGGCAACCGTCGAGGCCTCGGCCAGTGATCATAACGCCGACAACCGGTGGACCCGGGCCGACTTCGCGCGCCAGGCGCCGGGCATGGACTGGTCCGCGTTCTTCGCCGCGGCAGGGTTGGCCAGGCAGGCAACCTTCGTGGCCTGGCAGCCCAGCGCGATCATCGGTCTGGCGGCGCTGGTCAGGTCAGAGCCTCTTGAGGCATGGAAGGATTACGCACGCTTTCATGTCATCGACGCCCTTGCCGACGTGCTGCCGAATGCGTTCGCCGAGCAGGCCTTGGCAATGCATGGCGCCGTCACCGGCCAACCGCAACCGAGCCCGCGCACGCAACGCGCGCTCGAGGCGACCCAGGTGGCCATGAGCGGCGCCCTCGGGAGAATGTATGCCGAACGCTATTTCCCGACTGAGCAGAAGGCCAGGGTAGAAGCCATCGTAGCCAACGTCATTGCCGC
>JBJMOX010000025.1:0-3748 GCA_045803515.1 Gemmatimonadales bacterium
CCCAGATTCGCCGCCCCTTCGGCGAGACTCTGGACCACCCGTTCCATGCCGCCCGAGCGCGGCCAGTAATACTTCGCCAGGTGGAGAATGCGCATAGGAGTTCCCGCGAAGTTCACCATGACCCGCGACCGAAGTCAACCGGCGTACGCCCTTGGAGTCGGCCGGGTCTCCTGCCACATTTAGGCGCGTCACACCGCCGGACCGATCACCACTTCACGGAGCCCCATGGACCGGACGGATATCGCGCTCTGCTATGGCACACGGCCGCAGCTGATCAAGGCGAGCGCGCTTCGCGGTCCACTCGGCCGTCTCGGGGCGGTGCTCGCGGTCGATACCGGGCAGCACTACGACTACGAGCTCAATGATCTCCTCTACCAGCAGCTCGGCGTCCGCCCGCCGGATGTCCTCCTCGAGGTGGGCTCGGCCGGCCAGGCGGAGCAAACGGCGGCCATCCTGGTCCGCGCCGAACAGGTGCTCCGCGAGCGGAACCCGCGGGTGGTCGTGGTCATCGGCGACACCAACTCGACCCTCGGCTGCGCTCTGGCGGCGGGCAAGCTGCGGATGCCGGTGGTGCACGTCGAGGCGGGGCTCCGGTCCCGCGACGCGCTGATGGCGGAGGAGATCAACCGGCGCATGGTCGACGCCTTCGCGGCCGTGCTGTGCGCGCCCTCCGAGCGCGCCGCCGCCCGGCTCCGCGCCGAGCGCCGCGACGGCATCGTGTCGCTCACCGGTGACGTCGCGTACGACGTGCTCTGCGCCCATCTGGGCCGGCTTCCGCCGGTAGCGGCACCGGCCTCACCCTACTGCTATGCGACCCTTCACCGGGCGGAGCTGACCGATCGCCCGGAGGTACTCTGCCAGGTGCTCACCGCCCTCGGCGGGCTCGACCTTCCCGTCGTGCTGCCGCTGCATCCACGGACCCGCGCCGTGCTCGAAATGGCGGCACCCGGTCTGGCCGCGGAGCTTGGCCTCGACATCGTGCCCCCCGTGGGCTACCTCGAGAGTCTGGCGCTCACCCGTGCGGCGGCCGTGGTCGTCACCGATTCGGGAGGCCTGCAGCGAGAGGCCTACTGGCTGGGCATTCCCTGTGTGACCCTGCGCCGGGAGACGGAATGGGAAGAAACGGTGGAGCTGGGCGCCAACCTGCCGTTGGATCCGATGGCGGCGGCCGGCCTGGGGCTGGCCGTCGAGACCCAGCGGCGGCGCTGGGCCGCCGGACCCGCTTGGGATCGCACCGCTTATGGCAACGGCAACGCGGCCGCGCGGATCGCGGCGGCTGTCCAGCCGCTGCTCGCCGCGTGAGCCGTACTCCCCGCTCCTCCGCCGCCTGATATGCGTGCCATCGTGATGTCCCGGGTCTACGCCGATCCCGAGGCGCGAGGCAAGCTCAAGGCCATCGCCGGACTCGACATTCCGGTGGCGGCCGCCATCCCCGACCGCTGGGTGCCGGCCGGGCTGTCGCACGAACAGCAGACCGCGTGGGTGGACGAGGCCCGGGTCCGCACCGTCCCCATCCCGATTCGGGGGAGCGCGGCGGACCAGAACCCGCGCTGGCGCGCGAGCGCGCTCCGCAGCCTGCTGACGGATTTTCGTCCCGACCTGATCCAGATCGAAGAGGAGCCCTGGACCCGGGGCGCGGCGGTGGCCGCGCGCATCGCCCGGCGGTTGCGGGTGCCCTACATCGCCCTCGCGCGGGAGAGCCTGCCGAGGGCGTACACTCCGCTCGCGCGCTACCGGCGGAATCGGGTACTGGGCGGTGCGGTCGGGCTGATCGCCGTCAACCAGCTGGCCGCGCGCCTGGCCCTCCGGGTCCGCCCCAATCTCCCCTATCGGGTCGCGCCCCAGTTGGGCGTGCGCCTGCCGCTCACCGCGGAGCGAGAGCCTCACACCGGCCTCGCGATCGGATTCATCGCCCGCCTGGTGCCCGAGAAGGGCCTCGACCTGCTCTTCCGGGCGTGCGTCAAGCTGGTGGGCCGCTGGAGCCTCACCGTGGTCGGGACCGGTCCCGCGCAGGAGGAGCTCGAAGGACTGGCCGAGCGGCTGGGCCTGGCGGGGCGAGTCACCTGGCTCGGCGCGTTGCCCCGCGAAGGCGTGGATCAGGTCTGGCCCAAGCTCGATTGCGTGGTGATCCCGTCCCGCACGACTCCACGGTGGATCGAGATCATGCCGCGAGCCGCCCTCGACGCGATGGCGCACGGAGTGGCCGTAGTGGGGAGTGCCGCGGGCGCGGTACCGGAGACCCTCGGCGACGCCGGGATCGTGGTGCCCGAAGAAGACGTTCCCGCCCTCGCCGCCACCCTCCAGCAGCTGCACGATGACCCTGCGGAGTGCTCCCGTCTGGGCGCGGCCGGACGCCGCCGGGTGATGGACCAGTACTCCGATGCGGCCGTCGCCGACCAGACGCTTCGCTTCTGGCGCGAGATACTGCACGCAACCGCTTGACTTCGCCCCACTTACGAGCGATCTTCGGGTTCCATGCACCGACCATTGCGGCACCATGTCACGCCCCTCGGCAAAGTCCTCGCCTTGGGGGTCGCTCTCCTCGCAGTCGCGCCCGCGCTCGCCGCCCAGGTCCCGGGCGGCCAGGGGCTGCCGAGCCAGCTCCCCAATCCACAGCAGGCCCAGGACATTCTCCGCAACCAGCCGGCACTGGTGGAGCAGCTGCGCCAACGGATCGGCCAGTCGGGGCTGACACCCGAGCAGGTGCGCTCGCGTCTCCGCACGGCGGGCTATCCCGAGGGCATGCTGGACGACTACCTCAAGGGCGCCGACACCACCAAGGCGGCGATGTTCGGGCCTCGCACCCTCGATGCCGTGCGCGCCCTCGGCGTGGTGAGCGCGGAGGAGGCCGACTCGCTGGCGCGGGGCGACTCGCTGCTTGCCGTGAGCGACTCCCTGCGTGAGCTGCTCGACTCCATGCGGCTCGCGCGGTCCGACTCGATCCGGACCGACTCCCTCGCCGACTCGCTCAAGGCCCTGACGCGAAACGGTCTCAAGGTATTCGGTCTGGAGACCTTCAGGCGAACGACCACCCGGTACCAGCCCACGATGTCCGGTCCGGTGGACGAGAATTATCGCCTGGGCCCGGGCGACCAGCTGGTGCTCATCCTCACCGGCGACGTGGAGCAGGCCTACTCCCTGGAGGTCGTCCGCGAGGGGTTCGTCGTCATTCCCCAGGTGGGGCAGGTCTACGCCGCCAACCTGACCCTGGGCCAGCTCGAGGATCAGTTGTACACCCGGCTGGGCAAGGTCTATTCGGGTGTGCGGCGCAGCCCCACGGCGCGAACCAAGTTCCAGGTCTCGATCTCGCGGCTCAGGAACATCCAGGTCTATGTCGCGGGTGACGTGGTGCGCCCGGGCGCCTACCAGATCTCGGCCGCGGGCACGGCGCTCACGGGGCTCTACGCCGCCGGCGGACCCACCAGCAACGGCAGCTTCCGCCTCCTCACGGTCCGCCGGGGCGACAAGCTGGTGGACAGCCTCGACCTCTATCAGTACCTCATTCACGGCGTGAACCCCACCAACATCCGGCTCGACAACGGCGACGTCATCTTTGTGCCGGTCCATTCGGCGATGGTGCAGGTGGCGGGCAAGGTGAACCGCCCCGCGGTCTACGAGACCAAGCCGGGCGAGACGCTGCGCGACGTGATCGGCTTTGCGGGCGGACTGGATCCGGGGGCGTCGGAGGCCCGCGTTCAGATCAATCGCATCCTGCCCCCGGAGTCGCGGGGCGCTGGCGGGCGGGCAC
>JBJMOX010000026.1:0-11467 GCA_045803515.1 Gemmatimonadales bacterium
TGGAGGCCCGGCCGGCCTGTGTGCCGCCATGTATGCCGGTCGCGGGATGCTTCGGGCAGTCCTGCTCGAGCGCGGCGTGCCTGGCGGGGAGCTGCTCAACACCGAATGGATCGACGACTATCCCGGGTTCGAGCACATCCTGGGGCGGGAGCTGGCCCAGAAGATGGCGGATCATGCGCTCCGGTTCGGCGCCGACCTACGGCAGGAAAACGTGGAATCGATCGTCCGCCGGCCGGACGGCATCTTCGAGCTGGCCACCAGCAGGGGCACCATCTTCGAGGCGCCGACCGTCATTCTCACCGCGGGCGGGACGCCCACCAAGCTCGACGTGCCCGGCGAGGTGGAGTATGCCGGCCGCGGAGTCTCCTACTGCGCGGTCTGCGATGGGGCGTTCTTCAAGGGCGAGACCATCGCGGTGGTCGGCGGCGGTGACGCCGCCGTGGAAGAGGCCGACTATCTCACCCGCTACGCGGCCAAGGTGTACGTGATCCACCGGCGGGACGAGTTCCGGGCCTCCAGGATCCTGCAGGAGCGGCTGTTCGCCAATCCCAAGATCGAGGTCATCTGGAACAAGCGGGTGCGGGAGCTGGTCGGCTCGCCCGCGGGGCTCCAGACGCTCGAGCTGGAGGACACCCTCACCGGTGAGCCCTTCTCGCTGCCGGTCACGGGATGCTTCATCTTCATCGGTTTCCGGCCCAACACCGGACTGGTGAAGCAGCACTTCGCCCACGACGCCGGCGGCTACATCATCACCGACGACCGGATGATGACCTCCATTCCGGGTCTGTTCGCCGCGGGCGACCTCCGGGTCCAACTGACCCGGCAGATCACCACCGCCGTGGGCGACGCGACCACGGCGGCCATCGCGGTCGAGAAGTATCTCAAGGACCGACAGGCGCGGCTCGAGGGGGCCAAGGTCGGTGTCTGATCTGGAGGTCGTGGCGCTGCCCAACGGGCAGCTCGCGCAGAACTGCTATCTCGTCGCCGATCGCCGCAGCCGGGAGGCGATCATCATCGATCCCGGCGAGGAGCCGGCGATGTTCCTGGCCGAGCTGGACACCCGCGCCTGGGCCCTCCGGGCCATCTGGCTGACCCACGCACACATCGACCACATCGTCGGGGTCGCCGCCGTCCAGCGGGCCACCGGGGCGCCGATTCACCTGCATCCGCTGGATCGACCGATCTACGACGCGCTTCCCCAGTTCGGGGGCTGGATCGGGCTCGAGCTGGATCCGCCGCCCGTGCCGAACATCGAGCTCCATCCCGGGGCAAAGCTGCGGGTGGGCGGCTTCGAGTTCGAGGTCAGGTTCACGCCGGGCCACTCTCCCGGAAGTGTGAGCTTCGTGGGACCCGATATGGTCTTCAGCGGAGACGTGCTCTTCAACGGCTCGATCGGCCGGACCGACCTTCCTGGTGGGGACTTCGCCACCCTGATGAATTCCATCCAGAGCCAGCTGCTCTCACTTCCCGATTCGACAGTCGTCTACAGCGGCCACGGCGCGGACACCACCATCGGGGTCGAGCGGCTCACCAATCCGTTCCTGACGGGGGCCTATCCGCTTGGTTGAGCGCCAAGACACCGGACCTGCTCCACGCGCCTCGCTGCCGCATCCGGTCGAGGCCACTCCGTCCACGTCTCCCGTCTGCAACCGCTGCGGATTCGCGGTGCCAAGCCTCGCCTGGGGCTGCAGGAACCGCTGCGCGAATTGCGGCACGATGTACCCGCTCGGGGATTGCTCTGACTGAGGGCGCGGCGGGCGGGCTCCTCGATCTCGAGCTGATCGCCCCCGCGTCGGCTCGAGTCACGCTCGACATCTCCCGGATCGAGCTGCCGCCGCCGCTCCGCCCCTCGGCCGAGCTCGGTGTGCTGGACATCTCGGAATTCTTCGGTGAGACCACCGGCGGCGTGCGGACCTACCTCCTGCAGAAGGCGCGCTACGTCCAGCGCCGTCCCCGACTCCGCCAGACGATCGTGGTACCCGGCGCGGGCGACGCCATTCTCGAGGCGAGCGGGGTCCGCTGCTTCCGGCTGCACGGGCCCATGATCCCGACCCAGAAACCCTACCGCTTCATGCTGGCGACCCGTTCGACCAGCCGGATCGTGGCGCATGAGCGGCCCGACCTGATCGAGGTCGGGAGCGCCTGGTTCGCCCCCTGGCTAGTGCACCACGCCACCCGCCAGCTCGACGTGCCCGCCGTCTGGTTCTACCACAGCAACTTTCCGCGGGTGATCGCACCCTGGCCCGAGCGGGTGAGCGGCCTCCGGCGCGCCGCGGCCGAGTTCGCCTGGAGCTATGTGCGCCGGCTCGGTCGCATGGTTCGGGCGACGCTGGCCCCGTCCGCCTTCGTGGCCGGTGAGCTCGAGCGCGCCGGGGTGGAGCGCGTCGTCCGCATCTCACTGGGCGTCGATCTCGAGCTCTTCCACCCGGCCCGCCGTCAGGTCGCTGCCGAGACCCGGCGGCGGGCCGGGCTACCCGACGGCCCCTTGGCCATCTTCGTGGGCCGCTTCGCGCTGGAGAAGGAGATCGATGTCCTTCTCTCCGCCTGGCCCGAGGTGGAGCGGCGCACCGGTGCGCGACTGGTCCTTCTGGGTCACGGCCCCGCTCGCGTCCGCCTCCAGCGGCGCCTGGGTAGCGACCGGGTCTACTGGCTTCCCTACGAGCGGGACCGCGACCGCCTGGCCGACCTGCTGGCGGCGGCGGACCTCTACGTTGCTCCGTGCTCGATCGAGACCTTCGGCCTCTCCGCGCTCGAGGCGCTCGCCAGCGGCACTCCCGTGCTTTCCGCCGACCGCGGCGGCGTGGCCGAGTCCGTGGCCGCTTCGGGAGGCGGGGCCGTGTTCCGTTCCGGCGACCCGGGATCCCTGGCAGAGGCCGCGGTGTGCCTGCTGGGCGGTGACCTTCCCGCTCTGGGCGCCCTCGGCCGGACCCACGCGGAGCGCCACCACGGGTGGGACGCCGTGCTCGACCGCCTGTTCGACGTGTACGGGAAGATTCTGGGCTCGTGAGTGTTCTCGTTTCGATTCACGATGTGACCCCCGCGCTGGGGACGGGAGTCGCCCGGCTCTGGCAGCTCTGCATCGAGCGCCGGGTCACGCCCGCGCTCCTCGTGGTGCCTGATTGGCACGGCGCCTGGCCCCTGGATCGCCACCCCGAATTCGTCGAGTGGCTGCGCGCGCGGGCGGCCGAGGGCGCCGAGATCGTGCTCCATGGCGAGCGGCACGACGAGGTGGGACTCCCACGGAGGATGCCCGAAAGCCTGCGTGCCTGGGGCCGCACGGCGCGTGAAGCCGAGTTTCTCACCCTCGATGCGATGGCCGCCGCGGAGCGGATCGCCCGGGGACTCGCCTGTCTCCGGCGGCTGGGACTCAGGCCCGTGGGGTTCGTGCCGCCGGCCTGGCTCGCCCGCGAGGAGGGGCACCGCGCCGTCGGGGCCGCCGGACTCGGCTTCAGCGAGGACCAGCGGATCGTGCGGCTCTTCCCGTCCGGTCGGATGCTGCGGTCACCGGTGGTGCGCTGGAGCGCCCGCTCCCCCGCTCGCGCGTGGGGCTCGGTGGCGGTCGCGCGCGCCAGGTGGACGCTTCAGCGAAGAGCGCCGCTCCTCCGGGTCGCGCTTCATCCCCAGGACCTTGCCCATCCGGCGACGGCACGATCGCTGGGCGTGAACCTCGACCGTTGGCTGACGGTGCATCAGCCCATCTCCTACTCCCTCCTTGCGTCCGGCCTCGGCCGTGTGGCCCAGTCTCCCGCCGCCAGCGCGGTCTCGTGACCGCGCTCCAGGCGCACCTGGCCTGCCTCGCGCTGGTCGCGATCGATCTCCTGGCCCGGGCATGGCGCATCCAGTGGATCGTCCGCGGCCTGGGGCACCGGATCACCCTGCGCGATTCCTTCGTGCTCAACGCCTTCGGCGACGCAGCCTGCGCGTTGACGCCGCTCCGGATCGGTGGTGAGCCGGCGCGGCTGGCCGGGATGCTGCGGACCCGCGTGCCGGCGACCGCGGCGTTCGTCGCCATCAGCCTCGAGGTGCTCGTTGGCTGGCCGGTGGTCATCGTGGCGGCCGGGTGGCTGATCTGGCGCTACGCCCCCGAGTGGTGGCTCTTGGCTGGCCCCCGGCTGACGGCGGCCGCGGAGCACGCGTGGCCGTGGGTGCTGCTCGTGGTCGTGCTGAGCATCGTGGCCTGGCGCGCCGCCCGCCGCGTCGCCTCTCCAGCAACGCGCCAGCTCCGCCGGCCGGTGAAGCGTGCCCTGGTCTACTGGAGGCGCATGCCGCGGTGGCCGCTGGTCGCGAGCATTCCGCTGAGCCTCATCAACCTGGTCACCCGGGTGGCGTTGCTTCCGGTGCTGGCGTTGACCCTGCCGACCCCGCCCGAGCTGGGTCCGCTCATGGTCGGCTCCTTCGCGCTCCTGTACAGCCAGCTCGTATTGCCGACTCCGTCCGGGGCGGGAGCCGTCGAGCTGGGATTTCTGGGTGGTGCCGCGGGGGATCTGGGAGAGCAGGAAGGCTGGCTGCTGCTGGCCTGGCGGTTCTATACCAATGGGATCGGTGTCCTCCTGGGCATCGGACTCGCGGCGCAGGTGTACGGCTGGCCGGCACTCCGCCGGCTAGCCGGGCGGTGGGGCCATGCCGACTAACATGACAGTGCGCTCCAGCGCCTCCGCCACGCCGTGCGGCAGATCCGCCGGTGCCCACACCACGGCGCCGGCCGTCGCCTCGAAGTTGTCTCCCCCGACCGTCATTCGGGCGCGCCCGCTGACCACGAGATAGAACTTGTCGGTCCCGCCGTGGACGTGGACCCGCTGCGACTGCCCCGGCTCGAAGCAGTTGAGGCCGACGAAGAGTTGCCGGCCCTGGAACAGATCGGCCTTGGTGGCGCGATGGGGATCGAAGGTCGAGGCGTCTCCGATCGCTTTCAAGTAGTCGCTCATATGATGTCAGCCCCCCGGTGGAGCGTGTTATGATTCGGCCATGACCAGTACCCGCGTCGAGCGCGATCCCCTTGGCGAGAAGGCCGTCCCGGCCAGCGCGCTCTACGGCGTGCAGACCCTGCGCGCCGCGGAGAACTTCGCGATCTCGGGGCTCAGGCCGCTCCCGGCATTCGTGGACGCGGTAGTCTGGATCAAGCGATCCGCGGCCCTCACCCACAAGCAGACCGGCCGGCTCGAGCCACGCCTGGCGGATGCCATCGTGCAGGCCGCCGACGAGATCCTGGCCGGGCAGCATCGCGATCAGTTCATCGTGGACGTGTACCAGGCGGGCGCGGGCACCAGCCACAACATGAACGGTAACGAGGTGCTCGCCAACCGGGCGAACGAGCTGCTCGGCGGGAAGCGGGGCACCTATACCCCGATCCATCCCAACGATCACGTCAACATGGCCCAGAGCACCAATGACGTGATCCCCACCGCCATGCGTCTCGCCGTGCTGGCGACGCTGCCGGCCACCCTCGCGGCGCTCGACCGCCTGGCCGACGCGCTGCTCGCCAAGGGTCTCGCCTTCGACGGCATCATCAAGTCGGGGCGCACCCATCTCCAGGACGCGACCCCGATCCGGCTGGGCCAGGAGTTTGCCGCCTACGGGCACACGGTCCAGCGCCACCGGGAAAAGCTGCTGCAGGCAGCCGACTGGCTGCGCGAGCTGAACATCGGCGGCACCGCGGTGGGGACCGGGATCAATGCCGAGCGGGAGTATCCCGCGCTCATGGTCAAGCACCTCCGCCAGGTGAGCGGGCTCGAGCTCAGGGAAGGGCAGGACCGCATCCAGCTCATGCAGTCGATGGGCGACGTGGCCACATTCAGCGGCGCATTCCGGGCGTACGTCCTCGACCTCAACAAGATCGCGAACGACATCCGGCTGCTCGCCTCCGGTCCCCGGACGGGACTCGCCGAGATCGTCCTTCCGGCCGTGCAGCCCGGCTCCAGCATCATGCCGGGCAAGGTCAATCCCTCGATCGCGGAGATGGTGAACCAGGTGTGCTTCCAGGCCCTGGGACTGGACACCACAGTGGCCCTGGCCGCCGAAGCGGGGCAGCTGGAGCTCAACGTGATGATGCCGGTCATCACTCACAACATCGTGTTCGGGCTCCTCATCGTCGGCAACGCCACCCGGGTCTTCGCCGAGCGCTGCATCGATGGCATCGAAGCCGACGAGGCGCAGTGCAACTACTGGCTGGAGCGGAGTCCCGCGCTGGTCACGGCATTGGCACCCAAGATCGGGTACGCCGAGGCGGCCAAGCTCGCCAAGGAGGCCCTCGCTACCGGGCTCACGGTCAAGGAGCTGGTGACCAGGAAAGGCATCCTGGAAGGCGCCGAGCTGGAGGAAGTGCTCGACCTCAGAGCGATGACCGAGTTGGGCGTGCCGGGCGGGAAGGGGATTCCGGCGGGCGGGTGAGGCGGCCTGGCACTAGGCCTTGCCGTCGAGGCTCAGCTCCAGGATCCGGAACGGCGGCCGGTTGGGATAGAGCCGTTGCAGCAGGCCGAGCGACACGTTGTACACCGGCACGTTGCCCATCGTCCGTCCTTCCGGGCTCCCGTGGTGGGCATGCCCGTGGAACACGGCATCGACCGGGTAGCGGATGAGCGGCTCTTCTAGGCGACTGGAGCCGAGGTAGGGGTAGATCTCGCGGGGCTCTCCCTCCACAGTTCCTTCGATCGGCGAATAATGCAGCAGGACGACGCGCCGCTGGGTCCGGAGACGGCTGAGCGCGGTCTCCAGCTTGAGCGCCTGGTCCAGCGCCTCGTGCACGAACCGCTTGATTATCTCCTCACCCCAGGGGCCCAGCGCCCCCCGCCCGAATCCTCCCGCGAACCCCTTCACCCCGGCGAATCCGACGCCGTGGATCTCGCATGCCTCTCCGTCCAGCACCCGCACACCGGCATCGCATAGAATGTGGCTCACCTCGGCGACCTTGCCGAGCTCGTGATCGTGGTTGCCCAGGACGGCCACCGTTGGGATGGTGCTCGAGGTCAATGCCCGCGCCAGCGCCCGTGCCTCCTCCGGATCACCCCTGTCGGTGAGGTCGCCGCAGAGGGCCAGCACGTCCGCCTGCTCGGCCAGTCGCTCGAATAGTGGTTGGATCGGCGGGCCGGACCCCGCATGACCGAAATGCAGGTCGGCCACGGCCGCGATCCGGATGGCACCGGGTGTCTTGGTCATGGGCGTTCAAATCAACCGCGCCCCCCACCTCGAGGCGGTGATCTCCGGCACAACCGACCCGGACGCGGCCGTGGTATGATGATCGTCCCCGACAGGAGGAGCCCGGGATGACGTCGCCCACGCAGTCCCTGGTCGAAACCCCATCGCGGGCCTACTACCGTGAGGCCATGGACGTCCTGACGCGCGCCCATGTGCCGTTTCTGGTCGGGGGAGCCTTCGCATTTCTGCACCAGGCGGGCATCGATCGGTCGACCAAGGATCTCGACATCTTCGTCCGGCCCTCGGACGTGCATCGGCTGCTCGACGTCTGCAAAGCGGCGGGCTACCAGGCGGAGCTCGTCTCCCACTGGCTGGCTAAGATCCGTTCACCCGATGGGTTCATCGACGTGATCTTCAGCTCCGGGAACGGGATCGCCGTGGTGGATGATCCATGGTTCGAGCACGCCACCGAGCAGAACGTGCTCGGGGTCAACGTGCTGGTGGCTCCGGCCGAGGAGAGCCTCTGGTCCAAGGCGTTCGTCATGGAGCGGGAGCGGTTCGACGGTGCCGACGTCGCCCACATCATTCTGGCCTACGGTGAGCGGCTCGATTGGGGCCGGCTGGTGGAGCGGTTCGGCGCCCACTGGCGGGTCTTGCTCGCGCATCTGGTGCTGTTCGGGTTCATCTATCCGAGCGCCCGCTCCCGGGTGCCGGTCACGGTCATGGAGGAGCTCCTCGGGCGGCTCACCTCCGAGCTCCACGCGCCCCACGCCGAGGAGCCGGTCTGCAACGGCACCCTGCTGAGCTGGTCTCAGTACCTGGGCGACGTCCTCGGTGGACACTTCCGGGACGGCCGGATCCGGCCGTATGGCAACATGTCGCCCGAGGAAGTGGCGCGCTGGACGTCCGCGGAAAAGAAGTAGGACCGCGTCGGTGGGCCATTGATACCCGCTCCCCGCGGGGTCATATTCCTTGATATGCGGGTCACCACCTGGACCGAGTACAGCCTGATCATCTCGCTTCATCTCGCCCGTCGCGGGCGGACGGGAGCGGGCCCGGTGGCCGCCCGCGAGCTGGCGGACAGCGAGCGGCTTCCGGCCGACTACGTCGAGCAGATCCTGCTGCGTCTCCGGCGTGCCGGGCTGGTCGAGAGCGTGCGGGGCGCCAAGGGCGGGTACTATCTCGCCAAGGAACCCGCCGCCATTTCCGTCCGGAACATCATGACCGCGTCGGAGCGGCAGACATTCGAGGTCAACTGCGACAGCCACCCGGTGGACGCCGCGCGATGTAGCCCCGACGGAGCCTGCAGCATCCGGCCGGTCTGGCATGCCCTCCAGCAGCGGGTGGACGAGCTGTTGGAGAGTGTCAGCCTCGCCGATCTGATGAAGCAGGAACTCCAGGTCCAGGAGCTGGTCGGGATCTCGTCGGCGAGTTAGCGGCATCGTGCCCCTCGCCTGGAACCCGACCTCATGGTCGGGTTTTTCGTTTGGAGGATCTATGACGGCGGTACGGCCACTTTCGGCATTCAGGGAGCCGGCGCTCTGGCAGGCGGTGGGGAACACGCCGCTCCTGCCCCTCGAGCATCCCCACGGGCGCGGCCGGCTCTGGCTCAAGGCCGAATGGCTCAACCCGGGGGGGAGCGTCAAGGACCGGGCTGCCCGGGCCATCCTGCGTGACGGGCTCCGGCGCGGCGAGCTGCCGGGACATCGCTTGCTGGACGCCTCGAGCGGGAATACCGGAATCGCCTACGCCATGCTGGGCGCCGCGGCGGGTGTCGATGTCACCATCTGCCTTCCCGCCAACGCCAGCCCCGAGCGGCGCGCGCTGCTCGAGGTCTATGGAGCCGAGATCATCCTCACCGATCGGCTCGAGGGCACCGATGGCGCGGTCGCCCGGGCACGGGAGCTCGCCGCGTCGGAGCCTGGCAGGTACTTCTACGCCGACCAGTACAGCAATCCCGCGAACGTCCAGGCCCACCGTGAGACCACGGGGCCCGAGATCTGGAGCCAGACCGGAGGCCGCATCACCCATTTCGTGGCCGCCATGGGGACCACGGGAACCATGATGGGCACCGGGGGTTACCTGAAGGAGAAGAGTCCCGGGGTGACCCTGGTCGGGGTGCAGCCGGACTCTCCGTACCACGGGCTCGAGGGTTTGAAACACCTGGCCACCACGACGCAGCCGCCCGCATTGTACGATCCCACGGTGCCGGATCTGGTCGCCGAGATTCCGACCGAGACCGCCGACGCCACGTCCCGCTGGCTCGCGCGCGGTGGGATCCTGGTCGGCTGGTCCGCCGGCGCCGCCCTGGCGGCCGCCCTCGACATTCTCGATCGAGAGCCGGACGCGTTCGTGGTCGTGATCGGCTGCGACACGGGCACCCGCTACCTCAGCGAGCCCCATCGATGGGAGGAGCGGTGACCCTTCGGCTTGCTGCGTCCCTCATCGAGGAGATCCGCGGACACGGCGAGCGGGCCTATCCCTCCGAGTGCTGCGGCGTACTGGCGGGACGGCTGGATGGAGACGGTGTGAAGGAAGTGGCGCGCCTGGCTCCCGCCGTAAACCGGCGGACCGATGACCCGCACCGCTATCTCATCACGCCAGACGACCTGCGACGCCTCGAGCTGGAGCTCCGGACCGAAGGGCTCGAGATCGTCGGCTACTACCACTCGCACCCCGACCATCCAGCCGCGCCCTCGGCGTTCGATGCCGAGCACGCCTGGCCGTGGTACAGTTATCTGATCGTCCGAGTCGTTGGCGGGCAGGGCGCCGAGATCGCCAGCTGGGTGCTGGACGACGACCGGCCGAGCATGCATCCCGAGCCACTCGAAGTGCCGAGCGAGGTGTGACCATGGCTGTGACCGTTTCCATTCCCACTCCCCTCCGGGGGTTCACCGGTGGGCGCGATGCGCTGGAGCTGCCCGGACGCACCGTCGCCGAGGTGCTCGACGGGCTCCTGGTGGCGCATTCCGGCCTCAAGCGGCACCTGGTACAGGACGACGGCCGGCTGCGGAACTTCGTCAACCTGTACCTCAACGACACCGACATCCGGCAGCTCGATTCCACGGCCACCCCGGTGCGCGAGGGCGACGTGCTGACCATCGTGCCCAGCATCGCCGGCGGGAGCCCGGCGGTGGAAACGGCGCTGCCCAAGCTCTCCCATGCGGAGGTGCTGCGCTACTCGCGTCATCTTCTCCTCCCCGAGGTCGGGATGGAGGGGCAGCGGAAGCTCAAAGCCGCCAGGGTGCTCACCATCGGCGCCGGTGGATTGGGCTCTCCGCTCTCGCTCTATCTCGCCGCCGCGGGTGTCGGAACCATCGGGATCGTGGATTTCGACGCCGTGGACCTGACCAACCTGCAGCGGCAGATCGTCCACGGGACTTCGACGCTGGGTCACTCGAAGCTGGAGTCCGCCAAGGCCCGGCTGACCGATCTCAACCCGAACGTCACCGTCGAGACCCACGAGACCCGGCTGACGTCGGAGAACGCGCTCGATCTGATCCGCGAATACGACATCGTGGTGGACGGTACCGACAACTTTCCCACCCGATACCTGGTCAACGACGCCTGCGTCCTCCTGGGCAAGCCCAACGTCTACGGCAGCATCTTCCGCTTCGAGGGACAGGCGTCGCTCTTCTACGCGAAGGAAGGGCCCTGCTATCGGTGCCTCTACTCCGAGCCGCCCCCGCCGGGACTGGTGCCGAGCTGCGCGGAGGGAGGAGTCCTGGGGGTCCTCCCCGGAATCATCGGCAGCATCCAGGCGCTGGAGACGATCAAGTGGATCATCGGCGCCGGCGACCTGCTGGTCGGCCGACTGGTGCTGTTCGACGCGCTCAAGCTGCGGTTCCGGGAGCTCAAGTTGCGGAAGGATCCCAACTGCCCGATCTGCGGAGAGCACCCGACCATCCACGAGCTGATCGATTACCAGGCCTTCTGCGGGATCGGCGCGGAGCCGGATTACAGTGGCCTGGAGATCTCGGTGGAAGAGCTCGACCGGGAACGGCAGGCCAAGGGCGACGACCTCGTCCTCATCGACGTCCGCGAGCCGCACGAGTGGGAGATCAGCCATATCGATGGCGCTCGGCTGATTCCGCTGGGACAGCTGCCCGATCGCCTCGGCGAGTTGGATGGACACAGTGAGATCGTCACCCACTGCCACCACGGTGCCCGGTCGATGAAGGCGCTGGAAATCCTGAAGGGGGCGGGCTTCGGGAAGGTGCGGAGCCTGGCGGGCGGCATCGACGCCTGGGCGGAGCGGGTGGAGCCGGGGATGGCGAGATATTAGGGCGGGAAGGACGGGAAGGACGGGAAGGACGGGAAGGTGGAAGGCACAAAA
>JBJMOX010000204.1:0-5116 GCA_045803515.1 Gemmatimonadales bacterium
GGACACCACGATGGCTGTTCCCGCTGCGGTGGCGCCTCGCATCGGGGTCGTCCGGATTCGGTGAAGCCGGTGATCTTCCTCGTGGTCGTCGCGGCACTGTTCGCGGGCTACGGCACCGCCTACCTGGCCAGCGACGACGTCCGCTACCTGACCCGTGCCGGCGTCGAGGAGACCCGAATCCTGGAGGCCCGCCGGCCGATCACCACCCTGGTGGCCGACCCGCGGACCGACCCGGCGCTCCGCGGGGCGCTCGGCCTGGTGCTGGAGACCCGGGACTATGCGGCCCGCCTCGGACTCAACGCCAAGGAGACCTACACCACCTATGCCGACGTCGGGCGCGATACCCTGCTCCTGGTGCTGCAGGCCGCTCCCAAGGACTGCATCTGTCCCTATACCTGGCATTATCCGATCGTCGGCCGGATCCCCTATAAGGGCTTCTTCGATTCGCGGGAGGCACGGCGCGCCGCCGATCGGTTTTCCGCCGAGGGATACGACGTCTATCTGCGGCCGTCCTCGGCGTTCTCGACCCTGGGATGGTTCAACGACCCGCTCCTCTCGACCGCCGTCGCGGGCTCGGACTCGGTGGAGCTGGCGGCGCTGGTGTTCCACGAAATCGCCCACAACACGCTCTACGTGAAGAGCGCCACCCCCTTCAACGAGAGCTACGCACAGTTCGTCGGCTACCACTCGGCTCAGCGGTTCTTCTCCGAGCGCGGCGATACCCTGAGGGCACGCCAAGCCTCGGACCGGTGGCACGATGAGATGGTGCTGGGAGAGTTTTACGCCGAGCTGGTGAGCCGCCTGGACACGCTGTACGCACAGCACCCGGATTCCGCCACACTGGAAGAGGGCCGAACGGCGGCGGGAGGGTGGGCTCGGGCTCAGTTGCAGGGACCAGTCGCTTCCCAGCTCCGCACGATCCACATCGGCCGGCTGGCCGACCGGCCGATCAACAATGCCCGTCTGATCGGCGCCCGAATTTACCGCACCCGGCTCGATCTCTTCGACCGATGGTACGCCGAGCACGGCCAGGACATCCGGCAGAGCGTCGCGGCGCTGGGCCGCCTGATGGAGGGGGCCGAAGGGGACAGTGCGTACGCCCGCCTGGCGCACGCCGTCTCGGATTCAATCAAACACTAAGGCGAGCTCGAGTCCGATGAGGTCCCTGGCTTCGCCGTGGGCTCCGGAGCACCCGCCGGGTTCGTGGTCGAGTCGGCGCTCGGCTCGAGTGGACGGATCGCGGAGGTGTCGGCCGCCGCCGTGGTATCACCCATCCCAGCACCTTGTCCCGGAAGGGCGGTGGTGTCGACCTGCTCCACGCCGGTTCGGAACGTGGTGTCCATGGTGTCCCGCGACACGCCGCCGGTATAGGCGGAAGTGTCCTGGGGAGGCTGGCCGGCGCTGCTCGTGTCCTGAGCGGCAACCCGGTGGCTCGCGGTGGCCAGCGCCAGCAGCACGAGCGCGCCGACCGCGGCGTTTCGCTGTGTCCTCAACATGCTTCCTCCATGATACTGTCCTTAGGATGGAGCGTCGCTGGGGCCTGACGCCTCCGCGTGGATCGAGTGACGAACGGCGACGCTACCGTCTCTCGCACCATGGCGTCGGTGAGACAGGTCACCCGGTCCTCTCGCGCAGCGTGCCCCTCCGTGTAGCTTTCGCAGCGATCAGAGTCACCGTTCCTCATGCTCGAGGCCACACCGATGGATACTTCCTTCGTCACCCGCGAGCAGGACCGCCTGCTCCGGGAGCTGATCGACTTCCTCTCCATCCCCAGCGTGAGCGCTCTCCCGGCACACGCCCCGGACTGTCGTCGGGCTGCCGAATGGCTGCGCGACGAGTTGCTCCGGCTGGGCTGCCCGATCGTAGAGGTGATCGAGGGAAACGGTCACCCGGTGGTGTGGGCCGAGGGACCTCAGGTACCGGGACGGCCCACCCTGCTCATCTACGGGCACTATGATGTCCAGCCGCCGGATCCGCTCGACGAATGGGTCAGCCCGCCTTTCGAGCCCACCATCCGGGAGGGCCGGCTCTACGCTCGCGGCAGCGCCGATGACAAGGGACAGGTCTTCTGTCTGCTCAAGGCGTACGAATCGGTGCTCGACGCGGACGGCCAGCCGCCACTCAACGTCCACTTCATCTTCGAGGGGGAGGAGGAGTGCGGCGGACGGGTAGTCGTCGACCTGCTCAACGCCGAGCCGGCCCGGACCCAGGCGGATGCCGCTCTGGTATGTGACATGTCCTTTTATGCTCCCGGGATGCCGGCCGTCTACACGGCGCTCCGCGGCCTGTGCTACGCCGAGATCTCGGTCCGCACGCTGGAGCGGGATCTGCACTCAGGGAGCTACGGAGGGGTGGCGCCCAACGCACTCGAAACGCTGGTCCGCATTCTCGCCGGGCTCAAGAGCGAGGACGGCGAGATCCTCGTTCCCAAGATCTACAAGGCGGTCGAGCCTCCCACCAAGTCGGAGTCCAGGTCCTGGAAGAAGCTGCCGTTCGACAAGCGGGCGTTCCTGCGGGAGGAGGTCACCGCCCGCGCGCTGACCGGACTCAAGCAGTACTCGGTCTTCGAACGGGTCTGGGCCCTGCCGACGCTCGAGATCCACGGCATCCGCGGCGGGTTCGTGGGTGAGGGGGCCAAGACGGTGATCCCGGCCCAGGCCACGGCCAAGGTGAGCCTTCGGCTGGTACCGGGCCAGCGCTACGAAAAGGTCGGCCATCAGCTCGAGCGCGCGGTGGCGGCCCTGGCGCCCAAGTGGGCGGACGTGAAGGTCACGCTGTTGCACGGGGGCGATCCGGTGCGGGTCGATGTCGACCATCCCGCCTTCGACGTGTTGGACGAGGCGTTCGAGGCGGTCACCGGCCAGCGAGCTGTCCGGGTCCGGTCCGGCGGATCGATTCCGATCATCCCGGAGCTCGGCCGCACCGGCGCGCCGGTCCTGCTGACGGGCATCGGTCTCCCGGACGACGGGCTGCACTCGCCCAATGAAAAGCTCGAGTTGGGCCAGCTGTGGAGCGGGATCGAGATCTTCGGGAGGTTCTTCGAGCTGTTCGCGGAGCGGAACGGCGCCCGGGAGGCGAGCGCGGCGGAGGGAGCGGTGCAGACTGTGGGGGCGGAGTGATTGGCAGTGAATCAACTGAAGCCGGTCAGAGATCGTCCTCCGGTGAGACCCGCCTGACCGGCCCCGAGTATCTCGCCTCGGTGCGCGCATGGAGTTCGTCCACCCCGATCAGCGCACGGGCCGACGCGATGATCCCCGCGACCACGTCATCGGCCCAGTAGGGATCGGGCCGCTCCCCGGCGGGCAGCTGGGCGGCGCAACCCTCGAGGTAGCGGATCGCGGTAGTAATCCATTCGCTCTGCGCCGAGTCCACGGTGGACCACGACCCGGTGGATCGAAGCTCCAGCTCCTCCAGCGCCTTGAGGTGCGGCTCCAGGCCACCGGTCACGCGCGGAGATCGGAGCCGGTCGGCTACCATGGTGAGCACCGTCCGGCGCTCGGTTTCCTGGGGCTCGGGCAGCGGGGCGAGATAGTGCCGCTGGTCGGCCACCATCTCCGCCAGCCGGATGCAGACGGCCCGGATGGCCGGCATCAGCGCCCCCGGGGCCTCCCTGGACCAGCTGTCCGCCGCCCTGAGAATCTCGGTGATCCGCTGATCCGCCTGCCCCTCGGGCGACGGATGTCGGGGTGATTCTGCCATGCTAGACAGGAAAACCGGATTGGCCGGCAAAAACAAGAGTGCGGCGAACCGACCCCCGCGGCGCTATCGCGGCCCCCTCCGCATACGGGCGGGGTCTGGCCGGCCGTAGCGCTCCTCCTGCCAGGGATCGCCCCGCATGTGGTAGCCGTTCTCCTCCCAGAACCCCGGTACGTCCTCCTCCAGGCACTCGATTCCGCGGACCCACTTGGCGCTCTTCCAGAAGTACAGGTGCGGCACCAGGAGCCGTACCGGCCCGCCGTGTTCCGGCGTCAGGGGCTCTCCGTCGTGCGAGAGCGCGAGCAGATTCCCCGGGCGGTCCAGGTCCTCCAGTGGCAGGTTGGTGGTGAACCCCTGCTCCGCGTGCACCAGAGCGTACCGGGCCTCGGGCTTGACCCGCGCCCGCTGGAGCAGGAGCTGCACCGGCACGCCGTCGAACACGTTGTCGTAGCGGCTCCAGCGGGTCACGCAATGGATGTCGCACGCGGTCTGCCGCCTGGGCAATGCCTGAAGCTCCTCCCAGGAGATGGCGAACGGCTGCTCGACCGCGCCACTCACGCTGAAGCGCCACGTCGCGAGGTCCACCCGCGGCACGGTGCCGTAGTGGAGCACCGGCCACTTGCGGGTGATGACCTGGCCAGGCGGGAGGCGCTGCCGGTCCGGCGCGGGGGCGTCGATGAGATCGGACATTGGGCTTGCCAGTCAGGGTCAATAGGTCCGGCGAACGCCATCGCTAAGAGACAAAAAACTACCACGGAGTTCACGGAGGTCGCACGGACTGCGGGATCAGCGCAGGGTACACCGAGGTCTGTTAATGAGCGTGTGAACGTTGAAGTTGATCAGGCGGAAGAAGCAACATTCATTCTCCAGCACAGTTGCCTTTCCACCGTAAAGAGTTTGAGAGCGTCCAACCCGTCCCGCAGTCGGTGCGACCTCCGTGACCTCCGTGTCGGAAATGCCATGCCGCCGATCCGGGAGATCAGCGTCCTGATGCAGCACCGGATGGCCCCGGAGACACCCGATCAGGATCGAGCTCGAACGTCCTCGCAAACGACGCCACCACCGCCTGTCGCGCCTCGGCGCCGAGCCCGTCATCTATCCGCCCGAGCTCCCGCCCGACGCTGGTCATGACCACGTCCCGGATGCCGCACGGCACGATCAGCGCGAACCGGTCGAGCTCGGTCGTGACGTTGAGCGCGAAGCCGTGGAGCGTGACCCACTGCCTCACATGGACCCCGATGCTCGCGATCTTGCGCCCACGGGTCCACACCCCGGTGAGACCCGGGTTCCGCTCGGCCGGAATGCCGAGCCGGCCCAGCGCCAGGATCAGCGCACCCTCGAGCTGCCGGAGATACCAGTGCAGGTCCTGCCGGTGTTCAGTCAGGTCGATGATCGGGTAGCCTACGAGCTGCCCCGGGCC
>JBJMOX010000205.1:0-3717 GCA_045803515.1 Gemmatimonadales bacterium
GAAATCGGTGAGTGGCGAGGAGCGGATCACCTACACCAACAACTCGCCCGACACGCTCCGGTACGTCTGGTTGCAAGTGGACCAGAATCTCTTCAACGACCACAGCCGCGGCTTCTTCGTGTTCGGTCAGGATCCGCGGTTCGGCTCCCACGGCGCCCAGGTTAGCGTCAGCCTTTCCAAGGTGGCCGAGCCCGCGGCGGCGCCGGGCAAGGGGAAAGCCGCCCGCCCCGCCACGCCGCTCAAGTACACTGTCAACGGCACGATGATGCGAGTCGACCTGGCCCGGCCGCTGCCACCCAAAGGGAAGCAGGTGCTCGAGCTCGGCTGGTCATTTCCCTTCGGGCCCAACGGCAACCGGATGGGCCTCGAGGAGATCGACGGGAGCACGGTCTATGAAGTGGCCCAATGGTATCCGCGCCTCGCGGTGTACGACGACGTGCGAGGCTGGAACACCGAGCAGTACCTTGGCCAGGGCGAGTTCTACCTGGAGTACGGCAGCTTCGACGTGAGCCTCACGGTCCCGGCCGACATGATCGTCGCCGCCACCGGCGTGCTGCAGAATCCGGACGAGGTGCTCACGGCGGCACAGCGCGCCCGCCTGGCGCGCGCGCGGACGGCCAGCGAAACCGTGGTGATTCGCGGCAAGGAGGAGATCGGGGACCCGGCGTCACGACCACCGACCACCCACCCCACCCTCACCTGGCACTTCACTGCCGACAGCGTACGCGACTTCGCCTGGGCGGCGGCACGGCACTTCATCTGGGACGCCGTCGGCGGGAACGGCGGGAAGACGCTGGCGATGAGCTTCTACCCACCGTCGGCGGACTCGATCTGGAAGGAGGCGACGCAGTACGCCAAGGCGGCCATCGAGAACTACTCGAAGCAGTGGACCAGCTTCGCGTACCCGGTGGCGAGCAACGTGAATGGGATCGAAGGCGGCATGGAATACCCAATGATCGTGTTCTGCCACAACCGCACCGATCCGGTCGGCCTGTACAGCGTGACCGACCACGAGTTCGGGCACACCTGGTTCCCCATGGTCGTGGGGAGCAACGAGCGGCTCTACGGCTGGATGGACGAGGGATTCAACAGCTTCATGAACCACTACAACTTTCCCAAGCAGTTCCCCAACACGCCGCTCCCGACCGCGCGGGGAGTCCCTGAGACCTATCTCGAGAACGCCAGGTCCGGGAACGAGCAGCCGATCATGACCCCGGCCGACCGCATGCGGACCACGGAGAACTGGCGGCAGGGGCTGTACAACAAGCCGGCAGTGGGCCTGGTGCTGCTGCGGGAGCACATCGCCTCCCCCGACCGCTTCGACCCGGTGTTCCGGGAGTACATCCGGCGCTGGGCCTGGAAACACCCGACCCCGGCGGACTTCTTCCGGACCATGAACGATGGCCTGGGAGAGGACTTGAGCTGGTTCTGGCGCTCCTGGTTCTACACCACGGCGCAGCTCGACCAGGCCGTCGACTCGGTTACCGTCTCGGACTCCCTCGGCGGCTTCTCCCGCGTCTACCTGCGGAACGCCGGCACCATGCCGATGCCGGTGGAGCTGGCGCTGCTCATGGATGACAGCACCACCCGGCACCTCTCGCTGCCGGTCGAGGTCTGGTATGCCGGGGACCGCTACTCGGCGCTCATTCCCGGTCCGCGGAGGGTCACCGGGGTCACCATCGATCCTGAAAGCTGGTATCCGGAGGTGAATCGGGAGAACAACAAGTGGCCGGCGGGATCGGCGAAGGCGGGAGCTCCGTAGCGGAAGCGCAGTCTGGCGAATCCGCCGTCCCGGGGCGGACTGCTCATCGCGGGCGGAGTTGTCATCGCGGGCGGAGCCGTTATCGCTGACGGAACTGTCATCCCGAGCGGAGCGAGGGATCTTTTCCGCAGGATCGGAACTCCGTGGCGAGTGTCCGGCTCAGCGGGCAAGATCCCTCGTCGCTGACGCTCCTCGGGATGACAGCCCACCTTCCCGTCCTTCCCGTCCTTCCCGCCGCTCCCGCCGCTCCTACGGTACCCCGAGCTGCCAGAGCCCGCTGAGCATGTCGCTGGCGTAGAGCGATTGACCCTGAAGCTGCACGCCCCAGGTGAACGTATCTCCCGTCCCCCCTGGCCGGACCTGGCTGATGAGGCGTTGGGATAGATCCCCGGAGAGCTGGCCCGACACATCGAGCGCGATGACTCCGGCGTTGTAATACGCCGCGTAGAGGACCTGGCGCTGCTCGTCCATCCAGAAGTTGTGGGTGCCGGCGCCGGCCAGGTGGAAGAAGGCCACCTCCGTGGGGTGGAAAAGATCCTGGACGTCGATCACATGGATGTCTCCGCTCGATTGTGAGCCGAGCACGCCGGCGCCTTCCTGACCGATGAAGAGATACCGGTTCTCCCCGCTGACAGGGTTATGAAACCACCACCCGTTGTGCACCGCCGCTCCACCGGCGACACCGCGATCGCTGGGCAGGAGGCGGCTCACCTCTTTGGGCTCCGCCGGGGAGCCGCCGACCAGCCCATTCCCGACGTCATAGAGTATCATCCCGGTGTTCCAGGCGAACACGAACGCAAGTCCGTCCCGCACGTAGGTGTCGTGGATTCCGTAGTTCGGTGGGATCGGCACCGAGGACACCAGGGACATGGCCGTGGGTGAGGTGATGTCGTAAATGAGGAGGGCGGGATTGTCGGGGTCCCTGGCCGCGAACACGTAACGACGGCCCGCGATGTCGGCGATGGTGGCCGTGTGAATCCCCTCCGCGACCAGCGCACTGTCCTGGAACACCGGGTGCAGCGGATCGGCCAGTCCATACACGTAGAGCCCCGCGTTGCTCCCGAACTCGGCGCCGAAGACCAGTACAGCGCCATCCTCGCTCACCTGGACGTCGCTGACCGTGCCGATCGACGGGACTTTCAGTGAGTCCGCCAGCGTCGGCGCCCCGGTGGCATCGAGAGACCAGATCTTGACCACGTCCCCCGCCTGGTTGCCGCGGGGAGCGCCTCCCCAGGTGCCGGTGTAGGCATAGGAACCACGGATCCAGAGATCAGACGTGTAGCGTTCCGGCACGTTGTTGCCGCCCGCCTGAACCGTGAACTCGGCTCCCGCGGGAGGCGGAGTGCCGCCATCGCCACCGTCATCACCGCCTCCGCCACAGGCCATGGTGCCCAGCGCGGCCGCCGCCACCCCGCTGCGGATTGCGATTCGAGAGATCATGTGGTCACTCCGGGTGGCCTCCGTGCATGTGATCCGCCATCGCACCTCTCTCTTCCAGCGCTCCGTAGCGCCCCATGCGGGGTAGCGCGTGGCCCAGCTCCAGCCGCATGCCTATAGTGAGCGACCAGAAGGAACTGTTCCCGTACCGCTGGTCAACGTCGAAGAGGCCGCCGCCCACCTTGGCGATGCTGCCGTACGAGATCTCCGCCAGCGGCCGCACCCCGAGCCAGCCGGTCTGAAGCGCGTCGACCTGATAGCCGACCGTCTGAACCGTCCAGCGGCTGATCCCCAGTATCGAATTCTCGAGATGGGGCCGGCGGGAGCGAAAGGCGGCGATCCGCTCCTCCTCCGGCCGCTCGGTGCGCTCGACGCGATACTGGAGACGATGGCGGCCCCGCGTCCATGCACCTTCCGCCAACACGGTATGAAAGACGAAGAAGCCGTCGGCTTCCGCGGTGCGGGCCCATTCCAGCATGGCGTACAGCGGGCTCCCGTCCACCGCACGGGACCAGCGA
>JBJMOX010000206.1:0-2519 GCA_045803515.1 Gemmatimonadales bacterium
CGGAGCTCGACAAGTTCGGCAGCCACGCGCTCGCCGAGGCGGAGTTGGCCGAAACGGAGGACGGGGAACAGAGCTCCCGCCTCCGGGAGGGCTACGACCGGCTGATCGAGTGGCTCCGGGCACGACTCCCAGCCGGACTGGTGGAGCTCCGCCTCGAGGCCAGGATCACGGATATCGAGTGGAGTCCCGGAGTCGTCCGGGTGTCCACCCGTGACCCGCGCGGGCGGTCGTCCGAGGTCACCGGGTCGAAAGCGATCATCACACTTCCGCTGGGAGTGCTCAAGGCGGGCCCGGAATCGGCCGGTGCGGTCCGGATCGAGCCGGCGCCCTCGGGCTGGAGCACGTCGCTGGGAGCGCTCCACATGGGCATCGCCCACCGGGTCATTCTGCAGTTCGAGGAGATCTGGTGGGCCAAGCCGGACGGCACGCTGCCGAGCTTCGTGCACGGCTCGGACGAGCCGTTCCCCGTCTGGTGGACCTCACTGCCCAGGAAGGTCCCGATCCTGACGGGCTGGGTCGGCGGACCACACGCCGCACGGCTCGCCGGTCTCACGAGCGGGGCGCTGCTGGACTGCGCCCTGGAGTCGGCCGGCGCGATCCTGGGAGAGCGGCCGGCGGCATTGCGCGACCGGCTGGTGCAGTCCTACACCCACGACTGGCTGAGCGATCCGTTCGCGATGGGAGCCTACAGCTACGGCGGTGTCGGCGCCCGCGAGGCCCGCCGGCTGCTGGCGGCGCCGGTCTCCGGCACACTCTTCCTCGCGGGCGAGGCCACCGCGGAGGCCGGGCGCAACGCCACGGTGCACGGAGCTCTTGGGAGCGGCCGGCGCGCCGCCAGAGAGGCGCTGGGAGACTGACCGTCCGAAACCATCTTCCGCTCCATGGCGTTCCAACGTAGCGTCCAGTCCTCACCGCCCTTTCCGGAGCCAGTCGATGGATCCTGCACCAGTCCCCGTCAAGCGGTATCACGGCATCGTCCGGCTGGCCCACTGGCTCAACGCCGTGGTCCTGCTCGGCATGATCGCGAGCGGGCTGCAGATCTACATGGCCTATCGCCATTTCGGCCTGCGCGACGCGCCGCCGTTCCAGCCAAACCCGCTGGACGGCAAGTCGATTCCGCAGTGGGGCCGGCTGGGTGGATGGCTCGCCGGGGGGCTCAACTGGCACTTTGCACTCGCCTGGCCCTTCGTGCTGACCGGCCTCCTGTACCTTGGCTTCCTGGCGGTCTCGGGGGAATGGCGGACGCTGGCGTTCCGTCCCCGCGACCTCGGGCCCGCCATACAGATGCAGCTCTACTACCTGAGGCTGCGGAAGGAGCACCCGGCCCAGGGCAAGCACAACGCGCTCCAGAAGGGGGCGTACAGCTTCATCGTCGTCCTGGGGGCCATCTCGGTCTTGAGCGGCTTCGCCATCTACAAGCCGGTGCAGCTCGCCTGGCTGACCAGTCTGTTCGGCGGCTACGAGCTCGCGCGGTACTGGCACTTCGTGGCTGTCTGGCTCTTCATCGGGTTCACGCTTCTGCACGTGGCGCTGGTCTTCCTGGTGGACCCCGCGTCGTTGCGGGGGATGATCACCGGCTGGTATCGGGGGAGGTTTCCCAGTCATGACTGAGCATGCACGCGGATTGAGCCGGCGGGACTTCATGCGACTGGGAGCGGTGGCGGGACCAGCCTCGCTGGTCGCGGCCTGCGGCTGGGATGGCGGGCGGGTGCTCGAGCCGAAGCTCCGCGCGTTCAGCCGGATCAACGACTGGGTCAGCGAGAAGATCTTCCTCTCTCCTACCCGGCTGGCCAGACAGTATCCGACCACGGCGCGGACGGCGGCCGCGGATTTCCCGACCTACTCGATCACCTTCAATCACACCCATGCGTTCCCCACTCCGCCCACAGGCTGGTCACTCGAGGTGGGCGGACTGGTAAAACAGCCGGTGCGGCTCACCCCTGCCATGCTCGAGGGGCTTCCCCGGGTGACCTACACGGTGAAGCACCACTGCGTCGAGGGATGGACCGCCGTCGCCACGTGGACCGGCGTCCCGGTCGCGGCCGTGGTGAGCATGGTGCAGCCCACGCCGGCCGCGCGGTATCTCCGGTTCGACTCATTCGACAGCAGGTACTACAACGGGTGGGACCTGGTGAGCGCGATGCATCCGCAGACCATTCTGGCCTACGCCTACAACGACCGGCCGCTAGAGAAGAACCACGGCGCGCCGCTCCGGCTGTACTCGCCCATCAAGCTGGGGTACAAGCTCACCAAATATCTGACCGGGATGACCTTCACCAGCGAGCGCCCGGGGGGGTACTGGGAGGATCAGGGGTATCCGTGGTTCGGGGGGGTGTAGCAGCACGGGTTGCCGGACCGGATTGTCATCCCGAGGAGAGCAACGACGAGGGATCTTGCCCGCTGATCCCGACACTCGCCGCCGAGTTCCGATCCCGCGGAGAAGATCTCTCGCTCCGCTCGGGATGACATGACAGTTCGGTCACCTCCCCTCACTCCGCCCCCTCCGGCTCCAGCGCCAC
>JBJMOX010000207.1:0-21415 GCA_045803515.1 Gemmatimonadales bacterium
AGAATACCGCTCAGTACATGCAGGACCAGCAGGAATGGAACGCTCTGGTGCCATCCACTGCCGTGCCGGTAGGGGATTTTGCCACAGCGAGCAAGGGCCAAGGTGGGCTGGGGCTGCCGGCGGGAACCACCCTTGCCCTGACCTATACCAACGTGTTCGACCCAACGGGCACAACCCATCTACCGTTCAACACCGCGAACGGCCTGGTGGCCCCGGGCCAGCTCATTCACGTCTCCAAGCCTCTCTCGGCGTTCCAGGATCAGCTTCAGATCCGGCGGACCTTCGGCAAGCATACCGTGTCCTTCGGCACATACTTCGCCAACTACACGCAGGACAATCACTGGTACTTCACCCAGATCCTCACCGACGTGGGTGACCAGACGCACTTCCTCGATGCCGTGGCCACCCCGGCGGCAGGCACGCCGGATAGCGTCACCAAGAACGGCTTCACCAACCAGCTGTCCGGGTACACCAACGGCTCCGGCCAGACCAGCGTGATATCGGGCGTGTTGGGGGGCGAGATCCAGCTCACCGATCAGCTCCGGGCCGACCTCGGCGTGCGCGGAGAATACGACAAGTTCGTGCAGAGCGCGGAGAATACGTCGACCTTCGACCTGGATGCCAATCCGGCAACCACGTTCAACAACGAGACGTTCGGGAACGGCAGCTTCCGACATTTCGATAAGGGGATCAAGGATTGGTCGGCGTCGCTGGGACTCAACTTCTCGCTCCGGCGGAACCTCTCGTTCTACGCGGCCGGCGCGCGGGGCTTCAAGATGCCCGCGCTGGACGAGTTCCTGAACGCGACGGCGGAGCAGCAGGTCGACCTCTTCGAATCGAAGGAAGTGCAGTCGGTCGAGGGCGGAGTCAAAGGCGTCGTCGGTCCCATCGGCTTCACCGTGGGCGGGTTCTGGACCAAGCTGAAGAACGTGGTGAGCCAGGGTCTGGTGATCGACACCCTTACTGGGGGATCGTCGTGGATCATCGTCCCCTCGCCAGAGAACAAATCCTACGGCACGGAGATCGAGCTGGTTGCGACTCCCGCCGAGGGGCTCCAGCTCCTGGGAAGCGCCACGATCCTCAAGGCCGAGCTGGGCACCGGCGCTGGCGCTGACATCGGAAGCCGGATCAGCGGCGTACCGACATCGATCGCCAACGCGGCGGCGGTGTACTCGATCGAGGGTCTCCAGCTCAAGGCTGACTGGCACTGGGTGGACAGACGGCCAGTGGATGTGAAGGCGGGGGTCTCGCTCCCGTCCTACAATTATTTCAACTTCGGGGCCGCGTATGCGCTCAGGACCGGCACGACCATCAACCTCGACCTGCTGAACGCATTCCAGGGGAAGGGACTTGAGGAAGGCAACCCGAGGCTGGTGACCACCGGCCCGGTCTTCCTCGCCCGGCCTATTCTGCCCAGGCGGTTCCAGGTGTCGGTGTCGTACGACCTCGGAGCGGCTGGACCGGCGCAACGGCAGCAGCCCTGAGTTGCTGCGGGCACCAAGTCGAATGACGACGGTGAGAACGGTCGCGGCACTGGCAGAACTCCTGTGCATCGCCGCTCTCACCGCCGTTCGTCTCGGCGCGCAGAAGGCACCACCACCGCAGCACGCCGACTCCAGCTTCCTGCTCGCCACCGACGATCCGGCCCGCCTGCCGTCGCCCTTCATAGGCAATGGACGGCTGGGCACGGTGATCCCTCCGCTCGGGCTGGGCGCGGCGCCCTCCTTCGAGGCGGGACTCTACGAGCACGGTCCGGGCGACGTGCCGCGTATCGTCGGCATTCCCGCCTGGACTCTCATCTCGATCTTCGACGGCGATCGGTGGCTGGACGGCCGGACCGACGTGGACGGCGCCGTGCACGGGTACCGGCAGACCATCGACATGCGGACCGCCACCGCGCGAACCAACTACGAATGGAGGGATGGCAACAAGCAGACGTCGGTCAATCTGGAGACGTTCATCTCCCGGGCCGATCCCGACCTGGCGGCGGTCCGGCTCGAGCTCACTCCCCGGCAACGCGGCCGGATGCGCGTGCGGTTCGCTCTGGCGGGCTGGCCGCCTCCCCGCCGGCTCTCGCTCGCCACCATCAAGAAAGCCGACCCCGCCTGGGGGCCGGCCGAGGAGTGGTACCCCGGGCACATGGTCGTCAACTCGCGGAAGGCGAGTCGGGGACCGGCCGGTGCGACTCTCTCCCTGACCTCGACGCCGGAGGGGCGCGCGAGCAGTCTGGCCCAGTCGGCGGCCATCACCTGGGCGGAGAACCGGCCGGGCGCGCGCGCCAGCACCACCGCGGCCGGCGATACGGCGCTGGTCGAGATCTCCTTCGAAGCCTCCCCGGGCCAGCGCTACACGTTCACCGAGCTGGTGAGTATGGTGTCGTCCGCCCGCGCGCATGATCCGCTCGCCCAGGCCACCCAGCAGGTGGCGGCCGCCCGGGCCCGCGGGTACCAGAGCCTCGCGGACGCCAACGCCCGCGCCTGGGCGCGCCGCTGGGCAACCGACATCGAGCTCGACGGCGACCCCCAGCTCCAGCGGGTGGTGCGCTCGATGCTCTTCTATCTGCTCTGCAGCGCCGACTCCGGTACCACGCTCGGCATTCCCCCGATGGGCCTCTCGAGCGGCGGGTATTACGGCCACATCTTCTGGGACTCCGACACCTGGATGTTCCCCTCGCTCCTGCTCACCCATCCAGACGTCGCCCATTCGCTGGTCGCCTTCCGCGCCCGGACCCTCGCGGCCGCCCGGGAGAACGCCCGCGCCAACGGCTTCCGCGGCGCCATGTATCCGTGGGAAGCGGACGAGCTGGGTCACGAGACCACGCCGTACTTCGCGGTGCAGAACGCCCGCTCCGAGATCCACGTGACCGGGGACGTCGCCCAGGCGCAGTGGCAGTATTACCTCGCCACCGGCGATTCCGCCTGGCTCGCGCGAGAGGGATTTCCCGTGATCCGCGGGACCGCGGACTTCTGGGTGAGCCGGGCCGTCCACGACTCGACCCGGGACATCTATCACATCGAGAACGTCGTCTCGGTGCACGAGGGGCTGATCGGCGTCAGCGACGACGCCTACACCAATGCCGTCGCGCGAAAGACGCTGGACATCGCCGCGGCCGCGAGTCGGCGGCTGGGGGAGGCGAGCGATCCCCGCTGGACCGAGGTCGCCACCAAGCTCCATATGCCGTACGACTCCGCCAGCGAGTACTTCCGCACCTACGAGGGCGCGCCGGACTCGACCCTCGGCTCCGTCACGCCGCTGCTCAGCTATCCGCTCGGTGTGCCGATGAGCGCCCGCGCCAAGCGGGCCCAGTTGGAGCAGGCCGTCCGGCTGCTCCTGGCCGGGGGGCCGGGGGCGATGATGGGCTCGACCCTGCTCTCAGTCGATGCGGCCGAGCTGGGCGACCGGGCCCTGATCGACTCTCTGCTTCCCCACAGCTATCAGCCTCACCTCAAGGGTCCGTTCCTGATGCTTTCCGAGACGCCGACCAACGATGCGGTGGACTTCGTGACCGGCGCCGGCGGCTTCCTCCAGCAGGTGATCTTCGGCTACACCGGCCTCCGGCTGGGCGACCACGGGCTGGAGCCGGCCTTTGCGCCGGTCCTGCCTTCACGGATCACCAGGCTGGTACTGCGGAACATTCAGGCCCGGGGGAAACACTACGACGTCATCGTCGATGCCAGCGGACGCCGGATCGTTCCGCACCGCGGCGGCCCCGCTCCATGACGCCGCATCTCCTCGCGCTCACGCTTCTGCTGCAGGCGACGCCGGCTACCGCCGTGCGCACGGTCCTGCCGGTGCTGGCCTTCCCCGAGCCCGGAGTGGACGACACCGCGGCTTACCGTGGCTATCAGACCCGCTTCTACCGCGACTCGAAGAACAACACGGTGCAGATCTATCTCGAGCCGGCCGGCGGACGCGTGGTGCAGCTCTGGGCGGACGCGGCGGACGAGAGCGTGGGGTTCACCGTGCACGACGCCGGCGGACGCCCGGCACGGGTGGAATGGGACGCCGACGCCGCCCGGGTGGCCGACTCGGGTTCGACCCGGACCCTGGAATACCGGCTCAAGGCCCCCGGGCCCAGCGTGACCCTGGGCTGGTTCCTGCTCGGCTCGATGCGGATCGAGCGGGATTTCCAGTATGCCCGCCGCCACCTGCAGCCGTTCGCCAAGGCGCCATACTACGTCGTGGAAGAGTCGCTCCTGGTGGCGAACCTCGCTCGGCTGCCGGCCGCGGAACAGCAGCGGGAGCTCCCCCTGCTCCATGCCCGCAGCCTGGCCGCGCTCCGCACCCGGCTCCAGCCGACGCTCGCGTCCACCCGATCCGACACGCTGTGGACCGTCCGGATCCAGCGGCCGTCGCTGGACGGACGAAACCGTCTGCTGCTGGAGCTCCGAGGAGACCCGCGCGAGGGCACGGCGCGGGTGACGGGGCGCACCGTTCTGATCCAGGCGCGGTCCGCCGCTCCGGTCCGGCTCAGGGTTCGTATCGCCACCGATGCCGCCCCGCTCACTCCACTCGGCCGGAACCAGATCTTCAACCGGGGGTTTCTCGATTTCCTGGCCCGGGCTCGTGCCGACTCCAGCGCGGTCCTGCGCTACCGGCGCCTGGAGCGGGATGTCCGCAGCGTCGAGCTGCTCAGCTCCCAGGAAAAGCTGATGGCCGGCCTGCCCAACTTCGCGACCTACTTCGGGCGCGACATGATGATGTCGGCGCTCATGATGCGCTCCATCTGGTCGGGCGCGATGTCGGAGCACGTGATCGCCAGCGTGCTCCGGAAGCTCGGGCCCGCGGGTGAGGTGAGCCACGAGGAGGCCCTGGGAGGCCAGGCCATCCGGGAGAGCGCGGCCGAGTACGGCGAGCTCCTGACGGAGTACTTCCGGCTCTCCCGCGCGGGCCGGCGCGCCCGGGCCGACAGCGTGCTCGCCCAGGCTCGCGACCTGCTGCGCGACATGCCGGCGACCCGGGAGAACTACCATATGCTGGACGACGAGTTCCAGCTCGTTGTCCTGGAGGCGCGCTACCTCGCGGATCCGTCGATCACGGCCGAGCGGAAGCGCGGCTTTCTTCTGGCCCGGCCGAACGGCGGACCGTCGCGACTCGCGCTGATGCTGCGCGAGATGGCGCTGGTCGCCACCGAGACCCGGAGCTACGCCCAGCACCCAGCCGCCACCAATCTGGTGAGCTTCGTCCAGCGCGACTCGACCCACTGGCGCTCCGCCAGCTGGCGCGACAGCGATGCCGGATATGGCAACGGGCGGTTCGCCATGGACATCAACGCGCTCTGGGCGCCGGCGGCGCTGGCCTCGATCGGCGAGATCCGCTCGTCGCTCCAGGCCGCCGGCCTGCGTCCGGAGGCGCTCGACTCCATCGCGCCGGAGATCGCCGCCACGCCGCTGCACCGGTATCTTGCCGATTCCGCCGCGCTTCAGAGCGCCGTCGACACCTGGAGAGGGGCTCGGGGCCACTTCATGGTGGCGCTCGACCGGGGCGAGCTGGAGCGCCGGATCCATGCCAAGCTGGCCTGGCTGCCGGACGCCGAGCGGAGTTACTGGGAGAAGACCATCACCGGCGCGGGGGAGATTCGCGACTCGCTCGGCTTCCTGGCCCTGTCGCTGGACGCCCAAGGACGGCCGATTCCGATCGTCAACACCGATCCGGCGACCGGGCTCTTTCTGGATGCCGCGATGCGGCCGGAGGTGGTGCTGGGCGACCTCGACCCGTTCATGCGTCCCTACCCGGTGGGATTGCTGGTGAACGGCCTCGGTCCCGTGGTCGCCAACGATGCCTACGCGCCGCGCCAGATCTGGGAGACCTTCGGCAAGGACGCCTACCACTCGCCGCGAGTGGTATGGGGGCGGGAGGTGAATCTGCTGCTGCTTGGTCTCGCGGGTCAGATCGCCGCCGCGTTCGACCCCTCGGGGCAGTTGCGTGACCGGTCGCTCGAACCCTACGTCCGGGTGCTGAACGACGCGCTGCAGCGCACGCTGGCCGCGGTGAACGCCTCGGGACTCAAGCACAATGAGCTGTGGAGCTACCGGATCGAAGGTGAGCGGCTGATCCCGACCCGCTACGGCACCAGCTCGGATATCCAGCTCTGGAGCACTACCGATCTCGCGGTACAATTCGCGCTGTCCCGGCTCCCCCGACCCTGAGCGCCATGCCACCCACTCCGGTCACCCAGCTCGCCGCGATCGACTACGCCGTGATGGTCGTCTACTTCGCCGCCGTCCTCGGAGTGGGGTGGGGACTCCGGCGGCTGACCCAGACCAGCACCGACTTCTTCCTCTCCGGCCGCTCCCTGCCGCCCTGGATCACCGGGCTCGCCTTCATCTCGGCCAATCTGGGCGCGCAGGAGGTGATCGGGATGGGGGCATCGGGCGCCAAGTACGGCATCGCCACCAGCCACTTCTACTGGGTGGGCGCCATCCCGGCGATGGTCTTCGTCGGGCTCTTCATGATGCCGTTCTACTACGGCTCGCGCGCGCGGTCGGTGCCCGAGTATCTCCGCCTCCGCTTCGACGAGAAGACTCGCACCTTGAACGCGGTCTCCTTTGCCGTGATGACGGTCTTCTCCTCCGGCGTCTCGATGTACGCCATGGGCAAGCTGCTCAATCTGCTGCTCGGCTGGAGCTTCGACGTGAGCGTGCTGGCGGCGGCCGTGATCGTGCTCGCCTACGTGCTGCTCGGCGGCCTCACCAGCGCGATCTACAACGAGGTGCTGCAGTTCTTCCTGATCGTCTTCGGCTTTGCGCCGCTGGTGTTGTTGGGACTGCACGCGGTCGGCGGATGGGAGGGGCTCTCCGCCCGGCTCGCCGAGGTGGCCACCGCGCGAGGGCTTCCGTCCGGCGCGTACACCCATAGCTGGGCGTACATGGGCAGCCCGACCGAGAATCCGATCGGAGTCGAATGGTTCGGCCTGGTCATGGGACTCGGGTTCGTGCTCTCCTTCGGCTACTGGTGCACCGACTTCCTCGTCGTCCAGCGCGCCATGGCCGCCGATTCGATGACCGCCGCGCGGCGGACGCCCCTGATCGCGGCGGTCCCCAAGATGCTGTTCCCATTCTTGGTGATTCTGCCGGGGATGATCGCCCTCGTTCTGGGCGCCGGGCACGAAGCCGGCGCCGGCCAGGGACTGATTCCGGCCAAGCTCGCGATCGGCGGCGCGCCACTCATCGACAACGCCGGACGCGTCGTGCTCGACTACGACCTCGCCACCCCGATGATGCTGGTGCGGCTCTTCCCCTCCGGCATGCTCGGTCTCGGGTTGACGGCGCTGCTGGCGTCGTTCATGTCGGGCATGGCCGGCAACGTGACGGCGTTCAATACCGTGTGGACCTACGACATCTATCAGAGCCACATCCGGCGAGGGGCCTCCGATGCCCACTATCTCTGGATGGGCCGTGTCGCGACGGTCGGTGGCGTCGCGCTCGCGGTGGCGGCCGCGTACGTGGCGGGCGCGTTCAACAACATCATGGACCTGCTGCAACTGGTCTTTGCCTTCGTGAACGCTCCGCTCTTCGCCACCTTCGCCCTGGGCATGTTCTGGCGCAGGACCACGGGACACGGCGCCTTCATCGGGCTGCTGAGCGGGACACTGGGCGCGGCCGTGCATCACGGGCTCACCCTGCCGGCCGGCGTGCAGGTCGGAGTGAAGGGCGGCTACCTCGGCGTGCTGCACACATTTCCCAGCGAGTTGGCCCAGACCTTCTGGACCGCGATCGTCGCTTGGGTGACCTGTTTCGTGGTCACGATCGCGGTGAGCCTCGCGACCCGGCCGCGCGACCCGGAGGAGCTTCGCGGTCTGGTATACTCCCTGACCCCGCGGCAGACCGATCATGCGCTCTCCTGGATCGCCCGGCCCTGGGTGCTCGCCGTGGTGGTGCTCGCGCTGACGCTGGCGCTCAACCTGGTGTTCTTCTAGGAGGCAAAATGAGCGGAGCGATGGGTCTCGACATCCGGTTCCCCATCGGCGGGCTATTCGCCGTGCTTGGGCTGCTGCTGGCGGGCTACGGAGTGGCCACCACGGGAGACCCCGCCCTCTACGCGAAGTCGCTCTCGGTGAACGTCAATCTGTGGTGGGGATTGGTAATGCTGGTCTTCGGGGCGCTGTTGCTGCGGGGGGCGTCCCGGGGGCGTCGGCTTGCGTCAGCGCGGCCGGCCCCCGACACGCCCGAGGGCCGGGCGACGGAAGCGCGAGAGCACGAGCGTGGGCTGGAACGCTGAATCAGCCCAAAATGGTCAACAGAATGACCAGGGCAAGCACCGACGCGATCAGCATGGCGGGAGCGACATCACGATAGAGGCGCACGGAGAAGGTCTCCGAATGGAACGTGATCTAACCCCGGTTCTTCGCCGAGGGGGACTCCCAGGGAGCGGTAGGCAACGTGCGCTTTACCATTGATTTATACCACTGGTCTCGAGCCTGTGCGGTCGCCGGCGGCGGCTCCTCGTCGCAGTCGGCGAGGAGCAGCGCCGCAAGCGAGGCCTCGAACAACCGTCGGTGCGAATCAGACATGATGGGCTCCTGGCGCGAGGGGTCCGATTCCGTTCTGGAACACCCAGCCTAGCTCCCGGGAGTCAAGCAGAAGTCAAGCCGGGCCGCGGCCATGAGATCCCCGTCATTGCGCCCCCGCAAACCGACCTTCAAATTGGCAGTTGAGGTAGACTCCAGTCCCCTGGACCATGGCCACGATCCTCACCTGTTCCCACTGCGCCACCGATCTCGGACCCGGAGATCGCTTCTGTCCGCAGTGCGGAGCAGGCCCCTTCGTGTGCGCCAACTGTTCGGAGCCGCTCCTCGAAGGCGCCCTGTCCTGTCCCAAGTGCGCGACCCCGATCTATCCCACCGCGATCCACGACCCCGACGCATCTTCCGAGGGCGAGCAACCCTCCCCCTGGGCCGAGGTGGTCGAGCGGCTGCGGCGTGCGACGCTGGGAGAGTTCGAGATCGGGCGCGAGCTCGGGCGCGGGGGAATGGCGGCCGTCTTCCTGGCCCACGAGATCTCGCTCAACCGCAAGGTGGCGATCAAGGTCATGTCGCCCGGGCTGCTCATGGGTGAGGGGATGATCGATCGCTTCAAGCGCGAGGCGATCACCATCGCGCACCTCAATCATCCCAACATCGTCTCGGTGCACTCGGTCCGGCAGGCCGAGGGGCTGCACTTCTTCGTGATGCGGTACATCCAGGGCCGCCCGCTCGAGCAGGTGATCGAGGACGCGGGCCGGCTGCCGATTCCGATCGTCCGCTCGATTCTGTGCCAGGTGGCGTCCACCCTCACCTACGCCCATCGCTCCCGGGTGGTTCACCGGGACATCAAGCCGGCCAACATCCTCATCGACGAGGAAGGCAACGCGGTCGTCACCGATTTCGGCATCGCCAAGGCGGCCGAGTCGCCCACCCAGACGCACACCGGCGCGCTGGTGGGGACGCCCGCGTACATGAGTCCCGAACAGGTGAGTGGGGCGGAAGTCTCCGGCGCGTCCGACCAGTACGCGCTCGGCGCCGTGGCCTATCAGATGATCACCGGCCTCGCGCCCTTTACCGGCTCGACCATCACGGTGATGCAGGCGCATCTCCAGGAGCCGCCCCGCCCGATCCGGGAGCTTTCCGGCGAGTGCCCACCGGAGCTCGAGTCCGCCATCCTCCGCATGCTGGCCAAGGACCCGCACGACCGCTGGCCCAGCATGGCGGAGGCCAAGGCCGCGCTCGGGGCCGTGCCACTGGCCGACGACGATCCGCTTCGGGCCGAGCTCATCCGGCTCGCCGCCAGCGGCTACGGCTCGTCGCTCACCGGCATGCCGACGCCGATGAGCCCGGCCCCTCGGACCCGGCCTTCGCCCAGCCAGCGCACCTCGCCGCCCGGACTGGTGCAGAGCCTCACCATCCTTCCGCCGCCTCCCGCGCTCGAGGCCGGCGACCGCTTCATGCTGGTGGCCCAGGTCCGCGGCGAGCATGGCGTCCGGCTTCCGGGGCGGGCCGTCGATTGGACCAGCGACACGCCCGACGTCCTCCGGGTGGACGGCGCGAGGGCCATGGCCACGGCACTGGCACCGGGTTCGGCGCGGCTCACCGCCGTCTGCGAAGGGGTGGAGGCTTTCCTCGATGTCGAAGTCGCTCGGCCGACGGCGGACGAGATCTCCATCGCACCCATCGATCAGCCGGTCCGGGTGGGCGACGAGGTACAGCTCGAGGCCACCGCGCGGAGCAAGCACGGCCAGCCGATCGCCCGGGCGATCACCTGGCGCTCGGCAGATCCAGCGGTCGCGACGGTGGCTCCAGACGGTGTGCTCTCCGCCCGCTCGCCGGGCTCCGCCCTGATCGGGGCCGAGCTGGATGACGCCCGGAAGAGCGTGGCCGTGCCGGTGCTGCCCGCACTGGTCGAGGCCATCCGCATCTCGCCCCCTCCCAAGTCGGTGCGCGCGGGCGAGTCGTTCGTGCTGGCGGCAACACCTCTCGATCGGCGGGACGAGCCGCTGGCCGACCGGACGGTGTTCTGGACCACGAGCGACGTGAGCCTCGCGGTGATCATGCCCAGCGGCTGGGTGGGAACTCTGGGTCCCGGCAGCGTGGTGCTGACCGCCACCTGTGAGCGGGCCAGCGCGTCGATCACGGTCAATATCGAGGAGGCAGCCCGCCCAGCCGCACCGATCCTGCCGCTCTCGCCCGAGGTGCCGGTCCCCGCCCCCGCCGTCGCTCGCGGCTCGGCCAGACGGCGCCGGGGCCCACGCTCACGGATGCGCCGGCTCCTCGCGGCGGGCATCGGTGCCATTCTCCTGGGCAGCGGGTTATGGCTCTCCGGCGGAATGCGGTCCGGTGATGCCGCTGATACCGAATCCGCCGATGTCTCCACCGCATCCAGGCCCTCGGGAATTCCCCTCGTCGACAGCAGCGCGCCCGCTGCCGTCGCGATCACCCGGCAACCGCGCCGGCCCTTGATTCCCGGCTCCGCCGGCAGAATGATCGCGGAGGTCCGTGATCTCGCCGGCCGCGCGGTGCCCGAATCGAGCGTGGTCTGGTCGTCGGCCAACCGGGCGGTCGTCCGGGTCGACCCCGCACATGGATGGATTCGCGCGGTCAGCCCGGGCCGCACCCTCGTGGTGGCCTCGAGCGGAGGCTGGCGGGACAGTGCGCTGATCGTGGTGCGAGCCTCCAACGCCGGGCCGGCGGAGGCGCTCGACGTCCCCGTGAGCGAGGAGGAGACGGCCCTCCCCCAAACGCCCGACTTCCCGGCTGCCGTCGCCAGCGTCAGCGTGGTGGCCCCTCGGACGCTGGTGGTCGGCGAGACGGTGCCCTTACGGGCCGAGCTGAGAGACCAGAGTGGCGGAGGACTGAGCTGGCGGCGAATCGCCTGGACCAGCAGCGATCCCGAGATCGCGGCCGTGGATCCGGTTTCCGGTGTGGTCGCCGCCTACGCGCCGGGCACCACCGAGATCACCGCGGAATCCGAGGGTAAGTCCGGCCGGGTGAGCCTGACCGTGCTGGCGGCCCCGAACGCGCGCGCGGAGCCCATCGCCCCGGTCGATCGGAGTGCCGACCATCCGCCGCCGCTCGAGCCGCGGCTTCGGAGCGCAGCGGAGCAGTGCTACGACGCGCTCAGCGCAAAGGACGTCGCGCGGATCACCGAGATGTACCGGCCCGCGACCAAGTCGGACGAGGCGAACCTCAAGCGGCTGAGCCGGATTCTTCACACCGGCGAATGGGACGCCGTGGTGGGGCCGCGCCAGGATGGGCTGCGACAGATCGGGACCGACCGCGCTATCGCGGAGTTCAGCTTCCATCTGGCGTGGAGGGACGCCTTTGGCGGCCGGCTCAGCAGCGATCCGGTCTTCCGGGTGGAGCTCGCCAGGGACGGCAATCGGTGGGACATGTCGAGCTGCCGGATCATCGGATCACCGAAGTTCTGATCCGGCGCGTCAGCCGCCCAGGCCCAGCGCCAGACCGAGACGGGCGACGATATTGGAGCCGGAGCCCGACTCCGTCGCGACCGCGCTGCCGGTCACGCGATTTCTCAGCGTGCCGGCTCCCAGCCGGTCATACCCGAAGGTCCCTCCCACGTCCAGATTGACCCGCGGGCCCATCCGGAACAGCAGCCCACCGCCGCCGTTGAGCTGCAGGAACGCGGACGAAAGCGACAGCTCTCCGCCCGAAAATCCGACCTTGAGCACCGAGAAGCGCGCCGAGACATAGGGCGCCACGACGTTGCTTCCGGCGTGGATCCGGTAGCGTGGCTCCACGAACCCGCCGTAGAGCCTCGCGTCCTCCTCCCGATCCTGGAGCCCGTGGGTAGTGTACTGGAACCCCGCGCCGATCGAGAGCGCTCCGGGCGTGTAGCGCACCTGGGCCTCGCCACCGACGCCGTCCCCGAGCCCGGTGAACACCTGCCCGAAGACCCCATTGAACAGGCCGGAGACCTGGAGTGAGATGGGCTGCGCCGACTGCGCCGCAAGATCGTCACAGACGGTGAGGAACACCGCCAAGGCAACCGACAGCAGACGGACTCCAGGCATCAGCGCCTCCGCTCGGCCGGCGCCAGCGCCGGGACTCGGCCGGTACGGCTTTCGGGAGTGACGCCCCCGCCCGCGGCCAGCACGGTGTAGGTGAACTGCACCGGCGAACCAGCCAGACCGGAGCTGGACGCCATGGCGCAGAAGGTGCCGGCATCCGGGCCGGTCGGCTGGAATGCGCTGGCATACCCGCCGGCGTCGGTGGCGGCATCATAGCTTCCGAGGCCGTCGCACGTCCGCCACTCGACGGTCACGCCACTCACCCCGTTGCCGTACTGATCCACCACTCGGATGACCAGCGGCTCGGGAAGCTCGGAATCGACCGGGGCCGACTGGCTGTCGCCCGAGATCTTCTGCAATTGGGCCGCGACATCGGGCACCGCCTCGATCGGGACCCGGGAGGTCTCACCGCCGACGACGAGATCGACGTACTGCGGACCGGCCAGCTGGGAGAGCGTCCAGCTCTGCAGCTGCACTACTCCACTGGCGTCGCTGGTCGTGCTGCTCGGCGCCACGATGCCACCGGCGGAAGCGGACAGGCCGCCCGGTGCGTCGGCCACCGTCTGCTCCAAGGCATCGGTGAGGATCCAGGAGACCGGGTTCGCCAGTTGCGAGCCGGCCACCCCGGAGCTCGGTGGACTGGGAACAATCGAGATGCCGGCCACCGACGGAAGGGTGATCTGACCGGACAACACCTGGCTCGACGGGCTCTGGCTCGCGAAGCGAAGCGTCCGGGGTCCCGGGGGGCCCATGATCGCGAGATCGGTGAAGTCCGCTCGTCCATTGCCGTTGGTGACGACCGCCGTGAGGCCGGTCAGGCTTCCACCGCCGGACGCGATCGAGGCCCTGATCTCGATACCCGCCTGAGCCAGCGGGTTGCCGCTGGCATCCTGGAGCTGGACCGAGGGTTGCGCGCTGAAGGGCACCCGGCTTCGCGCGGTCGACGGCGGCGCGACCACCAGGGCGATTCCGGACGGGGAGCCCGCCGCCAGGGAGATCGACTGGGAGGTGACCCCACCAAGACCGGCCGCACTGAACGACAGGGTGTAGCTGCCCGCCAGACCGGTGAGGGACAGCCCGCTGAAGGCGGCCTGGCCCGATGCGTCGGTCGTAGCGGAGGCGTGCTGCAGCGCGCCGGAAGGTCCCGACGCGATCGTCGCCACGATGGTCAGCCCGGCCTGGTGTGCCGGATTGCCGAGCTGGTCGAGGACCCGCAGCTCTGGCTGCGGTGCAAAGACGACTCCGCTCTGGGTGGCCGGCGGAGGCTGAACCGTGATCTCCAGCCGGCCGGCGGCTCCCGCGTGGGCGGTGGCGGAAAAGGCCACCGGCTCGATGGCAGTGGATTCGATCCTGGCGGTCAGCCTGTACTGGAGCTCGGCGGTCTTCCCCAAGGTCCAGCTGGAGATCTGGGCAACGCCGGCGTCGTTGGTCACGACCGCCGCGGCCGGAGACACCGAGGCGTCGCGATCGGCGGTAAAGACGATCGGAACCCCGGGCACGGCGTTCCCCGCGGCATCGCGGACTATGACGGACGGTGACGGAATCACCGGAGAGTTCACCGTGGCCTGGTACACCAGGGGCTCCAGGCCGGCGAGCTGCGACGGTGCCCCGGCCGCCACCTGAATGGCTTCGGTGGCGACCTCGAGTGCGGGCCCTGCCACGCTGAACCGCAGGATTCGCGGTCCTGTGAGGCCGAGAAGCGCCAGGTCACTGTAGCTGGCTCGTCCGGACGAGTCGGTGGCGACCGAGGTGATTCCACTCAGGCTGCCACCACCCGAGGCGATCGACGCCGTGACCTCTACACCCGCGACGGGCTGGTTGTCGGCATCGAGCAGCTCCACCACCGGCTGCCGCTCGAACACTACGCCGTTCCGCACCGTGTCGGATGGTGCCTGCCGAAACGCGATGCTCGCCGCCGAGGAGATGACGGCCTGGGCCGTGAGTGTGAGCGGAGAGCCGCTGAGGTGTGTGCCGGAGGAGTCGGTTGCCGCAGCCTGGATCATCTGGGTACCGGCCTCGGGCCCGAGCGTCCACCTCACCGGGACCTTGCCCTCGTGGTCGGATTCCACCGCTGCGGCGGAGAGGCTCCCACCACCCTGGGAAACCGTGAAGCTCACCTTCACCCCGGCTACGGGGTGATTCGCCTCGTCGGTGACCAGGACCTCTACTGGCTGGGCCAGCTCGCGCCCCGGCGCACCCGTCTGCCCATCGCCCGAGCTCGGCAGCAGCCGGGTAGCCTCCTGGGCCTCCGGCGGCCGGACGCAGAAGGGACCACCGCACGGACCCACGTCGCCACCGCCGCCGCAGCCGTGGACGGCCAGCGCGCAGAGCAGTGTGCTCAGGAGCGGTAAGCGCCTTGCCCGGAGAGCGGGAGAGGGGAGAGCCGTCTGCATGCCGGACACCTGGTCCTCATTGGAGTGCGTGTGGTTTAGTATCCCTCCGCCCAACCGGCTGTCAAGCACGCCGCCCCACGTCAGCCATCAGCCTACCAGCCAGCAGTCAAGCCAAGGTCAAGCGCAGTCACCCGCTCCGCTGATCGAGGATAAACGTGTTATCCTGTATTGAGTTAGAGTGTCACGCCGCAGAGGTCCGCCCCACCGACCCGCCGCGCCGCCGATACCAGACGCGGACCTCCCGAAGCAGCCAGATCCCGGTCGCCAGCACCAGCGGCAACAGGAAATAGACGAGCCGGTAGCCGACCAGTCCAACAAGAATGGCCGGGGTCGAGAGCGCTGGCCTGAGGCCCCAGAGGATCACGGCCTCGAACACGCCCAGGCCACCCGGAATCTGTGCCACCAGCGATGCGATCTGGCCCAGCAGGAACACCGCGAAGAACACGTGGAACGGCACCGCGTGCGGCAGCAGGACGTAGAGCGCCGCTCCGGAGAAGACCCAGTCGGCGGCCGAAATGGCGATCTGGGCGAGCGCCCGGCCCAGCGTCGGACGCGGCAGGTCCCAATGCCAGATCCGCAGGTCGCCACCGGGCCGGGTGCTCCAAGCCAGGTAGGCTGCCACTACGGCGAGGCACCCGAAGCCGAAGGGGCGCGCGGAGTGCAGAGGCAGCCGAAGGAAGCCCGGCATCAGGACCGGCTGAATGGCCAGTGCGAGTCCCGTGGTGGCCAGCAGGCCGACGGCGTAGGTGATGGTGTTCAGCGTAACCACGCGTGCCGCCTGATTCTGGGCGAGCCCCCACTGGGAGTAGAGGCGGTAACGCACTGTGGCGCCGGTGACGACCGAAAGCGGCAGACTGTTGGCAAAGGCGTAGCCGAGAAACGCCGCGTAGGCGATGCAGCGAAAGGGAAGTCGGCGGTCGAGATATGCTAGTGAGATCGCATCGTAGCCCGCCAGTGCCAGATAGCCGAGCGCGGTCGCGACCAGGGCGAGGAGCAGGCGGAGTGGAGGGAAACCGCGTAACTGGCCGACGATCTCCTGGAGGGAATGCTGGCGCAGTTCGGAGCGGAGCACATATACCGCGCCGGCGAAGAGGAGCAGGCCAAGGGCTGCGTGGAGAAGCCGACGCCTGCCCGTGTGGGACGGCCGAGGTTTCGAAGGCATGCATCACCCATAGGGGTGAACGCCGCCGCGGGTCGGTGAGTCGGGTCACGTCAGGTGCGGCCGGGGACTGGTCTATCCCCTAGGAAGAGCCAGAGAGCCACAGTACATTGAACCCCTACCCCCTGCACCAAACTCCGCTGCTCAACCTGAGCCGAGATCGAAGCTGTACGTCGGTTTCGCCTCGCGCCTCGGCCGGCGTGTGTCTCGCCGTCTCGGGTCCGTGCAGCCACGAGGATCTCACGATCCAGCTCCTGACCTTCGAGTTGGCCGATCGCTCCTTCGGCCTGCCCTCGCGCCTGCTGGTCGAGGTGGCGCGCGCCGTCTCGGTTGCTCCTCTTCCCGGGGCGCCCCGGATCATCGAGGGGGTGATCAACGTCCGCGGCGCCCTGGTCCCGGTGCTCGATATTCGGGCTCGATTCGGGTTGCCCCCTGGCCCCTCACCCCGATCAACACATCATAATCGCCGATCCGCCTCGTCGCGGTCGCCGCATCCATCGGAGGCCCCGCGGCTCTCCAGCGCATCCTCGCCGGCCTTCCCCGCGATTTCGCCGCGACGATCCTGGTGGTGCAGCACATCGCTGACGGCTTCGTGGGCGGACTGGCCGACTGGCTCAACGGCAGCTGCAACCTCAGGGTAAAGCTGGCCGAGGCCGACGAGCCCATGGTCAAGAGGACCGTCTTTCTAGCGCCCGATCATCGCCAGCTCGGGGTCGCGCGGGACGGCCACCTCGTCGTGACGGGCCAGGCGTGGGTGAACGGATTCTGTCCCTCGGCGAACCACCTGTTCGCCGAGGCGGCCCTGGCCTACGGCGCGTCGCTCGCGGCCGTCATCCTCACCGGCATGGGAAATGACGGAGTCCAAGGGCTGAGGGCCGTTAGCCGCCAGGGGGTACGTCCTCGCCCAGGATGAAGCGAGCTCCATCGTCTATGGCATGCCAGGGGAGGCCGTCGCGGCGGGGGTCGTCGATGCGGTGCTCCCGCTCGACGAGATCGCGCCTTGCCTGGCAGAACTGATCACGGGAGCCACGGATGCCGACACACGTCCTAATCGTTGAAGACAGCGCCACCCAGGCCGAGGCGCTCCGCGGCCTGCTCGAGAGCGCCGGTTACGAGGTTGCCCGGGCCCGGACCGGGGACGACGGGCTGCGTCAGTTCCACGCCGGTCGCTTCGACCTGGTCATCAGCGATATCGTCATGCCGGGCAACGTGGACGGGTACAAACTCTGCCGCCAGGTGAAGGCAAGCAAACGCCACGACATCCCCGTCGTGCTGCTCACCAGCCTCTCCGACCCGCTGGACATCATCCACGGTCTCGAGTGCGGGGCCGACAACTTCCTGACCAAGCCCTACGACCCGGCGCATCTGCTGGAGCGTCTCAAGACCCTGCTCGCCACCCGGGCTACCCCCGGTCATGCCATGCTGCGCATGGGCGTCAAGGTGCTGTTCCTGGGACGCGAGTTCACCATCACCTCGGAGCGGCAGCAGATCCTCGATCTGCTGATCTCGACCTTCGAGGATGCCGTCCGGCAGAACCGCGAGCTGCGCCAGCGGGAGGACGAGCTCCGGAGCGCGAAGGAGGAGCTGGCGCGCTATGCCGGGTCGCTCGAGCAGCGGCTCCAGAGCGTTCTGGAGTCGGTGCCCGACGTCCTCTTCAGCGTCGATCCCACCCTGAAGCAGTGGTACTACCTCTCGCCGGCGTCGCGCACGGTGCTCGGGATCAGCCAGGAGGAACTCCAGGCCGATCCCGAGCTCTGGCTACGCTCGCTCCATCCCGACGATCGGGTCCGCTACCGAAAGGACCTGGCCCGGGTGATGGAGGCCGGCCAGCAGGCACCCCTGGAGTATCGGGTCCCACAGCCCGATGGCTCGAACCGCTGGATCCGGGAAACCATCGTGCCGATCAGAGACGCGAGCGGGACCCTGGTCCGGGTGGACGGTATCGCGCGCGACATTACGGGAGAGCAGCGGCTGGAGGAGCAGCTCCGCTTGGCCCAGAAGATGGAGGCGGTGGGCACACTGGCCGGCGGCGTGGCGCACGACTTCAACAACCTGCTGGCGGTCATCAAGTCGTCCGTCGACCTGGCCAGCATCGAGCCGGAGGTTCACGGCGCCTTGCGCGAGGAGCTCACCCGGATCGATGCGGCGGTCGATCGAGCTGCCGCGCTCACCCGGCAGCTGCTGGCCTTCGGGCGGAAGCAGGTGCTGGAGCCGCTGGTGGTGGACTTGAACGGGCTCGTCACCCGGACCGTCGCGATGCTCGAGCGCATCATCGGATCGGATGTGGAGCTGGTGCTGCGCCAGACTTCGAGCCCCACCACGGCGCTGGTCGACCCTGGACAGGTCGAGCAGATCCTCATGAACCTCTGCGTCAATGCCCGGGACGCGATGCCCCGCGGGGGCGAGCTGGCGATCCTCACCCAGCGGGTCACCCTGGACCAGGAGTTCTGCGCAGCGCATCCGTGGGCCCGCCAGGGAGACTTCATCGGCCTGACCGTGAGCGACAGCGGCATGGGGATGGACCCGGCGACTCAGGCGAGGATCTTCGAGCCGTTCTTCACCACCAAGGAGATGGGCCGCGGCACCGGGCTGGGCCTGGCGGTCGTGTACGGGATCGTGAAGCAGCACGCCGGCTTGATCCACGTGTACAGCGAGCCGGGCAAAGGCACTGCTTTCCGAGTCTATCTGCCCTTCCACGGCGAGGCGCCGGTGGCGCTGGCCAGCGAGCCGGCCCGGGAGATCGTGGGAGGCAACGAGACGATCCTGCTGAGCGAGGACGACGCCTCGGTCCGGGCGACCACCACCCGGCTGCTGGAGCGGCTGGGGTATCAGGTGGTGGCCGTTCCCAATGGCGAGGATGCGCTCAGGACCCTGGCCGAGAGAGGCGAGGCCATTCACCTGGCCGTGCTGGATGTGCTGATGCCCGGCATCGGTGGCCAGCAGGTGTTCGAGCAGGCCCACCTTCGCTATCCCAAGCTCCGCTTCATGTTCACCTCCGGCTACGTGCCCGGCACCTCGCAACTCGAGCCGCTCCGGAGCTTCGCCGCGGAGGTCCTGCCGAAGCCATACGGCATGCAGTCGCTGGCTCGGGCCGTGCGAAAGGCGCTCGCACCGACGAAGGGGTAATGCCCCGTGACCAGCATCACCGCGCTCCGCTCCGTCCGCTCCGAAACTGAACCCGCCCAGACCCCGGAGTGCGGATGCGCGGCTCAGGACTCCTCATCGCGGCGCTGCTCGCTGTCCTGATCAGGCCGCCGTTGGCCGCACAGGCTGCCGGCACCCTCGAGGTCGGCGCGTTCGGCCAGGCCACCTACTTCGATAAGTCGCTCCAGTTTCAGCAGGGGAAGGGCGGCGCGGGGCTCCACTTGGGCATCTTCCCGGTGCGGAACTGGGAGTTGGAGGCCGAAGGCTCGTTTACTCCGACGCCCGGACCCGGTGACCTGCAGGTGTACTACTATCCGCTCCGCGCCCGCCTCCTCTTCAACCTGCCGGCGGGAAGTCACAGCGCTCTCTTGATCGGCGCCGGCTACGTCCACAACGAATATCGCCACGACGTCGACTTCCACGACGACGGGGGCAGCGCCATTGCGGGCTTCCGTTTTGGACTGCACGGGCAGCCCTCCATCCGGGTCACCAGTTATCTCGACTACATCCCCTCGCCCGCCAATGGGTTCGGCGACAATCTGAACTGGGGGATTCAGGTCGGTCTCACTTTCCTGACCGGGCAGCGCACCTCCACCGGCGCTCCGGAGCAGGAACGCGTTGCCCTGCCGGACTCGGCCGCCGTGGCCAGGGCAGATTCCCTGCGCCGGGCGGCCATGCAGGACTCGATCCGTGCCGCGGAGGCGGCGCAGAAGGCGGCGGCCGAAGCCGCGGCGAGGGTGCAGGACAGCGCCCGGGTAGCTCAGGAGAAGCTCGCGGCGCGGCAGAAGGCGCTTCAGGACAGTCTGGTTGCCGCCGCACGAGCGGACAGCACCCGCACCGCCGCGTTGAGGGACACGCTCCGGACCACGCGCAACCGAGCCCGCATTGCGGCGCTGCAGGACAGCCTCAGCCGGGTCGCGCTGCGAGACAGTCTCCGTGCCATGATGGCCCAGAAGCAGACCCGGGTCACGCTCCGCGGCGTGAATTTCGAGATCAATAAAGCAGTACTGCTTCCCGAGTCGCGCGACATACTCCAGGACGTGGCGCAGTCGCTGGTGGCCAATCCCGAGGTCAGAGTCGAAGTGGCGGGACATACCGACCACACCGGCCCCCGCGCACTCAACGAGCGGCTTTCGACGGAGCGTGCGGAAGCGGTAAAGGGATTTCTGGTGGAGCACGGCGTGGAAGCTGACCGCATGGTGGTTCGCGGCTACGCCTGGGACCAGCCCGTGGCTAGCAACACGACGGCCTCCGGCCGGGCGCAGAACCGGCGGGTGGAGCTGCGCCGGACCGATTAAGCAAGAATGCCCTTAGATGCGTCCCATGAGCAGCAACAGGAGCAGGATCAGGAGAACCAGACCCAGCCCGCCGCTCGGCCAATAGCCCCAGCCACTGCTGTAGCCCCAGGTCGGCAGCGCACCGATCACCAGCAGAACGAGGATGACGATCAGGATGGTTGACATGGCGGTTTCCTTCTCCCTCCTGTGACGCTCTTGGGCGCTATTCGGCCGGCACCTTGTCCGGTGGAACGAGGTCCGGCACCGGCTCGAGCTCACGCACGCCACACCAGTTGAGCAGCCCGGCGACATCCACCGCGTGCTCGGCGGTGTCCACCATGACCTGGGTTTGCTCGTTGGTGATGATCGGAATGACGCTGAGACTATTGCGGCCCGGAACAGGCAGCGGTCGCTGATCCACCCGCCACGGGCCCTCCATCGCCCTCAGGTCCACCCCTCGCGATTTGGCGCGCTCGGCGAGATGGTAGACCACGGTCGGTTCATATCGCACGCGGGTATTGCGGCGGCGCTGGGTCCGCCCGGCACTCTGCAGCACCGACGCGGATTGGGTCGCGGCCCGGTCCCTGGAGTCCATGGATACCTCCCACAACGTGGGCAAACTGCAGTGGCACCCGCTCGTGAGAGCGGCGCCGGCTTCCTTAGCTTGGCGCAGTGTCGGGGGATCGGGCGGTGAGGGTGATCACGACCGGCGGGTGCTCTCGCTAGGCTCGGGCCCACAAACGCAACAGCCGGTTCGGCTTACACCGAACCGGCCGGGGACCTGATCGAGAGTACCCTAGGGTGAGCTCAATGGGCCGCTTCGGCCAGGCGGGCCACCGCAGCCAGCACCGCGGCAGGCTGCTCCTCCTGAATGTACTGGCCCGACCCCGTCACGCTGTCGGTCTGGAAGTTCGGCAGCGTTGCCGTGAGCAGCTTCCGCT
>JBJMOX010000208.1:0-11023 GCA_045803515.1 Gemmatimonadales bacterium
CCTGCCGGCGCTGCGGCACCCGCCTCACGGGCACCCACGAGATCGACGCCCGAATCACCGTGTTCTGCCACCGGTGCCAATCATGAGCCGGACCCGCCGCGCCCAGCGCGCCGCCCCGCTGCCGTCCACCGACCTCGATCAGCTGCGCGAGCGGGTCAGGGCGCTCGCGGAGAACCGGCCGGCGGTGTACCGCATGCTCGACGGGCTCGGGCGGATCATCTACGTGGGCAAGGCCAAGCGGCTCAGGACCCGGCTGCTGACCTATTTCCGGGCGGCCTACCCGGAGGACAAAGCCGCGCGCATTCTCTACGCGGCCTCCGACATCGCGTGGGACTACGTGCCCAGCGAGTTCGCCGCCTACCTGGGCGAGCTGCGCCAGATCCGGAAGTGCCGGCCCTATTTCAACCATCGCGGCAACGTCACCCGTCGATCCGTCCTCATCAAGATCTCGGGCGAGACGGCGCCGAGACTCTATGCCGGCGCCAGCGTCGCCAAGGGCGACAGCGGATGCTACGGGCCGTTCCAATCGATGAGCCGGACAATGGAGGCGGTGCGCACGTTGAACGATCTGCTGCAGCTCCGGGACTGCGCCGCGACGATGCCGGTCGTCTTCGCGGGCCAGGAAGACCTCTTCGATCAGCCCCGGCAGGCCGGCTGCATGCGGCACGAGTTCGGTTTCTGCTCCGGTCCCTGTGCCGGCTTCGTGGCCGAGTGGGAGTATCGCCGGCGGGTCGAGACCGCGCGGGCGTTCCTCGAGGGACGGACCATTCAGCCGATCGACCGGGTGGTGCAGGCGATGCAGGAGGCCGCTTCGGCCGCCCGCTTCGAGGTGGCCGCACGCTGGCGGGAAAAATTCGAGCAGCTGGAGTGGCTGCTCGCGGCCACCAGCCGGGCCCGCTCGGCTCGGGATCTCCTGAGCTTCGTCTATCACGACCCTGGGGATTTCGGTGACGACCGGGTGTACCTCGTCCGCCAGGGAGTCGTGCGCGCTTCGTTCGCCTATCCGTCGACCCCGATCGAGCAGGAGGCCTTCCGCGCCGTCGTCGCGGAGGAGGCCGCTCGGCCGGCGCCGCCGGCCGGCCCGCTGCCGCTCGACTCGATCGACGAGATTCTCCTGCTCATGTCCTGGTTCCGGGCGCACCCGGAGGCGCTCCGGCGGACCTCCAGCTATTCGGAGTGGGCGGCCTGAGCGACACCCGGCCCTGAAAACCCACTCTCAAGCGTCCCCACAGGGGGACACATCGCGACCAGCGATTCCATAAGTCATGATGTGACTGTGGCTTGAACGTCTGCAAATCCTGGCATCATGTCTGCCTTAACCACCCGCCGTTGCGCTCCAGCGCAGCCACACACTGACAAGCGGGAGGTCACATGCTGAAGTACACTCTGTGGGCCGGCGCCCTCGCCGGCCTCGCCCTGACGACACCGTTGGCTGCCCAGCGCTCCGCGGGTCCCTCGTTCGGCATCACACCCTATGCAGGCTACATCAAGTTCGGCAACCTGGTCTCCGGTCCACTCGGGACCAGCCTTCGGGACGCGGGCGCCGCCGTCTACGGCGCCGAGGCGACGCTGGGACTCACCAGCGGCATCGCGCTGGTCGCGAACGCGGCATACTCTCAGCCCTCGCTGGAAGTGGGCGCGCCGTTGATCGGCGGTATATCGGTGGGCCGAGGCTCGGTGCTGCTGTATGACGCCGCGCTCCGGCTCCGGGTGCCGGTCAGCACCGCGGGGCTCCCCATCTCCCCGTTCGTGCAGGGTGGCGCCGGCTACATGCGCCAGTCGTTCGACGTTGGGCCCGCGTCGGCCCATTCCACCAACTTCGCCTACAACGTCGGAGCCGGCGCGGACGTGGCGATCGCCCCGCGGTTCGGCCTGCAGCTCATGGTCAAGGATTACATCGGCAAGTTCGACGCGAAGGAGGCCACGGCGTTGAACGTGGATACCAGGACGACGCACAACTGGGCCGTGAGCGCGGGGCTCAGGCTCGGGCTCTGAGATGGGAGCTGCGACCTGAGCGTTGCTTACTCGATCGGCACCCACAGCGCCGGCGTCCGCTCCAGCAGCGTGGCGCCGGCGCTCGTCGTCGGGGCGGGCCAACTGTACCATCCGTTGGGATCGTCGTCGTGGATCCGGAAGCCGATGGCGGGGCGGCGGCCCCGATCATCCTCGAGCCAGGCCGGGTCGAGGCGGAGCACCAGCATCCACCCACGTGGCCCGTCCGAGCCGCTCACCTCCCAGCCTCCGCCTTCACGGGCCTTCCCCAACCGCCAGTCCGGGTCGCCGAGCGGCGGCTCCCAGCGGCCGGCGCGGCCGCGGTATACCACGCTGCTGTCCAGCGTCCGCTCGAGCGACCACTGAAAATCCTGCTGATCCGGCGCGGGGCCCGCACCGCCCGGAAGAGCGAAGCAGATCGCGAGCGCATCGGCCCAGGAACGGGTGGTGTCAGGAATCGACGCGGCGACGAATACCGTGTCCGCCGCGCGCAGCAGCCAGACCGAGGCGGTGCCCTGGCGTGTCGGGATCCGCACCTGCGGCGCACCCCACGCGAGGCTGTCGACGCGGCCATCGGCACGTGGCGGCTGGGCGATAGAGCGGACCCGAAGCGTGTCAGGCGACGCTGCCTGAGGCGGGGGCGTGGCTCGGGGCGACACCGCAAAAAATGCGAGAAGCGAAAAAAAATTCACCACGGAGACACGGAGTTCACGGAGGTCGCACGGATCTCCACCCGAACGGGCTGACTCGCCTTAGTCGACGTCCACCGGCGTGAGCGGCATCAGACGACCGCGCGGTGGGATGCCCGGCTCGAGCTCCAGGATGCCGACCGAAGCGGGCAGGTCGAAGCGGCGGCGGCCGGCGCCGCCGGGATTCATGACGGTCACGACCACATCGACCAGGGTCAGTAACGGGCGGTGGGTATGGCCGAAGACGATGATCTCAGCGTCGGGAAAGGCCGCGTGGACCTTCTCGGGCGTGGGAGAACCGAACTGGTCGCCATGCGTGACCACGATCTCGAAGCCGTCGAGCTGCACGACCGCCACCTTCGGCAGGATCCGTCGCACCTCCGCGCCATCCGTGTTGCCGTAGACGGCGGTCACCGGCGCAATGGCCGCCAGCTCCTCCAACAGTGCCGCGGGTCCCACGTCACCGCCATGAAGAATGTGATCCACCTGGCGGAACGCCTCGAAGACTTCGGGCCGAAGCAGGCCATGGGTGTCGGAGATGACACCGATCCGCATGTGCCTTCTACCGCCCTGCCAGCGGCAGGGCGGATGCCGTCACCCGGCCCACCAGGTCATCGAACGCGCCGAGGAGCTCGTCCGGCTGGAACGCGCAATGCCCGTAGCGAGTCACGGCGCGCTGCTCGAGGAGCCCGGACGCGCCCGCCGCCGCAACTCTGTCGGCGTAGAGCGCCTCCTGCAGGAACGGGACGATCGGATCGCCGGTGGTGTGGAGCGTGACCACCGGAATCGAGAGCTGTCCGGAGGTCTCGAGCGACTCCAGGTTGGCCCGCGCGGCGGCATCCGCGGCATGGCGCGCGACGCCGGCGTTCAGGGCGGCGTCATCGTCGGACCCGGCATACACCCGGCCGGCATTCTCGTACGGCTGGCCGCCCAGCCGCTGCTGGGCATCATCGGTAGCGAAGATGTTGTACCACAGAACGCCCACCACGGTCTGGCCGGCCGATGTGGGGTCAGCGGCATCGATCGGTGCCCCGGTGACGGCGAGGATCTGCCGAGCGGCCGACGAGTCGGCTGCGAGCGCGGCGCTGACCGCGGGGGCATAGCGCGCATTCCAGCGCGCACGGACCGAATCGGGGATATCCACCGCGCTGCCCGGAACCACCCCCGGAAAGAAGTAGTCGAACACCACCCTCATGTCCTCGAAGTAGTCGATCTGGCGCCGAAAATCTCCGATCGGTCCGCATGCCGCGACCGCGCCGGCAAAGAGGTCGGCATGCCGCTCCATCGCGAGGGCCGCGACCAGACCGCCCTCGGAGACGCCCACCACATAGGTGCGGTTGGGGTCCGGCCGGTAGAGCCGGCGGATCTCCTCGGTAAGGTCCGCCACGTCCTCGACCGCGTCGGCCGCCACCAGTCCGTTGGCCCGGTAGCTGGTGGTCGCGAAGGCGTAGCCGAGCCCATTCACCACGCTCGAGATGGACGCCTGTCCGATCCGATCGTCGGGCAGGGCGAGGCTCGCTCCGGGCTGGACGTACCCGTGAGCATAGACCACGAGATCGCCGTTCCACTGGTCGGGGAAGCACACCCGGTAAAGCGCCGGCGTCATTCCCAGGGTGCCGTCGTGGCAGCCCACCGCCGGCGACTCCCCGTCATCGGCGGGTGATTGGACGTCGCTCGAGCCGCCGCAGGCGGCGCCGATCAACAGCAGGACGGGCAGGATTCGGCCGCGGACGTGTGCGAACCACCCCATGCGCATCACCCGGGATCTCCAGTCCAACGCCGGCCGATATCGATGTCCAGCTCCAGATGATCGACGATCCGCTGCACGATGAAGTCCACCAGCTCCGCGATCTCGGTCGGCCGGTGATAGAAGCCGGGCGCCGCAGGCATCACCAGCGCTCCGGCCTCGGTGACCGCGACCAGGTTCCTGAGATGCACCAGCGACAACGGCGTCTCCCGCGGGACCAGGATCAGCTTGCGCCGCTCCTTGAGGGTCACATCCGCGGCGCGCTCCACCAGGGAGCGGCTGGTGCCACCGGCGATGGCCGCGACGGTGCCCATGGAGCAGGGACAGATGACCATCCCGCCGGTTCGCTGGGAGCCGGACGCGGGCAGAGCGCCGCGATCATCGTCCGGGAACACCGTGACCGTCGACCAGTCGCCGGTGGCCGCCTGGAGCGACGCCATGGAGTCGATGCCGCACTCGTCGCGCAGCAGGCGCATCCCGTGACTCGAGGGAATGAGCCAGACCGGCACCTTGTGGGTCGCCAGGACCTGCAGCAGCCGCAAGCCGTAGGGTGCGCCGGACGCCCCGGTGAGCGCAACGATGACGGGATACCGGCTCATGGGCTCAGCGGACCGCCCGGTCCAGGAGAGCGAAGGCGAACACCGTCACGCTCATGACCCCGTTCATGGTGAAGAAGGCGGCGTCCAGCCGGGAGAGGTCGCCGGGCCGGACCAGCCGGTGCTCATAGGCGAGAATGCCGGCCGCGGCGGCGAGCCCGGCGTAGTACCACACGCCGAAGCCGGCACCGTAACCGAACAGCGCGAGGGCGGGGATGGTAATGCCGTGCAGTAGCTTGGCCAGCAGGATGGCCCGCGGCTCGCCGAGCCGGACGACGGCGCTCCTGAGCCCTTCGGCGCGATCGAACCCGGCGTCCGGCAGGGCATAGAAGATGTCGAATCCCGCCACCCACGTCGCGACCGCGAGCGCCACCACCAGGAGGAGCCAGGCGGGATGGCTCCAGCGCCCCGTAACGGCCAGGTACCCGCCGACCGGCGCGATGGCGAGGCTCACGCCGAGCCAGAGATGGGGCCACCAGGTGAAGCGCTTGGAAAGGCTGTAGGTCAGTACCCAGGCCAGGGCCAGTGGGCTCAGCACCAGGCAGAGCGGGTTCAGAAGGCCCGAGATCAGCACGAAGAGCATCCCCGCAATCATCACCGAGCTCCACGCCTGGGCCGTGGTCAGGGCGCCCCGGGGCAACTCGCGGTTCCGGGTCCGCGGGTTCCGGGCGTCGAACTGGAGATCCGCGATGCGGTTGAAGCCCATCGCCGCCCAGCGCGCCGCGGAGAAGGCGAGCACGACGAGCAGCACCGTCCGGGGCCGCACCGGCACCACCTGCGCCGCCGCGAGCAGGCCGAGCAGCGCGAAGGGCAGCGCGAAGAGCGTATGCGGCAGCTTCACCAGGTTGATGTAGCGGACCAGGAGCGACTCTCCCGCGAAGGTCTGGCCCTCGGCGCTCACAGCCGGATTCCCAGTTTGGTCCACATCTCGTCCACCCGGCGCTTGGTCTCGGTGTCCATGGTGATCACCTCCGGCCACTCCCTGGTGAATCCTTCTTCCTTCCACTTCCGGGTCGCGTCGATCCCCATCTTGCTGCCGTAGGTGAACGCCCGGCTCGAGTGGTCGAGGACGTCCATCGGGCCCATGGTGAAGCGGACGTCGCGCTCCGGATCGATGTTGTTGAGCGCTACCCACCAGGCCTCGTCCGGATTCCGCACGTTGACCTCCTTGTCCACCACCACCAGCAGCTTGGCCAGCGACATGAGGCCCTGGCCCCAGAGCGCGTTCATCACCTTGTACGCCTGCCCCGGATACTGCTTGTCGATCGAGACGAAGACCAGATTATGGAAGATGCCGGCCGGCGGCATGTGGTAGTCCACGATCTCGGGCACGGTCAGCTTGAGGAGCGGCAGGAAGATCCGCTCGGTGGCGTGGCCGAGGTAATAGTCTTCCATGGGCGGCCGGCCGACCAGGGTCGCCGGGTAGATCGGGTCCCGGCGCGCGGTCAGCGCCGTGACGTGCACCAGCGGGTAGTAGTCCGCGAGGGAGTAGAACCCGGTGTGGTCGCCAAAGGGACCCTCCAGGACCAGCGGCTCCGCGGGGTCGATGTATCCCTCCAGCACCAGCTCGGCCTCGGCGGGGACCTCCAGCTCGCAGGTGACGGCCCGGGCGAGCTCCACCGGCTCGCGCCGCAGAAACCCGGCGAAGAGGAATTCGTCGATGGTCGGGGGCAGCGGGGCCGAGCCGCTGTAGATGCTCGCGGGATCGCCGCCCAGGGCGATGACCACCGGCATCCGCTCGCCCTTCTCCGCCATTTCGCGCCAGTGGGCGGCGCCCACCTTGTGACGCTGCCAGTGCATCGCCAGCGTGTCTCGTCCCAGCACCTGGACCCGGTACATCCCTATGTTCCGGATCCCCCGCGAGGGATCGGTCGTGATGACCATCGGGAGCGTGATGTAGCGCCCGCCGTCGCCGGGCCAGGTGGTGAGGAACGGAATCTGGTCGAGATTGACGGCGTCGCCCCTGAGGACCACTTCCTGGCAGGGCGGCCGGCCGGACTTCACCTTGGGCGGAAACTTCCCGATCTCGGCGAGCTTGGGGAGCATGGCCAGCTTGCCGAAGAGTCCCTCGGGAACCTTGAGGTTGAGCAGCTCCGAGATCCGCCCGCCGATGGCATCGAGGTCGTCCACACCCAGGGCGAGGCACATGCGGCGCATGGAGCCGTAGAGATTGATGGCCACGGGAGCAGCGCTCCTGACGCCGTTCTCCAGCAGGACGTGCTCGAAGAGAAGCGCCGGCCCACCGCCCGGACTCTTCATGCACCGGTCGGCGATCTCGGCGATCTCCAGGTGGGCCCGCACCGGGTGAGCGACGCGGACCAGCTCGCCGGCCTGGTCGATCGCCTTGATGAACTGCCGCAGATTATCCAGGGCCATGAATGTCCGTTCTCGGGGGTCAGACCGGCCGGCGTACAGACATGGCAGGTCGCGTCGCCTCGTGCATGGCGCAGACGCCGCCCATCAACAGCGTGTAGGAGACCTCGGCGAAGCCTTGCGCGGCCATCCGGCGCGCGAGCTCCGGCGGGTCGGGAAAGGTCTGGGTCGAGGCGGGGAGCCAGGTGTACGCGGTGGCATGCCGCGAGATCAGCCGCCCGATCCAGGGGAGCAGACGGCGGAAATAGAACTGGTAGACCAGGCGGAGGGCACGCCCTCGGGGAAGTGCCATCTCCAGCGTGACCAGTCTGGCACCCGGGCGGAGCACCCGGGCCACTTCGGCCAGGCCGGCGTCCAGATCCACCAGGTTCCTGAGCCCCCAGCCCAGCACGGCACCGTCGAACGCCTGGTCGCCGAAGGGGAGCTCGAGCGCGTCGGCCGCCACGGGATCGAGTGGGCGAGCCTTGTCCCTGCCCAGGCGGAGCATGGCGGGAACGAAGTCGGCGCCGATGACCTTCCCTCGGAAGCCCTGCCGGCGCGCCAGCGTGGCTCCGAAATCGAAGGTCCCGGCGCACAGATCTAGATAGATTCCTTCCGGCACGCGCTCCCAGTTCAGCCGCCCCACCGCCTGCCGCCGCCAGCGCTGATCGAAACGCAGGCTGATGATCCGGTTGAGCCGGTCGTAGGTGGGCGCGATCGCCGCGAAGATCTCCCGGACATAGGCCCGCTTTTCAGGACCGCCGGAGACGGGTAACTCACGATCCGAGGCTAACATAGGCGCTCAATGTAGTCCGGCGGCGAGATCCTTGGCAAGGCAACGGACCAATGCCTAGCGGGCCCGAGTGGGCGCGGCTCAGCGATCAGGAGGTCGTGCTGCTCGCCCGCGGCGGTCAGGAAGCGGCGTATCGTGAGCTGATCCGGCGATACGAGCGTCCGCTCTTCGCGCTGCTGTTTCGCATGGTCCGGGACCGCGAGCTGGCGGAGGATCTCTCCCAGGAGACCTTCGTCAAGGCGCTCAACGCGATCGAGTCCTATCGTCCCGAGTTCAAGTTCTCGTCCTGGATCTTCAAGATCGCCAACAACGCCGCGATCGATCATCTGCGTCGCCGGGAGCTGGACACCCTCTCGCTGGATGGCTCGCCGCACGCTGAGACGCCCGAGGCGATGCAGGCCACGGCGCTGCAGATCGGGGCCCGGCAGGAGTCGCCGCTGGACGCGGTCGAGGCCAAGGAGCTGGGCGGGGCCATCGAGGCGGCGATCGGCCGGCTCCGGCCGGAGTACCGCTCGTGCATTCTGTTGCGTCACGTCGAAGGTCGCGCCTACGAGGAGATCGCCGAGATCCTGGACCTTCCGCTCGGCACGGTGAAGACCTACATCCATCGCGCGCGCAACGAGCTGCGGCAGTTACTGGCCCACCTGAAATGATGAAACCTTCCCCGATTCCCCAGCGTAGGAGGGTCCACTTATGACCCCTGCACCCGGACCGCACCTGTCCACCGAGGACCTCGACGCCTGGCTCGCCGGCGCGCTCTCGCCGGACGCGCAGTCCCACCTCGAGCGGTGCCCAGAGTGTCTGGAGCGGACTCAGTCGGAGCAGGAAATCGTGGCCCTGCTCGGTTCACTCCCCCTGATGAGTCCGTCCGCCGGCTTCGCCGATCGGGTCATGCTCTCGGTCGCGGTGCCCGACCCGTTCGCTCTCCGTTCCCTGGAATCGGCCCGGCGCAGCCTTTTCGCTACCCGGAAAACGGCCGCATTGGCCGCAGGCATCGCGTTGCTGACGATCTGCTCGATGACCGCCAGCATCGTCTGGACGCTCGGCCACCAGCAGAGTCTCGCGGCGCTCGGGTCCTGGCTCGCCGGGGAAGCGGGCCGAGCGGCGTGGCTGGCGGTCCGGGGGGTGGCGTCGAACTTCATCGAGCAGCCATGGTACGCTGGTCTCCGTAACCTGGCCTCCACTCCCGCCCGTCTCGGCCTTGCCTCCGCTTTCGCCTCGCTGGTTTACGTGGTCGGCGTCGTAGCGCTCCGCCGCCTTCTGGCGCTTCCGACCCAGGGGGTGGCCCATGCCAACGTCTAGACGGGCCGCCCTCCTCCTCGCGCTGCTGGCCCTGTTCGCGACGGCGCACCCGGCGGCGGCGAGCACACCGACGGACGCGAGCGGTTGCAGCACCGTGGGGCTGGTTCATGGCTTCTGGGCCCTGGTGTCCAACGTCTCCAGCCTCCGGCGGCCCGCGCAGCAGGAACCGGGTCCGCGGACCCGTCCCCAGGCAATCGCGCCCGCCCAGTCGGATGACCACACTGTCGACATCGGTGACTTGAGCAAGCCGACCACCCTGGAGACCAGGCTGCGTGGCGCGCTCCGCCCGCAGGACGGAGCGGTGCATCTCACCATCCCGAACGGGACGGCCAGGCTGGGCGACTTCAGTGTCGGCTCCAACGAGAGCGTGCCGGGAAACCTCCTGGTCGTGGACGGCACCGCCGACATCTACGGGAAGTTGATGGGTAACCTGGTGACGGTGGACGGTGACGTGGTGCTGCACCCGGGCGGTCTGGTGAGTGGAGACATCCTGTCGCTCGGGGGCGAGGTGCGCGATCAGGGTGGCGAGATCGGCGGCGAAGTGCGCACGCTGCGCGCGGCCGCCCCCGCGGGTACTGCCACCGAGGCGCCGGCGCCCGGCGCGATCGAGACCCTGTTTCACCGCGCCGCGGGGGTGGTCGGTGTATTTCTCACCCTGAGCGCTCTGGGTTTCGGTCTGGTGATGTTCGGGCGTCCCAATCTGGAGGTGGTCTCGGACACGGTCTCCCACTCGTTCGGGCGGGCCTTCGTGACCGGGCTGCTGGGGCAGATCCTGCTGCTGCCGACCTTCGGCATGCTGGTGGTCGGACTGGTGCTGAGCGTCGCGGGCATCCTGCTGCTCCCATTCGCCGTGGTGGTCTATGGGCTGCTGGTCGTCGTCGGCGTGGTGGGAGGCTATCTCGCCGTCGCGCACGCGATGGGCGAGACCTATACCCGCCGCCGCATGGCGCAGGGGATCGTGATCGGCTCACCGAACAGCTATCGGTACCTGCTGGTCGGTCTGGCAGGCCTGGCGGCGTTCTGGCTCGCGTGGTCCCTCTTCGGCTGGGTGCCCCTGGCGGGGAACCTGATCCGCGGCGCGGCGATTCTGGTCACCTGGCTCCTGGCCACCGCCGGCTTCGGCGCCGCGCTGCTCAGCCGGGCGGGCATTCGCGAAAACTTCGCGGGCCGGCTCATTCCTCCCGAGGCACTCACCGACGAATATCTCTGGGCCACGCCGCAGTTCGGCGTCACCGCGGCACGGCGCCCCGGAGGCCGGACGCCGACCCGGGGGCTGTGAAGGTGCGAGGTCTCCTCCTGGCGATGGTCCTTGCGATGAGCGCCGGCAGCAACGTGGCGGTCGCGCAGAGCATGCGCCCGTTCAGCACCTATCGCCAATGGCATGGTGAGACGCGCCTCACCGCACGGCTCGACTACGCGGCAGGATCGCTCAGGCTGGCCGCCGGCCGGCCCAATGAGCTCTATCGGATGGACGCCTCCTACGACCGCCAGCGTTTCGTCCCGGTGAGCGACTACGATGCGGCGGGTGGCGGCTTGGCGTTCGGGCTCGAGC
>JBJMOX010000209.1:0-4027 GCA_045803515.1 Gemmatimonadales bacterium
CCGCCTGCAGCGCCCAGACCACCGGCGCGATCGAGCCCGACTGCCGGCTGAGCGCGGTCGAGTCGCGCTTCAGCGCGGCCGCGAGAAACCGTTGGGCCGGCCTGGTGTAGACATCCCAGGGCGACGTCACGCTATAGGGCTGGAGCAGCCACAACGCCGCCACACAGACCGCTCCGGCGAGCAGCGTCAGAAAGAGGGGCATCCTGCCGTTCACCATGCAACCTCCTCGAGCTCACCACCAACTTACACGTGACGGCTTCCGCCCGCCGTTACCGAGCGAAACAAGAGCTCCGACAGGTTCGGCGCTTCACCGGCCCACTCTTCCCGCCGGCAGCTCACCACCCGGGCCTGGCCAGGGCTGGTGATCTCCAGCGTCAGGTGGGTGCTCGCTTCTTCCTTGCGAGCCTCCAGGCGGACCCGGAAGGTCCAGGTGCGTCCATCCGGCGCCAGGAACTCGCGCTCGCTCGGGGAAGCTTCCAGGAGGACCTCTCACGTTACCGGACTGTGGCGTGGCACCGGGCGCGGCACGACGTAATATTGTCGACATGACACCTACTGAGGAGGTACCATGACTGCCGCTGCCCCCGCCTCGACCGCTTCCATCGCTCAGGAGCTGGTGACGCTCTGCCGCGCCGGACGCAATCTCGAGGCAATCAGCAAGTTCTACTCGCCAAAGATCGTCAGTGTCGAGCCGGTGGGAACCGAGAGCATACCGGCCGAGATGACCGGGATCGACGCGATCCGGGGAAAGAACGAGTGGTGGTTCGCCAACAACGAGGTGCACAAGTCCGAGGCGACTGGGCCGTTCGTCGGCGAAGGCCAATTCGCCGTCAAGTACAATTTCGACGTCACCTCCAAGCAGACCGGCCAGCGTTTCCAGTTGGAGGAGATGGCGCTGTACACCGTGAAGGACGGGAAGATCGTGCGGGAGCAGTTCTTCTATAACATGCCCGGAGGCGAGCCCGGAGCCTGACGACCGGCAGGAGCCGGGGGTTCGGGCGAGGAGTGCGGGCCCAAATCGCGCAAGTCGCGGGCGAGGCGAGTCAACGGCCCAGCTCGCGACCGCGGGCCTCCACCGCGTCCTTGGCGGCCTTGAGATCCACGCCATGCAGGGTCCGGTACATCTTGATCGCCTCGATCTTTCGTCCCCCTCGCAGCAGCGCATCGATCTCGGCCGGTGAGGGCGGCGCGGCGCCGCGGCGAAGCTCCCGCGACCCGCCTGGCCGCTCCCCCCGCCGGCTCACCAGTACCAGGAGCACGACGGCGGCCGCTCCCGCGACCCAGTACCACGTCATGGACGCCTCCTTCCGCCGGCAGCCTCGGTGGCGGTTCGCGGGCTCACCGGCTCGGGTTGTCCCGCGCTGCTGCCGCGCATGAAGATATCCTCGAAATGCCGCCCCGCATTCCCGCGGAGGCGGGCGAGAAAGCCGGTGTGCTCCTGCACGTGCACCAGCCACGCCGGCGCGTCCTCCTCCATTGACCAGCCAGGCGGCGCAATCATCCCCAAAGCAGTCGGGGTTGATGAGATAGGGGCGCACCTTCCAATGGAGCGTCGGGGTGATCGCGATCAGCTATCGCATGGGGCTGAAGGGTCCCAGCTCGCGCTCCTCGAGGTAGCACCAGCCCCATGTCTCACCCGGCTCGAACGATTGGATCACCGGGTGGTGGGCGCTGCGGAAATGCTTGGTGGCGTGCCGGCCCGGCGAGCTGTCACAGCACCCCACGTGACCGCAGCTCAGGCAGAGCCGCAGGTGGAGCCACCGGCCTCCAGTGGCGAGACACTCCTCACACCCCGCCGCGCGCGGCGTGGGCGGAGGGCCCGCCGGAGTGTGTGCACAGGTGGTAGACCCGTTGGTCACCGGCAGCTCCTCCCCTGAATCAGCCCGAACGGAAGAGTTCAGTACCCCCGTCGGAGGACCGCGACAAGCGGGGTGCGCCTTGGCCAAGGCCGGCGTCGGTCAGCCGATCCGGAGTCTCCGCGGCTTCGATCGCGCGCTCAGCGAGCGCGAGATCCAACTCGAGCGCAAACGCTCGGGCCACCTCCCGGTCCGCGCGGCGGAGCTCCAGCACCAGCTCAGCCGGATGTTCGAGGAGAAGGCCGGTCTCGCCTGCCAGGGCACCGAAGGCCTGGAGGTCGGCCGCGCGCAGCACCAGTTGCCACCGAGGAGGCCAGGGCAGGAGCCGCCAGCGGACCTTGCACCCGGCTAGCCCGGCCAGCGGAACCGGCACTTCGCGCACGGGTCCCAGGTCGCGATCGACGCGGATCTCGCGTCCGACCCGGCTCGTCTCCCGCGCCGTACTCCATTGCACCAGCATCCGCCCCGCCTCGAGTCGCAGTAGCCCGTAGGAGTCTTCCCGGGTCGACGTGACCTCGCGTCCGCTGACCACACCATGGACGCGCCGGATGACGAAGGGGACGGCAGCGTTGAAGGTCATGCTCCGGAGATCATCCGACGTGCCGGCCCCCACTCACGACTTTGACCTCGACCGCTTCCGTGCGCTGGAGCTCTTCTTTTTCGGGGGGACCTTCGCGCCCTTCTTCCGGGCCTCCGACAGTCCGATCGCGATGGCCTGCTTCCGGCTCTTCACCTTCCCGCCATGCCCCGACTTCCCCCGCTCGAGCGTGCCGCTCTTGCGACGCCGCATCGCGCTCTTCACGCTCTTGCTCGCCCCCTTGCTGTACTTCCTGCCGCTCGACTTCCGCGAGGACGCCTTCTTCGCCGCCATAGAGCCTCCCTCGAGAACAGGGTGAGCCTGAACCCGGAACCTAGCGTTACGCCACCACCACTACGCAACTCCAGCCAAGATAGGGCGGCGCGGACGAGGTGACCACACCCCTACCGAGATGCGTGCGATCTCCGCTTCCGCCCGGCGACTTTCGCTCCCTGCTTCCCGAGAGCGGTCCGGGTCTTCGCCGGCAACCGGGCGATTGTCTTCTTCCGCCTCGCGGCCTTGGCGGCCTGCTTGATGTTCTTGCGGGCCGCGGCCCGCTGTCTGGTCGTCGCCATGGCTCCTCCTCCGATGTCGCCACGCGGTCAATACCTTCCCCGCGCCCGGCAAGCTGTGCGCGGCATCACCAAGGCTTACTCGGGTGGCGGCGCGCGCTCCGGGTGCTTCATCCGGTAGCGCCACAGATCGAGGCCGAGCAGCAGTCCCAGAATGAAGACTCCGCCGCCGACGAAGCGGACCAGGTCCACCGCCGCGCTGGCATATCGGTTCTGGGTGATGGCCGCCTCCGTGAGCAGGCGGGTGAGCGCGGGCGAGGAGGTGCGAGCTCCCCGCTCGACGTCGGCGGCGTACTGGCGCCACTGCGTGACCGTCGCGGCCGGCACCTCGTAGCCGCGCAGGCTCCGGACGCCGATCACCGTCCCGGCGCCGAGAAGGACGAGACAGCCCGCGATCAGGGTCCATCCCAACAGAGCCCTATGCATGTTCCCATCCTCTCTTCAGTGTCCCTGCCACGGACAGCATCAGCGTTGCGAGTGCGGGCGAGACGTGGCCCACCGGAACGCGGCCGCGGTCAGACGGAATTCTGTGGGATGAGGGCCTGCACTCGCTCCGCCAGGCTCCGGAGCGCCGTGCCGGCCGAGGGATCGGGGCTCGCCTCGGCGGCGGCGCGAAGCGCGGCGACATCGGCCGCTGCGAAGCCGCCGGGATGCTCCGCAAGCGCGAAGGCGGCCAATGCGAGGCGCGCCGGCGGAGGCACCAGCACGCGATCGTGGGCCCGGTTCATCACCACCACGCATCCCTCGCCGGTCAGGCCGAGCTTGGCCACATACTCCGTCTTGTCGTGGTCACCGGTCGAGCCGGCGTTCTCCTTGGCCCAGAGGTCGAGGTCTCGCGCCGACTGGCGATAGTCGTGCGCGTCCCACTGTTCCGGCGTGAGCGCGGGCTCCGCGTTGTCGGGCATCGGCCTTCCTTACCGGCTCGCCGACCCGGGCGGCTGATAGTCGATCGACTTCTTGGTCGCGGCGTCCATCTCCTCGGGTGTGATCAGTGGAACGGTACGCAAGTTGACCACGCCGAG
>JBJMOX010000210.1:0-3784 GCA_045803515.1 Gemmatimonadales bacterium
CACCCTCTTCCAGGGCTGGGCCGAGGCGATCCCCGATTCGAAGGCCAGCTTCGACAACGCCGTGGCGAGTGAGAACACCGTCCTGCTGGAGCTCACCTGGCGGGGCACCCACAGCGGGCCGCTGCAGACGCCGAAGGGCTCGTTCGCGGCGACCGGCAAGAAGATCGAGATCCGCGCCTGCGCTGTGATCGAGCTGCTCAACGGCAAGGCCAAGGTGCAGCGTCACTACTTCGATATGGCTACGCTACTGCAACAGCTCGGCATCGCCGGCTGACCTCGAGTCACACCTGGGCTACGCGCCCGGTTCCGCGGTCAGTCGCGCGAGCCGGGCGCGAGCGCTGTCCAGGACCCCACCAGCCTTACCGGCTCCGCGCCGTGCGGCGGACGATCGAGGCGGCCGGCGCGTACTTGAGCTCCCGCCCCTCCTGGACCGCGCGAAGCAACAGCGCGCCACGGCTCATGTCCCCGCGTCCCAGAAAATCGATGGGGAAGACCAACCGGTCACCCAGGGCCTCGAGCAGCACGTCCACGTACTTCCCCGTCGCCACGCTGCCGAGCAGGACGATCTCGAGCCCCGATTCCAGCACCAGCCGTGCGAGGTCGCGCTCCACTGGTGCGCGGTAGCGTGGGTCGTCCGCCCGGATATCCACCGCGCCGAACTCCCGAAGGTCCTCCAACCCGACCGGCGTCCCCGCCGGCAGGAGGCCGCGGTTGGTGGTGATTACCTGCGCACCCGGCACGCCCGCCGGAGCCCGCGCAAAACGAACGGCGTAGGCGAGCTTGCCCCGGAAATAGAGCCCGCTCACGAAGCTGAACGCCTCGCCCAGGGTCACCCCGCCCGGTCTCCTGAGGCGCGTTGCCAGGTCGAACTCGGCCCGCTCGCTGAGCAGGAAGCCGGCTCGCTTGCCGCCGCAGTGGGCGGGGGAGAGGAGGAAGACGCGGGACGAGGAAGTGCCAGACACCATGCAGCATGCTGAGGAGTGCCGGACCTGCGTGCGGTGGGGCGGGTCACCGCCGCGCCAGGCTGTCTCAGGTATTCCCGCACAGACTCCGATACTGGGCGAGAACCCGGACTGCTCCCGAATCTCGATCTTCCCTCGGAGGACTGATGCGCCGCTCCCTGCCGGTCTCCTGCCTTCCCTTTGTTCTTTCCGCGCTCGGCGCGGCTGCTCTGGGATGCAGCGCGGATTCCGCGACCGTGCCGGCCCCGCCGCCAGGCGCCTCCGCCTCGACCGTCCGGGTGCAGATTACCCAGGCCAGCGCGACCACGGGTCTGAGCGCACGGTTGGGCCGGCTGAGCCCGTCGATCGTGAGCGTGGCGTCCGGTGTCGGCGAAGCGGCGCCCGAGCACCTGGAGTATTTCCTCACCAGCCTCCGCCTCTGTGAGAGCGTCGAGACCAACGGCACCGCGTTCAACAACACCCAAGGATGCGTGGAGATCTACAGCAACCAGACCGTCGATTATGAGACCTATGGATACGCCGAGGCGCGGGCCGACGCGACGGCGGGGAACTATTTCGATCTGATGGATCCCGCCACCCTGACGGCGCTCAATCAGAGCGTGCCGGTGCAGGCGGGCAGCTACCAGTGGGCGCTCGCCACCTGGAACAGGCCGGTGCGGGTGCAGGCGAGCATCCCGCTCTCGGGCGGTGGCTCGCTCTTCACGCAGGACGGCGACCCCTCGTCCCCCACCGGCTACTCGTTCACCCGGACCACGGCCGACCTCACCACCGGGCCCTCCGCCCTCGCGGTCACCGATCTCAACAACGGTGGCACCTGGTTCCGGCTGCAGAACCCGGTGGTCATCCCGGACAGCGGCGGGAGCTACACCCTCTCGCTGGCCTTCAACCCCGACCGGCTGATCAAGGCCTCGGCCTCGGGGGCGAGCAACGCTTCGATCCAGGATACCAGCGCGGCGGTGCGTGGCATCTACGTCCCGATGCTGGACCTCACGCCGGTTCTGCACCAGTCGAGCGACTCGGTCCGGAAGGAGAGCTATGCACTGACCGGCCCGGCCCAGTTCTCCCTCCGCCTGGAGCTCTACTCCGTGGGGAGCGATGCGGCGCGCACTATTCTGGGCGCCGACCTCAAGACCCTCTACACCCCGGCGACGACGCAGAACGTGATGCACCCGCAGAAAGTCTCCTTCCTCAGCACCGCGCTGGACGGCAGCACCACCTTCGAGGCATGGGATCATGGTGCCCTGATCCAGGGCTTCACCCGCTCGGCGAGCGGCGGCACCGTCACCCTGGACTGTCAGGCCGCGTTCTACGGAAGCGACGCCTGCGGCGGGGCGCCGACCGTGACATTGACCTATGCGGCGCCGGTAGTGACCATGATCGAGTAGTTCGCCGGGCGCCGGACGAATTGCGGATTCGCCCGGCCCCGAACATTCTACGGGGAGGCAATGACCTCACCTCACTCCGATACCCGCGCCGGTCTCGAGCGCATTCGTACCGTTCTGGTCAGCGACCAGGACGAGCTGGCGCGGCTCGTCGCCCGCCGGATCGCCGAGCTGATCCGCTGCCAGGCCGGCCGGGCCGTGCTGGGCCTGGCTACGGGTTCGACCCCGGTCGGCGTCTACCGCGAGCTCATCCGGATGCGCCGGGACGAAGGGCTCAGCTTTGCCCAGGTCGTCACCTTCAATCTGGACGAGTACTACCCGATGGACCCGGGGAGCCTGCACTCCTACCACCGCTTCATGTGGGAGAATCTCTTCTCCCTGCTCGACATCGATCCCGCCAACGTGCACATCCCCCGCGGCGACCTGCCGCGTGACCGGCTGGAGCAGCAGTGCCGCGACTATGAGGATGCCGTCCGCCATGCCGGCGGCATCGACCTGCAGCTGCTGGGCATCGGGCGGACGGGGCACATCGGCTTCAACGAGCCAGGCTCCGGACTGGAGAGCCGCACCCGTCTGATCACCCTCGACCTGGTCACCCGGAAGGACGCCGCCGCCGACTTCTTCGGCGAGGAGAACGTCCCCCGGGAGGCGATCACCATGGGGGTCGGCACCATCCTGGAGTCGCGGGAGATCATGATCCTGGCCACCGGGGAGCACAAGACGGAAATCGTGCGACGCACGGTGGAGGGCGAGGTGGATCACGAGGTCGCGGCGACCTTTCTCCAGCGCCATCCCGCCACCACGTTCTATCTCGACACGGCCGCCGCGGCGGGCCTCACGCGCATCGCCACCCCCTGGCTGCTGGGCCCGGTGGAGTGGACCCCCGACCTGGTGGTGCGCGCGGTCTGCTGGCTCTCCCACCAGACGGGCCGGGCCGTGCTCAAGCTCACCCAGCGCGACTACGCCGAGCACCACCTGAGCGCGCTGGTCGCGCGGGCCGGCTCACCCGGCGCGCTCAATGGGGAAGTGTTCAACGCGCTGGGCGCCAAGATCCGGGGACGCTCCAAGCTTCCGCGGGGCCAGCGGATCATCTGCTTCTCGCCCCATCCGGACGACGACGTGATCTCGATGGGCGGGATCCTCGCCAAGCTCGCGCTCAACCAGAACGCGATCACCGTCGCCTACATGACCAGCGGCAACCTCGCCGTGTTCGACCACGACGTGCGGCGCCACGCCGATTTCATCCGCCGCCTGGCCCGCGAGCGTCGGCTCGACGAGCAGCGCGTGGCCGAGCTGGGCCGCCGGTTGGACGAGTTCCTGGCCCGGAAGCACCCGGGCGACGTGGACATCCCCGAAGTGCAGGATCTCAAGCGGATCATCCGCGAGTCGGAGGCGGTGGCCGGGATCCGCACGCTCGGCCTGGACCAGGGCGCGGCCCGG
>JBJMOX010000211.1:0-2488 GCA_045803515.1 Gemmatimonadales bacterium
CGCCTGGGATGCGCGCGAGGCGCTCAAGGGGCTGGGCGAAGGGCCGAAGGTGTCGTTCAACGACATCGTCCTCAAGGCCGTGGCCACCGCGCTCAGGCAGCACCCGGCCTGCAACGCCTGGTGGCAGGACGACCGGATCCGCTACTGGAACGAGGTGCACGTGAGCATGGCGGTGGCAATCGAGGAGGGCCTGATCACTCCCGTCATCCGCCACACCGACCTCAAGTCACTGCGCGAGATCTCGGCCCAGTCCCAGGACCTGGCCGGCCGGGCCCGCGAGCGGCGGCTCAAGCCGGAGGAATACACCGGCGGGACGTTCTCGGTCTCCAACCTGGGCATGCTCGACATCGACGAGTTCACCGCCGTCATCAATCCTCCCGAGGCAGGTATCATCGCGGTCGGGCGGATCGTGGAGAAGCCGGTGGCCCACCAGGGCCAGGTGGCGCTCCGGCGCCGGATGCGGCTCACCATGTCGTGCGACCACCGGGTCATCGACGGCGCGACCGGGGCCCAGTTCCTCAAGACCGTGAAGGCGATGCTGGAGAATCCGCTCGCACTGGTGTGGTGAGCCGACCCCAATGGAGAGGTGAGACAGCGTGGCGACCCAGTACGACGTGATCATCATCGGCGGCGGGCCCGCGGGATACGTCTGTGCCATCCGCGCGGCACAGCTCGGCCTCGCGACGGCGGTGGTGGAGCGGGACAAGCTCGGCGGCGTGTGCGTCAACATCGGCTGCATCCCGACCAAGGCACTGTTGCAGAGCGCCTACGTGGCCAACCTGGTGTCGCACGACGCCAAGGAGCTGGGCATCGAGGTGAGCGGGGTCAAGGCCGACTACGCCGTGGCCATGCGCCGCTCCCGCAAGGTCTCCGAGCAGAACTCGAAGGGCGTCGAGTTCCTGATGAAGAAGCACAAGATCACCGTCATCAAGGGCAGCGGGACGCTGGGGAAGAACCGCACCGTACGGGTCGGCCCGGACGAGTATCAGGCCCGGAAGGGCGTCATCATCGCCACCGGCTCGCGGGTCAAGGGCATCCCCCAGATCGGCCTCGAGCTGGACAAGACCACGGTCATCAGCTCCGATGAGGCGCTCTTCCTGGAAAAGGTGCCCGCGACGCTGGCGGTGATCGGGGCCGGCGCCGTCGGCACCGAGTTCGCCGACATCTTCAATGCCTTCGGTACCAAGGTGACACTGATCGAGGCGCTCCCCCGCATCCTCCCGATGGAGGACGCCGAGGCCTCGGATGCGATCACCAAGAGCTTCCGGAAGCGGGGCATGACGGTGTACGCGGGGGCCAAGGTCACCAAGGCCACCGTGAGCAAGGACAAGGCGACGCTCCAGCTCGAAGCCGGAGGCAAGACCGAGACGGTCGAAGTCGAGAAGGTGCTGATGGCGGCGGGACGGGCGGTGAACACCGAGGGCATGGGCTTCAAGGAGGCCGGGGTGCAGCTCACCGAGGCCGGCTTCGTGCGGGTGAACCGGGAGACGCTGGAGACCACGGCGCCCGGGGTCTACTGCATTGGCGACGTCGCCGGTCCGCCGATGCTGGCGCACAAGGGGAGCCGCGAGGGAGTGGTCGTGGCCGAGCGGCTCGCGGGCCAGCACCCGCATCCGATCCGGTACGACAACGTTCCCAGCGTCACCTACTGCCACCCCGAGGTCGCGAGCATCGGACTCACCGAGGACCAGGCCAAGGAGCGGAAGCTCGAGTATCAGGTGGGGCGCTTCCCTTTCAGCGCCAACGGCCGCGCGCGCACCGCCGGGGAGACCGAGGGGTTCGTGAAGATCATCCGGGACAAGAAGTACGGCGAGATCCTGGGAGCGCACATCGTGGGGAGCCACGCCTCGGAGCTGATTCACGAGCTCACGGTGGCGCGGGAGAACGAGTATACGGTGGAGGAGGTGGATCTCGCGATCCACGCTCACCCCACGCTCTCCGAAGCCATCGCGGAAGCGGCGCTCGACTCCATGGGACGGGTGGTGCACATCTGACGCTCGAGACCAATGTCGCCGGCGAGCCGGTGGATGCCTCCCGCGACCTCGTGCTGGTGGCGGTCCGGGGAATGGCCGCGGCCATCCTCCTGGGCACGGCGGTCGTCCTGTTCGTGCTCTGGGGTGTCCGAGTGCTGGTGGCCGCCGCGGCGCCCACCGATGGGCCGGTCGGCGGCGGGGCCGCGCTGGTCCTCCTGCTCGGGGGTACCCTGCTGGCACTCCTCGCCAGCGCCGGCGCCGCCTGGGCTTGCCTCACGCCGATCGACTCCTATTACCGGCGCGGCGGGCTGGCGCTGGTGTGCACCTTCGCGACCTTCGTGATGGCGGTGCTCGCGGCACCGCTCCATCATTTCTTCGGCCAAGGCGCCCTGCTGGGCGTGGGCGGGGGCGCGCTGGCCGCCGGCCTGCTGCTCCTTCGGCTTTCTTCGGCTCACCGCCACGGTGGCACCTGATGCAGCGGCTCTCCGTCCGTGACCTGGGCCGCCGGCCCTACG
>JBJMOX010000212.1:0-19327 GCA_045803515.1 Gemmatimonadales bacterium
AGCCGGACCAGGCCGGCGCTCGCGAGCAGAATCCCGCTCCATTCGGCCCGGGCGTCGAGCTTCGCCAGTCTGGTATCGACGTTGCCTCGCACGTCGGTGACTCGGCAATCGGGGCGCAGGTGCAGCAGTTGCGCGCGTCGCCGGAGGCTGCTGGTGGCGAGCAGCGCGCCCTCCGGCAGGTCCTCCCAGCGGCACGGGCCGTGTCCCACCAGCGCATCCCGGGCGTCCTGCCGCTCGCCGATCGCGCCGAGCGCGATGCCGGCGGGTAGGGTCGTCGGCAGGTCCTTGAGCGAATGCACGGCGAGATCGATCCGGCCCTCGAGCATGGCGTCGTCGATCTGCCTGGTGAACAGGGCGCGGCTCCCGATGCGGGCAAGGGGAACCTGCTGGACCAGATCGCCCGTGGTCCTGATCTCGATCCGCTCGGTCCGGTGGCCGGCCGCGTGGAGCAGAGCCCGGACATGCTCCGTCTGCCACAGCGCGAGCGCGCTGCCCCGCGTGCCGATCCGAAGTGGCGCCGCGGGGCTCACCGCGAGCCCGCGGCGACATCCGTTTCGAGCTGCTCGATCAGACGGGTAGCCGCCTGCTGGCCGGAGATCATCACCTCTCCAAGCGCCACGCCTTCCCGATAGGAGCCGGCCAGTGCCAGCCGCGGATTGCGACGCTCCACCTCGTCCATGACGTCCTTGTAGCGGGCGTAGGCGAGATCGTACTGGGGAATCGCCTTGGGCCAGAGATGGAAAGCGCGGAACGTGGCCTCGCCCTTGACGCCCAGGAGCGCGTGGAGATCGTGCAGCGCGCGGGCGGTGATGGTGGGGAGGTCGGCATGCGCCAGATCGGGGTTTCGGACCCCGCCCACGAAGGCGGTGAGCGTGACGTGACCCTCGGGGGCTCGGCCGGGAAAGACCGTGGAAGAGAAGATCACGCCAAGCACGTTTCGGCGCTCCACTTCGGGCACCAGCAGGCCGAAGCCATCCAGGGGATGGGTCACGTCCTCGCGTCGAAAGCCCAGCACCAGTACACCCACCGGCGGATGGGTAATGCTCGCGAGCGTCTTCATCCGGTCGGCGGCGGGAAACTCCAGATCGATGTCATCGATGCAGTGGGCAGGCGCGGCGTACACGACGCCGTCGTAGAGCTCGGCCGGTTGGAAAGCGGCGCCCACGGTCCAGCCCTTGGGCCCCCGCCGGAGCCGGGTCGCCGGCGCCCGCAGCCGGAGTTCCGAGCGAAGCTCGCGGGCCAACGCCTCGGGCAGCTCCTGAAGTCCGGTGCGGAACGAAACCAGACCGTCGCCCGCCGGCTCACCGTCCTCCTCTCGCCGGCGGGCGCGAGCCATTCCGGCAAGGGCCTTCATGACCGAGCCATGGCTTCGCTCCAGGGCGGCGAGCTTGGGCAGCGCCAGCCGAACCGAGAGGTGCTCGGGGTCCCCCGCGAAGACGCCGGCAATGAACGGATTGGCGACATAATCCAGCACTTCCTGGTTGAATCGCCGGCGCATGAATGCCGCGACGCTCTCCTCCATCGGAGAGTCGCTCACGTCGACCAGGGCCTCGCCGAAGACGGCGAGCTTCGCGCTGTTCGACAGAAGACGGGTGGTGAGGAGCTCGGGCGGCGAGGTCGGCAGCGCCAGCAGCTTGCCCTTGCGAGCGATGTATCGATGCCGAGCCTCGGGCAACGCCGCGACGAGACTGCCTCCGAGACCGAGCTCGTCCAACAGGGCCCGAACCGGTGGCGCTGGCGCGGCCAGCGAGTTCGGGCCGAGCTCCGCCACGTAGCCCTCCCGCCGCTCCGTGAGGATCACCCCGCCCGCATGATCTCCCGCTTCGTACACCACCACCCTGATGTCGCGTCGTTTGAGGCGGAAGGCGGCGGTGAGGCCCGCCACCCCTGCGCCGATGACGGCTATCGCGGCCATGCGGATGCCAGCGCCGCCTCGAGCGTCGCGAGCTCGGCCGCGCCGTGCACGGTGGAGGTGAAGGCCGCTTCGAATGCCGAGGGGGCCAGATACACGCCGGCATCGAGCATGGCGTGGAAGAACGTCGCGTACGCGGCCCGGTCGGTCCCGCGCGCGGTGGCATAGTCGCGCACCGGCTCCGCCGAGAAGAACGGGGTGAGCATGGTACCGACCCGCTGCACGGTGACGGCCACCCCCGCGGCTGAGGCGGCCGAGCTGATGGCATCCTCCGCGTGCCGGGCCCACGTCTCGGCTCGCTCCCAGACACCGGGGCGCGAGAGCACCTCGAGCGTCGCCAGTCCCGCGGCCATGGCCAGCGGGTTGCCCGAGAGAGTGCCGGCCTGATAGACCGGCCCGGCAGGCGCGATCTGCTCCATGAGCGCGCGGGATCCACCGTAGGCCGCCGCCGGCAGCCCTCCTCCGACGACCTTGCCGAGGATGGTGAGGTCGGGATCGATGCCGTAGAGCACCTGGGCACCCTGCGGATGCACCCGCCAGCCGGTCATCACCTCGTCGAAGACCAGGAGCGCTCCGGCGCGTCGGGTGACCCGGCGGAGGCCCTCGAGAAAGCCGGGCACGGGGGGGACCACACCCATGTTCCCCGCCACCGGCTCCACCAGCACCGCGGCCATTTCCTGGCCCCGGGCGGCGAAGATGGCCTCGACGGCCGCGAGATCGTTGAACGGCGCGATGAGCGTGTCGGCCACGGTGGCCGGGGTAACGCCCGGCGAATCAGGCAGCCCCAACGTCGCGACGCCCGACCCGGCCGCAGCGAGGAGCGGGTCGGCGTGGCCATGGTAGCAGCCATCGAACTTGAGGATGACCCGGCGGCCGGTGGCGGCGCGACTCAGCCGCACGGCACTCATCGCGGCTTCGGTACCGGAGCTCACGAACCGCACCATCTCCACGGAGGGGAACGTGTCCACCACGACTTGCGCCAGGCGGACTTCCAGCTCGGTCGGCGCCCCGTAGGTGGTGCCTCGACCAGCGGCGGTGACGATGGCCTCCAGCACCTCGGGATGGGCGTGTCCCAGGATCAGCGGTCCCCAGGACAGCACCAGGTCGACATACCGATGGCCGTCGGCGTCGACCAGCCAGGCGCCCTCGCCGCGCTGGATGAACCGCGGCGTGCCACCCACGCTCCGGAAGGCGCGGACCGGACTGTTGACCCCGCCGGGCAGCACCCGCCGGGCGGCGGCGAAGAGGCGCTCCGAGGCGGCGGTCGTGCGGGGCGCGTGCACTTCGGTCATGCGCGGGACTCCTTGCCCAGCCAGGTGGCGACGTCCTTCGCGTGATAGGTGATGATGGCGTCGGCACCGGCGCGGCGCATGCCGAGGAGGGCCTCGAGGACGACGCCGCACTCGTCGATCCACCCCTGCCGGGCCGCCGCCTTCACCATCGAGTATTCGCCGCTCACGTTGTAGGCCAGGAGAGGGAGCGAGGTCCGCTCCCGCACCGCCCGCACCACGTCGAGATAGGCGAGCGCCGGCTTTACCATCAGCAGATCGGCGCCCTGGACCTCGTCCAGCGCGGCTTCCAGCAGCGCCTCCCTCACGTTGGCCGGATCCATCTGGTACTGTCGCCGGTCGCCGAAGGCGGGCGCGCTGTCGGCGGCCTCGCGGAAGGGGCCGTAGAAGGCGCTGGCGTACTTGACCGCGTAGCTGAGAATCGCGCGCTCGCTGAAACCGGCCTGATCGAGCGCGCTCCGGATGGCCCCTACCATCCCATCCATCATCCCGCTGGGCGCCACGACGTCGGCCCCCGCCTCGGCGTGGGTCACCGCGACTCGGCCGAGGATGGCCAGGGTGGCGTCGTTGTCGACCGAGCCATCGCGCACGATGCCGCAGTGGCCATGGCTGGTATACTCACAGCAGCAGACGTCGGTGAAGAGCAGCAGATCCGGATGACGTTCGCGCAGCCGGCGCAGCGCCCGCTGGACGATGCCGTCACTGGAGAAGTTCTCGGATCCCACCTCGTCCTTCGCGGCCGGCAGTCCGAACAGCATCACGCCCGGAATCCCCAGCGCCGTGATCCGATCCACCTCGCGATCGAGCGCTTCGTCCACCGAGAGATGAAAGACGCCCGGCATGGACGGGATCTCGCGCTGCACATTCCGGCCGTGGACCACGAACAGCGGCTGGATGAGGTCACGGGGACTCAGCTCGTGCTCGCGCACGAGCTGCCGCATGGCCTCGGTGCGACGGCGTCGCCTGGGACGAAGGATCTCGGGGGAGGACACGAGGGAAGACTAGGGAGCGAGAGGCATCGCCGCAACCGCGCGGGGCTATGTTAGTGGCCCGGGTCACGGCGGGGTACAAACCTCTGTCACCGCTAGATGGCCTGGTCCGTGGCATCTTGAATCCGTCAGGGCGTCTCGCGACGTCGCGATCGCGGCGGCGGACCCCCCGCCGTGCATGGAGCGCGACCGCGATGAAGCCCCTCATCTCGTGGGTTGTTGTTGCCCCTCTGCTCGTCCTCTCGGCCACGGCCTGTGCCCCGCATCGGGTCAGGGTCGCCGAGCCCAAGCCGGTCAACCCTTCGGTCGCGATCGTCGGCGCCACCTTGTGGGACGGCACCGGACGAGCGCCGGTGCCCCACGCGGTGACCCTGATTCGCGGCGACCGGATCCTCTGTGCCGGCGCCGCGAGCGCATGCCTCATTCCACGAGGCGCCAGGATCATCAGGGCAGAGGGCCGGTATCTGATTCCGGGCATCATCGACAGCCATGTCCACCTGCTGTTCCTGACCAATGGAAGCGCCGGCGAGGAACTCGCGCTCGACCTGCGGGACCTCCTGGCCCAGGGCGTCACCACGGTCCGGGACATGGGCACTAATCCGGCGGAGCTCCTCGCCCGGGTGAGTGCGCTTCCGGCGTCGCCGCGAGTCTATGCCATGCAGCTGGTCGCGGGTCGCCGATTCTTCTTCAATGGCTTCCGGGCCACCGAAACCTCCCGGGGTGCCGTGATGCGGCAGGCGCCGGCGATCACCATGCAGTGGCTGGGTTGGACCCCTATCCAGTTCAACCCAGGAGACAACCCGGATCAGATCGTGGCCGCGGCCCGGGAAGCTGGTGCCATGGGTCTCAAGCTCTACGCGCAGCTCGACAGCGGCTCGGTGCGGCAACTGGTCGCCGCGGCCCACCGGGCCGGGATGCCGGTGTGGGGGCACGCGTGGGTGCAACCGACCAGCGTTCGGGAACAGGCGTCAGCGGGCCAGGACGGGGTCGTCCACGCAGCCGGTCTGGCCGGGGAGCTGTTCACGGTCGAGGAGCGGGATACCCTGGTCAAGGACGGCGACCTGCAAATGGTCACCGCGCGGTTCGCCACCCCGGCGGCGGCGCACGATCCACGCATCCTCGCGACGCTCGACACCATGGCCCGGCTCGGCACCATGTTCGAGCCTACGCTCGATGCTGTACAGCACAGCGTCGCCTCGTTCGATGCCAAGCGGCGGCACATCCCCTCGCTGCAGGAGAATTACGCGCGCGCCGCCTCGGGATTCGGCATGGAGGTCACCCGGCAGGCGGTGCGGCGAGGCGTGCGGATCAGCGCGGGCAGTGACCACGTGGCCTACGGTCCCATCAGCGAGCGCGCATCGGTGTTCGGGGAGATGCGCCTGCTGATCGATTCGATCGGCCTGTCCCCGACCGCGGCGCTACTCGCCGCCACCCGCGACGCGGCGCGTGCCATCGGCGGCGAGCCGGGCCGCGGGATCGGGACCATCGAGGCGGGTCACTATGCAGACCTGGTGCTACTGAGCAAGAATCCGCTGGAGAACATCGACAACCTGGACGCCGTGGAGTGGGTCATGCGCGGTGGACGGGTCTGGCGTCCGGGCCAGCTCCGCAGCGGGATCGCGATGCGCTGAGGTCGTTCGGATCGGCGGACTCCGTTCGCTGATCCTGGTCGCGAGGCTGGATCAACCCGCGCCGGTCTCGATCGGAAGGTCTTCCCGCTCGGCCCATTCCGTCCAGGATCCCACGTAGATCCGCACCTTCGGATAGCCTAGCAGGTACCTCAGCGTGAAGTACACGTGGCTCGCCTCGGTGGCGCTGTTGCAGTAGGCGATGATGTCCTTGTCCGGTGTGATCCCCTGCGCCTGATAGGCCGCTCGCAGCTCGTCCACCTTCTTCCATACGTGCCCGAATCCCGCCTGCGTCAGATCGTCCTGCCAGTAGTGGTTGATCGCGCCCGGAATGTGACCGTGGCGCATCTGGGCCCCAGCCTCTCCCGCGAACTGGTCCGGTGGACGGGCGTCGACCAGCACTGCATCGCGGGCTTTGAGCGCGCGCTGTACGTCCGCCAGGGAGGCGGCGTCCAGGTGAAATGGCGCCGAGGGAAAGCGGGAGAGGGGAATCCGCGGATAGTGCCGCGCGATCGGCCGCTGCTCCAGCTCCCACTTGAAGTATCCGCCGTCCAGCACGAACACCTTGGGGTGCCCGAACGCCGCCAGGAGATAGGCGAGAAAGGTCGCGTCGATGTTGTGGGTCTCTCCGGCGCTGTAGATCACCACGGGCTGATCGAGGCCGATCCCGAGACGCGAAAAGAGCTCAGCGTACTGCTGGGCCGACAGCAGGCGAGTGGGGATGCCCCCTTCGCTGGCCCGGATCGTCTCCGTGTTGAGGTACTCCGCGCCCGGCAGGTGTCCCTTGAGGTAGGTGAACACATCGGTGCGCACGTCGATCACCACCACCGGACGCATCGCCTGCCACCGAGCCAGCTCCTCGGTGGACACCAGCCCAGGCGGCGCCGCGCCCGTGGCCGGAGCGGGGGAGCCGGCCGGCCGCCCCGCACAGCCCAGCACCAGAAGAAGCTCCGCGCAGAGCAGCACCCAATTCGGACCGGTCATGGAAGCGAGTCCTCCAGACCCATGTAGGCCTTTTCCTCTTCCAGGTAGACCCGCACCGCGTTGCGCCGGCGGCGCGAATTGAGTGAGACCGGACGGCTAGCGTCGGCCGGGGGGAGGTCAGTCATCGCGCGCTGCATCGGGACGCCGCGCTCGACCACCCTCCGCATGTCGGCCTGCAGGCCCGAGACGTAGGCCCGAGTGCGCGCCACCAGCTCGGCCGGCACCCGAGGAATCGCGCCGTGACCCGGCACCACTACGCGAGGCGTCAGGCTGTCGATCGCCCGGAGGGCGCGGAGCAGCGCGCGGGAGCTCCCGTCCACCACCATTGTCACCCCATCCTCCACCAGCACGTCGCCCGCGAACAGGACCCGCTCGGCGGGGAGCCAGACCATCAGGTCGCCCGCTGTGTGACCCGCGCCCGGGTGGGTGACGACGATGGTCCGCCCGCCAAGGCGCAGCGTGTCGGCAGCGGTCACCGGGCGGTCGGGCTGGTCGGCGAATTCGAAGCCGCGCATGGCGTCGATCCCTACGACGCGGGTCCAGTCCGCGACCAGGGCGTCCTTTCCGCCCTCCGAAGCCAGGACCCGGGTATCGGGATGAGCGATGACCTTGGCGCCGGCCCGGCGGAAGACGATGGCGCCGAAGTGATGATCAGGATGATGATGGGTGAGGACCAGCCAGACGACGGGTTGCCGGGTGACCCGGTGGATGGTGTGAAGCAGCCGCTCCCCCTGCTCCGGGCTGGCCAGCGCGTCCACCACCACCACACCTGCTGGAGTGACGATGAACCCCGCGTTCGGCCGTCCCTCCGAGCCTCGGCCCGTGTCGCCCGGAACGGCATAAATCCCCTCGGCCAGACGCCGGGTGACGAATGGCCGCGAGCGCAGCGAATCGATGGCGGCAAAGGGCGTGGACCGGGGGTGCAGCAGGAGGAGCAGGCTGAGTGCGGATAGCACGGGAGGGAAGCCGCCGGCCAGCAGTGCGACTGCCCCGGCCGCTCAGGCCGACGCGAAGACGATGTCGACCGACCGCTGGTAGACGCCGCCCTTGGAATCGGTCCAGACCATCGCGAGCGGCGCTTGCTTATCGGCTCTGAGCGTAAAGGTCACTACCGGATCGCGACTGATGCCGGAGGTCCACTCGAAGCGGGCGACCTGCTGGTCGCCATAGGTGATCACCACATCCCTGATGAAGAACGCGGGGATCGGCTGGCCGTCGGCGGTGCGGAAGAACCCCGTGTCCATCGGATGGGAGACGATGGAGGTCACCCTGATCACCTCTCCCCGGGTGATCCGGTCGGGAAGGCGGATCCTGGCTTCACCGATAGGGCTGCTCGGCATCATCCGCATCCGTTCAGGGAGACGTTCACGTGAGCGTAGGCGCCCCAGATGTCGCCGGTGCTGGTCTCCAGGATGGCCCGGACCCAGGTGGTGCGCTTCATCTTGATCCGGGTCTCGAGGGACACGCTTCCGATGGCCGGACTCAGGTGGAAGACGGCGAGATGGGGGTCGGGATTGTGATCGACGATCAGATGAATTGCGGTGACGTGCTGCTCCGCCGTCATCGGCAGATCGCTCTCGATGATGACCGGCACGACCCGGCCGTCCTCGGCCACCGTGGGCATGTCGAGCGACAGGCGGCCCTTCCGGATGGGGCGGTCGCCGACAATCGTCTTCAGGATCCGGGCGACTTCCTCGTTCGGCACCTCGGGATCGGTCGGATCGGACCACCGTTCATCCCGGGCGAGCAGCCCCCCGCTGCCCGCGAGCGGCCTCCATCCCACGAGACCCGCCCCGACGAGCGCGAACGCCCGAAGGAATGTGCGACGTGAAGACGGCTCTGGGCTTGGCAGATCGACCTCCTGGAGCCTCTGTGGAATGGCGGTAAGGTCGGCGCTTCCGGGAGGCAAGTCAAGCAAGTAGGGCCGCCGACGCGGCGCGCCCTTTGCCTCAGCCGGGCCGGGTCTATCGAAGGGTGGCCGGAGCGGCCTCTGCAACTTGTGTCACCCCCCCTGGCTTACTAGTTTAAATCGTTCAGCCACAAAGCGATGTGGGAACTCTCCCACCTCCTCTTCGTGACGAGGGACCGTGGACACCCAAGAACTTCAACAGGTTGCGCTCTTCGAAAAGTGCCGGCAGTTCACCAAGGCGCGCGAGCTGAAAGCGGTTGGCCTCTATCCGTACTTCAATCCGATTTCGGAATCGGAAGACACCGTTGTCGTCATCGACGGACAGAAGCGGATCATGCTGGGGTCGAACAACTACCTCGGCCTGACCCATCATCCCAAGGTGCTCGAGGCCGCCTCCCGCGCCCTCAGCCGGTACGGGTCGGGCTGCACCGGGAGTCGCTTTCTCAACGGCACTCTCGATCTCCACGAGCAGCTTGAGGCGGCCCTGGCCGACTTCCTCGGCAAGGAGGCCTGCCTGGTCTTCTCCACCGGGTATTCGGCCAACCTGGGGCTCATCTCCGGCCTGGTCGGGCGGGGCGAGGTCGTGTACCTCGACAAGCTGGATCACGCCTCCATCGTAGACGGCGCCAAGCTCTCCTATGGCGAGACCGAGCGCTTCAACCACGGTGACCTGACCAACCTCGAGCGCCGGCTGGAGCGGAACGCCAATGGTCGTGGCTCGATGATCGTGGTCGACGGCGTGTACTCGATGGAAGGCAACATCGCCGACGTGCCCGGCCTGGTGCGGGTGGCCCGGAAGTACGGCGCCGCGCTCGCCCTGGACGATGCGCACGCGCTCGGCGTCCTGGGGCCCAATGGGGAAGGGACGGCGGCGCATTTCGGGATGACGGACGAGGTGGACATCATCGCCGGCACCTTCTCCAAGTCGCTGGCGTCGATCGGGGGCTTCGTGGCGGCGTCGGAGAGCGTGGTCCACTACCTCAAGCATCACAGCCGCCCGCTCATCTTCACCGCGTCCCTGCCGCCGGCCAACACCGCCGGCGTCCTCGCGGCGCTCCAGGTGCTGCAGAACGAGCCGGAGCGGCGCGATCGGCTCTGGGCCAACACCCGGCGGCTTCATCATGGGTTCCGCAGTCTCGGTTTCGAGATCGGTCCGACCGAGACGCCGATCGTGCCCGTGCTCATCGGTCCGTTGGAGAAGACCTTCCTCATGTGGCGGCGACTCTTCGACGCCGGGGTCTTCACCAATCCAGTGGCCCCGCCGGCGGTCCAAGCGTCCCAGTGCCGTCTCCGCACCAGCCTGATGGCGACGCATACCTTCGAGCAGATCGACTTCGCGCTCGACCAGTTCAGTCGGATCGGCCGGGACCTGGGGGTCATCTGACGGCAGCCCTGCGCGTACGCGCGGCGCGGGACCGACGAGACTTCAAGCGCTTCATCGACCTGCCCTACCGGCTTCACGCGCGGGACCCACTCTGGGTCCCGCCGTTGCGTCGGGATGTGGCGATGCTTCTCGACCGCGGCAAGAATCCCTTCTTCGAGCATGCGGACGCCGAGTACTTCCTGGTAGAGCGGGACACAGAGATCGTCGGGCGTATCGCCGCGATCAGTAACCGGCTCCATAACGACACCCACGGAGACCGGGTCGGCTTTTTCGGCTTCTTCGAATGCGTCGACGACCAGGCCGTCGCTGACGTCCTCTTCAACACCGCGGCCGAGTGGTGCCGGGTCAAGGGGCACGATGTGATGCGTGGCCCGGCCTCGTTCTCCGTGAACGACGAGTGTGGCCTGCTGGTGGACGGGTTCGACACCCCGCCCACGCTCATGATGCCTCACAATCCCCGGTACTACCTTGGGCTGCTCGAGCGGGCGGGCTTCCTCAAGGCCCGGGACCTCCTGGTCTACCAGGGCGGCAGCGAGGACCACTACGTGCCCGTGCCCGAGCGACTTGCCCGCGGAACCGAACTGATCCGCCAGCGCCAGGGGATCACGCTCCGACCGCTCAACATGCAGCAGTTCAAGCAGGACGTCGAGCGGATCAAGGAGCTGTACAACGCCGCCTGGGAGAAGAATTGGGGATTCGTGCCGCTTACCGAGCACGAGATCGATCATCTGGCGGAGCAGTTCAAGCCGGTGGTCATTCCGGAGATCGTGCCCTTCGCGGAAAAGGACGGCAAGGTCATCGGCTTCGGCATCGTGCTCCCGGACCTCAACGTCGTCTTCCAGAAGAACCGCTCGGGCCGGCTGCTGCCGGTCCTTCCGCGCCTGCTGTGGACCCTCAAGACAGGCAAGATCCGCCGTGCCCGAATTCTCCTCCTGGGTATCCACCCCGAGTATCAGGGGAAAGGGGTGGACGCGATGCTCTACCACTGGATCTGGACGCAATGCGGAGCGCGGAACATCACCTGGGGCGAAGCGGGCTGGATCCTGGAGGACAACCCGGCGATGAACGCCGGCCTGGAGAAGATGACCTTCAAGGTCTACAAGACCTATCGGCTGTACGACCGGCCGATATGAAGGTGCTGGTGACCGGCGCCACCGGATTCGTCGGCGGTCATCTGACGGCGGTGCTCTGCCGCCAAGGCGACGAAGTGACCGCGTTGGCGCGCTCGGCTTCCAAGGCCGAGACGCTCGCGCCGCTGGGTGTGAGGGTCATCGCCGGCGACCTGCACGATCTCCCCGCCCTGGCCCGCGCCGTCGAGGGACAGGACGTGATCTACCACTTGGCCGGTATCGTGGCGGCCCGGAGTGAGGCCGACTTTTTCGCCGCCAACCACGGGGGCACGGCAAATCTGGTGGCCGCGGCCGAGCGGGCCGGACGGCCACGATTCGTGCTGGTCTCGTCGATGGCCGCGGTGGGGCCGTCCGCCAAGGGTCAGCCGCGTCGCGGCGACGAGCCGCCGCGGCCGGTGACGGCGTATGGCCGGAGCAAGCTGGCAGCGGAGGAGGTGGTCACGGCGAGCGCCCTGCCCTGGTGCATCGTCCGGCCACCCATGGTCTACGGTCCGCGCGACACCGAGGTGTACAAAGTCTTCCGTCTGGCCCGGCTCGGAATCGCCCCGGTCTTCGGGGACGGCAGCCAGGAGCTCTCCGCCGTCTATGGCCCCGACCTCGCCGAGGCGCTGATCGCGGTAGGGCGATGCGCGAACACCGCCGGCCGGAGCTATTACCCGTGCCACCCGGAGGTCTTCACCAGCGCCGGTTTCGTGCGGGCGGTCGCGGCCGTCATGGGCCGGCGGCTGACGGTCGTGCGGATTCCGCCCGCCGCGGGGCGCATCCTGCTCCGCATCACCGAGACGGGCGCGCGCCTGGCCGGGCAGACCACCATTCTCACCACCGACAAGGCGAACGAGTTCTTTCAGCCGGCCTGGGTGGCCAGCCCCGCCGAGTTGACGCGGGATACCGGCTGGCGCGCCGCACGAGATCTCCGGACCGGTCTCACGGAGACCCACCAATGGTACCGGAGCGCGGGGTGGCTCTAGAGGTTCCGTCTCTCCAGCCGGTGGATCTCCTCCTGCTCGGCTACCTGGCCATCGTCTCAGTGGTCGCGCTCCACCGGGCGCCGGCCCAGCCGGAGTGCTGGTGGTTGCTCGGCGCCCATGCCCTGTTCCTGGTGCTGCTCGCGCTCATTACTCGTCCGCGCCTCGGGCGGCTGGGCCGGACGCTGCGGGAGATCTATCCGCTCCTACTCCTGGTGGGGTTGTACGGTGAGCTCGACGTGCTGAACGGCATCGGCGCCACGGTGCATGACGCTGTGGTGCAGCGGTGGGAGCTCGCGCTCTTCGGCGCACAGGTGAGCCGGATCTGGTGGCAGGCGGCTCCCAGCCGCTTCTGGTCGACCGTGCTGCACGGCGCCTACTTCTCCTATTACCTCGTGGTCACCCTGCCGGCGCTCTATTTTGTCTTGCGGAACGATCTCCATGCGGTGCGCCAATTCGTGCTCGCCGTGATGGCGACCTTCGTGACCTGCTATCTGGTGTTCCTCTTCTACCCGGTGGCCGGGCCGTACTATGTGTTCCCCGCCCCGTCCGCCTGGTTCACCGACAACCTTCCGGCACGCCTGGTGTACCGGATCCTGGCGAACGGCAGCTCCTACGGTGCCGCCTTTCCCAGCTCCCATGTGGCAGCGACCGTAGCCGCGGTGATCGCAGCGAGCCATCAGTCCAGGAGACTGGGGCTCCTGCTCCTGGTGCCGACCGCGTTGCTCACTGTCGGAGTGGTCTACTGCCAGATGCACTACGCGATCGACGCGGTCGCTGGACTGGTGGTGGGCGTGGCGGTCGCGTGGCTCACCCGGAAAGCGAGCGACCCCGCGACCTCGATGGCCGCGGGGTCGCACCTGGTCCAGCCGCAGGTGGCTACTGGACCGTGATCTTGCCGTGCATCCCCAGCGCGAGGTGCGGCAGGCAGTAGAACTTGTACACGCCCGCCGGCGCGCCGGCGAAGCTGACCTTGTAGGTCTTATCCGGCTCGGCGAGCAGGGGGCCCTGCAGCGGCGCCATCTGATCGGGCATGCCTGCCGTCAGCTTGTCGGCCGCGCCCTTGGGAATGCTGTCGCTCCAGAAGGAGACGTTGTGGGGGCCACCGCTCTTGTTGTGGAACTGCACCACGTCGCCGCTCTTGATGGTGAGCTCGGCCGGATCGAACTTGTAGGTGGAGCCCTGGAGCTCCATGTTCACGTCGTGGGTCGCCCCGGTGGCGGCCGGCGCCGCAGCCGGGGCTTGCTGCTGCTGCTCGGACGTAGTGGTTGTCGCCTGATCTGGAGCCTTCTTCTCGCCGCCGCAGGCCGCCACAACGATGGCCAGCCCAGCCACGAAGGATGTCGCTCGCATCGCCGCTTTGCCTCCGAATGACAGGAAACCACGTACTTTGTGAACCCTTTCACAAGTGCTGAAAAATACTGTGGAACCGCCAAAAAGGAAAAGGGTGCCGCCCTGCCAGAGTCTCGGCCCGCAGTGTCGTGGTCTGCACGTGACGCTGCGGGTGGGCTCCCTGGACGAAGGCACCACCTCGCTCGATCACGAGGCCACCTGGCTGCTCGGTCACACCGAGCGCATCACCTTCCTCGAGCTGTGGGAGGGAGACGGTGATCTCTATGCCGAGGCGATCCTTCACGTGCCCTGCCGGTTCCTGCATCAGGAACAAGGCGGAGCCGTCTGCGGGGCGCATGGCTTCGCCGGTTCGCTGCCCAGGGGGCCGCACCGGGAGGACCAGCCCCTCCGCCTTGGCGGCGACCGCTTCGTGATAGTGGAGGACCGGCAGAATGCGGTGAGGGCGCTCTCCTTCCCTCGACGCTCGCTGCCGGTTCTCGCCGGACCGGCACCGACGGGCACCAACCCCTGCGCGGGCGCGCCGTGCCGGACGGCCGACAACACGCGGGGCGCAGCCTGCTGTCGCGACCTTCAGGTGGAGATCATGTGCACCCGGGCGCAGCGCCGACTGGAAGCTCTGGTGCGGGCCCGCCGCTCACCGTATCTCTGTAAGGTGACCCGACCCGGCGACTTCTCGATCGAGGCGGAGATCATCTCCGCCTGCGGCTACCTGGCCGACGATGGGATTGCCTGCAGTCTGCACGGCCGGGTTCGCTCCGACGGCCGGCCGGCCAAGCCGGATCTGTGCAGCGAATGGCCCCCCAAGGACCAGGGCCTGCATCCTGGGTGCGTGTTCGCTCCGAAACGTCGCAGCCGGTCCCCGGCCTAGGGCGGCGCAACTGTGCAAGCATGGCCTAGTTGCCCGTCCTTGTCAGCGTTCCGGCCTCCCCACTTCCGAGGAGCCGGCCCACAGGGGAGGTTCGGTGACTGACGAGCTCGAACAGCTCTACCAGAGCACCTACACTGCGGTCGTGCGCTTCCTATATCGCAAGGTCTGGGATGCGGAGCGTGCCGAGGACCTGGCCCAGGAGGTGTTCGTGCGAGCCCTGTCGCACCGGCCGGAGAAGCCCCGTGCCTGGGTGTTCGCGGTCGCCGCCAATCTGGCGCGCGATGAGGCCAGAGCAGCAGTCCGCCGTCGACGCCATCTGACCCTGTTGAAGGGCGATCCGATCGCCCAGCCCACCTTGACCCCCGCCGCGGACGACGCAGTCGAGCACGATGAGCAGATGGCGTCGGTGCATGAGGCGCTGAGCACCCTGACGTCTCGTGATCGGGAGATCCTTCTCCTCTGGGACGCCGGGCTCAGTTATCCTGAGATAGCCACCCAGACGGGATTGGCCGTGGGGGCGGTTGGCACCACGCTGGCTCGTGCCCGGAGGCGACTGGTGGACGCTCACGACCGTCAGCACAGGCAGACTGGGACCGATGCGTCACATTCCTGAGGAAGAGCTGCACGCCTACCTGGATCAGGGGCTGAGCCGGACGCAGTGCGTCGAGATCGAGAGCCATCTCGCCGATTGCGCCTCCTGTCGTGCCCTGAGAGATGGGATCGCAGCGCTCAGGGACCGGACGACGGCGCTGCTGGCCCGCCTGGCCCCGCCGAGAAAGGCGTTGCCGACCTTCGAGAGTCTCCGGAGGCGCGCCGCGGAGGAGGCGTCCATCCGGCGGCGCCGGTTGCAGCGGCTGGCTTGGGCGGCCAGCCTGGTCGCCGCGGTCGGGCTGGGATGGGGTGCCAGCGCCGTCCTCGGGCCCGCCTCGATCGCTCGAATGGAGACAGCGAGCCCACGCCCTCGGATGGCGGCTGTCGCCCAGCCGGCAGCCGCCGTCCGCCAGCCGAGCGAGCCGGCCCCGCCGCCGCCGGACACCCGGACGGTCCGCGACGCCGGGCGGCAGGACAGACCGGCGCCCAGGATCGCAAGAGCAGTCCCCGCTCGCCCGCGGCCGGACCGCTCGGCCACGCTGGCGGTACTGGACGTCTCACCCGCTCCTGAGCTGACGAAGCTCGATCCGCCCCGCTCGAGCACCGAGGAGTTCGGCGGCATCTGGCGGACCCTGTCCTGGGATGGTGCGGAGGCGGAGACCGGAAAGCCGCTCCCTCGCATCGAGGGTCTGCCGGTCGTGCAGGTGCAGATTCAAGCGGGCGAGCAGGGCACCCGTCCCGTCACCGTGGTGGCCCAGCAGCTCGCGTCGGGTCAGGTGATCCGGACCATCGAAGGTTCCGCAACCGATGTCTCCCACCTGCTGGCCGTGCGCGCGGCAGGCGACTCCGAGTCGCTCACGCTTCGAACCGACTCCATCCTTGGCGGCGGCCGCCCCACCGATCAGGCCATGGCCATGCAGGTCGGCGACCGGATGCTGGCGATCACCGGCGCGCTCCCACCCGATAGCCTGCGGGCCATGATCCGGCGGCTGAACGCGGAGATGCGGACCAAGTAGCGCGGGTGCCGCTCAGGTCCGCGGTCTGCCGCGTCGCTCCAGCAGCTCTGTCGGGACGTAGTCCTTGGGGCTCTCCTCGTGGTCGAACTCCGCAGCGATCACCGCGTGACCACGCTCTCGCTCCAAGGTGATCTCGGCCAGACGGGGTGAGATCATGGGAAAGGTCCGCGCGAAAATGGCGTAGGACAGCAGGAACAAGCCCAGGAACAGGAGAGTTGGCCCGAGCTCCGGCAACTGGAAGACCGGGCCAGGGAACGCCGTCACCGACGGCATCACCAGCAGAAACCGCTCCAGCCAGAGCGACACCAGGCTCACCGTAGCGAAGAAGCCCAGCGTTACCCGGGTCTTCTTGGGCGCGACGCCCAGTAACCCGAAGAACGGGATCACGAACATCCCCAAGAACACCGCCCGCCCGACCGGCAGCCAATGCCCCCAGAGCCGCGCAAAGACGAATCCGGTCTCCTCCGGCAGGTTCCCGTACCAGATCACCAGGAACTGGGCCCACATGAGATAGGTCCAGAAGACGGTGAACCCGAAACAGAGCTTGCCGAGATCGTGGCGCTGCTTGGGTGACACCAGGTCGGCGACGCCGAGGTGCGACGCGCCGTACATCATGGTGAGCGCCAGCAGCATATGGGCCCCGAGAAAGGACCCCATAAAGTAGAACCCGCCCAGCAGATTCGAGAACCAATGGGGCTGGAGCGCCATCACCCCGTCGAACGCGATGAGAGTGGCCACCAGCGCGTAGAGCACCACGTAGGCCGGTGCGAGGCGATGGATATGCTCCTCCTGCGCGACGGCGGCGGCCTCGCTGCCGTCGTATCCGCGGGTCCAGCTGTCGAACAGGGAGCGGCGGCCGGGCGCCGCGGCGGCCCGGGTCGCGAGCAGATCGGGCACCAGGTCGGCCCGGATCAGCCGCCAGCCCGTCACCATGAGAATGGTGACCCCGATCCCGAGGCGAGCGAACATGACCGGATATGAAAGCCACACCGCCTTGGAGTGCTGCAGCTCGGGGAGGGCGGCGACCATCGGGCCGTAGATCGATTGGTATCCGGCCGTGAAGATCAGCACCAGGCCGAGCAGCGAGATCGGCAGGAACGCGGCGGCGGCTTCGGCGAATCGGATGATGAGGCCGGACCACTTCGCGTTGGTGACCTTCTGCACCGCGACGAAGGCCACGCTTCCGAACGAAAGCCCGGTGAAGTAGAGCCAATTGACGTGGAAGAGCTGCCAGGCACGGTCGGGTTGGGGCCCGCGGAGCGCCCAGACGAACAGGATGGCCCCCAGCGCCGCGCACCCTCCGCCGACGCCGAGGAACCCCGTGTACTGTCCGGCGAGAGCGCTCCGAACCAGCCGCTCGCGAAGCGTCGGGCTCATCGCGCCACCTCGGCGGTGGAGCCGGTGGCGCTCGCGGTGGGCGGAATCCCCTTTTCCGCGCCGGCCGGCTCGGGCCCGACCGGGGTCTGAGCCTGCAGCTTGCGCACGTGGCTCACGATGGCCCAACGGTCGCTGGGCAGGTACACCTTGTCCCCGTAGCGCGGCATGACCCCTCGCCCGTAGCGAATGATGCTGTAGATGTATCCGTCGCTGTATCCGCGGGCCCGGCCGGTGAGGAGGGACGGCGCGCCGATCCGGGATGAGACCGTACCGTTCGCGGCGCCGCTTGGGCCGTGGCAGACCGCGCAGTAGGTCTGGAAGAGGGTATCTCCCGCAGCCTCGACGTCCCGGGGAATCACCGCCACGCTCGGGCCGGGCGGCGAAGCCGAGGCCGACGCACCGGGAGTCGCAGCGTAGGGATTCTTGAGCCCATCAGCCGTGGTCGTCTTCCCGCTGATCCACTCGCCGGACCAGTCCGGCTCGCCGCCGCTGACCGGCACGGCGCCCACCGGCGTGTAGCGCGGCACGCCCGCCGTCTGATAGGGATGCACGTAGCGGGCGCGAATCATGTGATCCAGCAGGGGAATGATGTGCCACAGGTCGTCCGGCGAGGGCACCCGGTTGTACCACCAGTCGCACCCGCCCGCACCCAGACCGAGCGCCGCGAAGAGAATGATCCTCGCGCCCAGCGCGGCCGGCCGGCGCCACTCACGCGGCCTCATGACGTACCTCCACCGCGCCGGCCGAGCGGAGCAGTTGCTCGAGGGGCCGGAGCTGGTCCGCGCCGCTGGGGACGAAGATTCCGATCTGATCGTCGCTGAACTTGGGATCGTAGGCGATCCCGCGCTTCCCCATCAACACCGAAAAGAGCGCGACCGCCGCCACCGTGCTCAGGGCGCCGAGCAGGATGGTCAACTCGAAGCCGATGACCACGTACGGCGGGATCGAGCCGATCGGCTTGCCGCCGACCACGACCGGCCAGTCGTAGGACATCCAGAGCGTCATGCCGAAGCCCGCGGCGCAGCCCGTGAGACCGCCGATCAGCGTGAACAGCCGCACCGGGCTCACCGAATGCTCGAGCGCCTCCTCGATCTCGTGGTTGGGCGCCGCAGAGTAGACCACCAGGTTCCGGTGACCCCGCGCGCGCAGCGCCCGGATGGCGTCGGCCGCGGCGTCCACGTGGATGAACGACGCCAGGAGGCCGGGCACCCGCCGGGTCCGCTTCATGAGCGCCATCAGTGATGCCCTCCCCGCTTCCGCGGCATCGGGATCATCTCCTTGATCTCCTGGATCGCGACGATCGGGAAGTTCTTGGCGAAGAGCAGGAACCACATCCCGAACCAGCCGAAGGAGCCGGCCAGGATGCCCCAGTCGGCCCAGGTCGGGTTCATGCCCGACCAGGCCCACGGGATGTAGTCGTTGCTGAGCGACGAGGTAATGATGACGAAGCGCTCGAACCACATCCCGATGTTGATGAAGATCGAGATCACGAACAGCGAGGTCAGGTTGGTCCGGATCTTCTTGAACCACAGGAGCTGGGAGACGAAGGCGTTGCAGATGATCATGGTCCACCCCGCCCACCACATCGGGCCGAAGGCGCGGCGGAAGAAGGTGGTCTGCTCGAAGGTGCTGCCGCTATACCAGGCGACGAAGTACTCCATGCCGTAGGCATAGAACAGAATGGAGCCGGTGAGCAGCGTCAGCTTGCCCAGGTTGTCGAAGTGGTAGGGCGTGATCATGTGCTCGAGCCGGAGCGCCCGGCGGAGCGGAATGATCAGCGTGAGCACCATGCCGATGCCGGAGTAGATCGCCCCCGCCACGAAGTAGGGCGCGAAGATGGTGCCGTGCCATCCGGGAACCACCGAAGCGGCGAAGTCCCACGACACCACCGAGTGCACCGAGAGCACCAGCGGCGTCGCCAGCGCGGCCAGG
>JBJMOX010000213.1:0-7530 GCA_045803515.1 Gemmatimonadales bacterium
CTTCAACTTCGAAGGCGGGTGTTACGCCAAGGTGATCCGGCTTCGGCCGGACACCGAGCCTGAGATTTACGCGGCGACCCAGATGTTCGGCACGGTGCTGGAAAACGTGGTCCTCGACCCGGCCACCCGCATGGTCGACTTCGACATCGACCGGCTGACCGAGAACACCCGCGCCTGTTATCCGATCTCCTACATCCCGAACCACCTGTCCAGTGGGTCGGGTGGGCACCCCGGCACCATCGTGTTTCTCACCGCCGACGCCTTCGGCGTGCTGCCGCCGATCGCGCGGCTCACGGCGGACCAGGCCATGTATCACTTCCTCTCAGGATACACGGCCAAGGTGGCCGGGACCGAGCGCGGGGTGACCGAGCCTTCGGCGACCTTCTCCGCCTGCTTCGGGGCGCCCTTCCTGCCGCGTCATCCAGGCGTGTACGCGGCCATGCTGGGCGAACGGATCGACCGGCACCGGGTGAAGGTGTGGCTGGTCAACACGGGGTGGACCGGCGGGCCGTACGGTCGGGGAACCCGAATGAAACTGGGGCATACTCGCGCGATGTTGCGGGCAGCGCTCGCCGGCGGCCTCGACGGCGTCGCCTTCGCTCGCGACCCGGTGTTCGGCTTCGAGGTGCCGGTCGCGGTCCCGGATGTCCCTGCGGAGGTGCTCTCGCCCCGGGGCACCTGGCCCGACCCCGCGGCCTACGATGCCCAGGCCCTCAAGCTGACCCGGATGTTCCGCGAGAACTTCGAGCAGTTCCGCGCGGAGGTGCCCGCGTCGGTGGCGGACGCGGGGCCATCGGTGTGAGCCGGCGGGCGGGGCCGCCTCCCCGCGGGCGCGCGGAGCTGGAGGTCATCCGCGATCCTTTGTGGGACAACATCCGGCTCGACCGCCCGGCGCTGCTCGCCCTCGACACACCCACGGTTCAGCGGCTCCGCTATGTGCGCCAGGTGGGGCATGCCTTCCTGGTGTACCCCGGCGCCACCCACACCCGTTTCGAGCATGCTCTCGGCGCCTATCACCTGACCCGCCGGGCGCTGGCCAGCCTGGAGGAGCGCGGGGAGCTGGAGCAGGTTCCCGAGGAGGACTGCCTGGCGGTCCGGCTGGCGGCCCTGCTGCACGACATCGGGCATTACCCGTTCAGCCACGCGTTGGAGGAGGCAGGATTCCCGTCTCACGAGGCGCTGGGGGTAGCGAAGCTGTGGCAGGGAGAGCTGGGCGACGTCCTGATCGACATCGGCGGGAACGGATTCGCCCATCGGGTCGGGGAGCTCATCGCCGGGCGGAGCACCAGCCCGCTGCAGGGATTGATCTCCGGCTCACTCGATCTCGACAAGATCGACTACCTGAGCCGCGACGCACGGATGTGCGGGGTACCCTACGGGACGGTGGATGTCGATCGCCTGCTGGCGACGCTGACCCTGGTCGAGACCGGCCCGGAGCGGCTCCAGGTGGGGGTGCTGGAGAAGGGCCTGAGCGCGCTCGAGTCGCTGCTCTTCGCCAAGTATCAGATGTACCGGAACGTGTACTGGCATCATGCGGTGCGCGCCGCCACCTGCATGTTCAAGCGGGCGGTGCGCGCGGCCGTCGCGAGAGGAAGGCTCACCGTGGAGTCGATCGCCGAAGCCACGGACGACGGATTGATGGAGCTGCTGATCACCCGGGACGGGAACCCTCTCGCCCTCGCCATCCGGGCACGGCGGCTCCACAAGCGGGCCCTCGACCTCCCGGCGAGCGACGTCTCGCCCGAGGCGCAGCCCTGGGTCGCCGAGGACCCCGAACTGCTGGAGCGGGTGGAGGACGCCCTCGCCCGGGCCGTGGGACTCGAGCCCGGAGAGCTGCTGCTGGATTTTCCGGTCCGCTCCTCGATGCTGGGCGTGGACCTGCCGCTCCGCACTCGCAATGGCGCGGTGGAGCGGCTGACCGACGCCGGGCGAGCCGGCCAGCTCGGCTTACCGCGAGTGGCCGATGAGCTGTACCGGACGGCGCGGCGCCTGAGGGTCTTCGTGGCCCGGACACCGGCCCGGCCGCTCGCCGGCCTGCTGGAGCTGATCACCTGGCCCCCCGCGGAGGTGGAACGCGCGCTGGCCGGCAATGCAACCCTGTTGTAAGGAGAAGAGATTCGCATGATCACCCGTCGCAGCTTCCTGGGACAGGCGGCCGGACTGGCACTCGCATCGGCAGGCGGGCGCGCGCTCCTGGCTCAGGTCCGGAGCAATCCGGCGACACCGATCGACGTCTACAAGAGCGCGAGCTGCGGCTGCTGCGCCAAGTGGGTGGACCACCTGCGAGCCAGCGGATTCGTCCCCACGGTCCATGATGAAGAGGACATGGATGCCGTCAAGGACCAGCTCGGCGTGCCCAAGGGCGTTCGCTCCTGCCATACCGCGGTGCTTGGCCGCTACCTGATCGAAGGCCACGTGCCCGCGAGCGACCTGCGCACGCTCCTGGCCAAGCATCCCGCCGTCGCCGGACTCGCGGTACCGGGAATGCCGGGCAGCACTCCAGGGATGGCCGCGGCGGGAGCGCCGGTCGAAGGGTTCGAGGTGCTCGCCTTCCAGCTCGACGGTAAGACGCAGAGCTACGCCAGGCACTAGCGTGGCAGTGCTTCAGGCCGCGGCGATTCTCCGCTCCGGTCCCCGGTAGTTCGGATCGTGCCGGTGCCGCCGCTCGATCGCGGCATCTCCGGGAACCTCGTCGGGCGTCGCCGGACGGTGCTCCTGGGCCAGCACCGGCGCGGAGGCGGGATGCCCGCCGGACGCGCCTGCGTCGGCGGCACCTCCCATGCCCGACTCGGGCAGAGGATCCGACGGCTCTGGACGATCGTTGCGCGAGGTCATGTGAGCTCCTTGAGGCTGACCTGCCAGCCTAGGAGATTCGGGCGGCGCCCGGCGTGGCGGGGCTCACACTGTTATTGGGGAGGGATGGTCAATCCGACGGTATCGCCGGGATCGACTGAGATCTCTTCGGTCACCGGCTCCCGCGTGCCACCGATGGGATCGGCCAGAAATCGAACCAGCCGGTCTCCTTCCAGAACATAGGCAGGAATCGGAAACCGGCTGGTCGAGTGGCCGGTTGCGAGGCCCAGCCGCACCCGGACACCGTGCGACAGGACGTAGATGGTCATATCGGCGAAGCCCTGATTCTGCACCTCGACGGTGGCCGCCGCACCGGTCTTGGGGGCGACCTGGCGGGAGCCCCCGCCATGACTGCAGGCGGCGAGCAGGAGCGAGATCAGCAGCGGTCGAACCAGGGCGCGCATCGGATCACCGGGTCCGGAACAGTGGTATTCTCAACATAAAGACATCCCGGCACGCAGACCACCATGGCCCGCATCGACACGTACCGCACCGAGTACCGCGCCGATTTCGAGCGCCTCAATCGCGACTGGATCGAGGCGTTCTTCGTGCTGGAGGACGCCGACCGGGAGATCTTCCGCGACCCGGCCTCCGCGGTGATCGAGCCGGGCGGCCAGATCTTCTTCGCCGTCGATGACGATGGTGTCCAGGGGACCTGCGCGGTGGTGCCCCACGGGCCGGGCGTCTTCGAGATCGCCAAGATGGCGGTCGCGCCCGGGGCGAGGGGGCGAGGGTACGGAGACCTGCTGATGGAGGCGTCGGTGGAGTTCGCCCGCCGGGCGGGCGCACGGCGGGTGGTGATCGTCTCCAATACGGTGCTCGCCCCGGCCATCCGGCTGTACCAGAAGCACGGATTCGTCCAGGTGCCGCTGGACGAGCACGAGCGATTCGCCCGGGCCAACATCAGGCTGGAGCGGGAGCTCCCGGCTGAGGTTTCAGGTCAGGCGTAGTTCCGATTCCGAAACAGCAAAAGATTGCTGTTTTCTTGCCGGCGAATGCTGCTGTTATCTCGTCCCACCCGCCGCCGCCGCGACCGCCGGCTGCTCGCCGGTGTTGCTCTCCACCGAATCGATCCGGATGACGATGGCCGTGATGTTGTCCAGCCCGCCCCGCCGGTTGGCCTCGGTGATCATCCGATCCACCCAGTGCTGGGGGCCGCCGTCGCCGGAGAGAATCCGGATGAGCTGCTCGTCCTCCAGCATGCCGGTGAGGCCGTCCGAGGCGAGCAGGATGACGTCCCCCGCGTCCAGTGTGCCGAAGTAGATGTCGGGCACCACGTCCATGCTGGCCCCGACGCACCGGGTGATCACGTTGCTGTAGGGGTGCACCCGCGCCTGATCCGGGGTCAGGAGCCCGGCGTCCACCTGCTCCTGGACATAAGAGTGGTCCTTGGTGAGCTGCTGCAGATCGCCCTGCCGAAGGAGGTAGGCCCGGCTGTCCCCCACCTGGCCGATCAGGTAACGCTGGGGCATGAGCACCAGCACCGTGGCCGTCGTCCCCATGCCCCGCTTATCGTGCTCCGAGAGGGTGCGCTCGAAGATCGCGTCGTTGGCCGCCCGGATGGCGGCCCGGATGCGTTCGCTCGCCTCCTCGTCATTCAATCCCCGCACCGAGCCGATCTGGTTCGAGGTGATCCGCACCGCCATCTCGCTCGCCACCTCGCCCGCCGCATGCCCCCCCATGCCATCGGCAACGATGAAGATCCCGCGCTCTGCGAGCATGAGATAATTGTCTTCGTTGCCCGAACGGACGATGCCAACATCGGTGCGAGCGGCACAAGTGAAGTGCACAGGGTCCTGTGGGTTCTAGCGCAGAAGGAAGTAAGCCAGGGCGGCGCCCGCGAGCACCAGTACGACCAGCAGCCAGACCGGCGGTCCCTCGGGACGGGGCACCGAGGCACGAATCGGACGGCGGTATCGCTCCGTCGTTTCCCCGGCGGGCGTCGGCTCCGGCGCGGGCTCGCCCCGGTCCACCGCGGGCGACTCGGGCGCTCCGGTCCCGGGGAGGTCCATGGCCTCCACCAGCCGGGTGCCGGCGGTGCGGCGGACGGGCACCCTGTCGTCCAGCGGCTCGAACAGTACCGAGACGTCGCCGAACCGGAGCGTGGCGCCCGGACCCAAGGCCACCTCGCCCTCCACCTGCTCCCCATCGACATAGGTACCGTTGGTCGACGCGCTGTCGCTGATGATCCAGATGTTCTCCCGCCGCTGCAGCTTGGCGTGACTGGTGCTGACACTCGGGTCGGGCAGCACCACATCGTTGAACTCGGCGCGGCCGATGTTGACGACGGGTACCTTGATCGGGAGCCGCCGCCCCTTGAGCTCACCGCTCCGCACCAGCATCGACGCCAGCGGCGCCACCGTCGGGGCCGTAGGCGTGGTCGCAACACTCGACCCGACGGAGACCGGCAACCCGTGCATGGTGTCGGAGAGCCGGGCGCCGGCACCCGTGGGCGGGCCGACCGGATTGGTGGTGAGCGGCACGCTGCGGGGCCCGCGTGGCTGCGGCGGAGGAGCGGCATCGGCGTAGAAGCGAAATTCGTCGTGGCCGATGCGGATGACGTCGGCCCGCGCGAGCAGGTGGCGCCGGCCGGCGCGCTCCCCATTCACGTAGGTGCCGTTCACGCTCAGGTCCATCAGCACGTACCCCTCGGGCGTCGTCTGGATCTCCGCGTGCCGGCGGGAGACCTCGCTGCCCGCCACCACCACGTCGGCACTCGCGTCCCGCCCGAACACCAGCGGCTCGGTGCCCAGGGTGTACTCCCGCCCATCGGTGAGACAGACGAGCCGGCCGCCGGTAGGCCCTCCCGCGGCGCCCGGTTTGGGGGGCCGTTGGCTCGGCAGCAGATCGGTAAAGGCGCCGGAATCGAAGAGCTGGGTGTGGCCCGTGCGACGGGAATCGACCGCCAGGATCTCGTGGCCGCCGATCTCGATCTTGTCGCCATGAAGCACGGGAGTGGGATCGGCGCCGAGCCGGACGCCGTTGATGATCAGCTCGGCCTCGGGAGATGCCACGCGGATCGCGGCGGCCCCCTGGGGGGTGCCCAGGAGTATGGCATGGCGCGGCCGCACCCCCTCACCGGGAAGCACGATGCCGCAGTCAGGCGCGGATCCTATGAGAGTCTCACCGGCGGCTATCGGAACGCGCTGGCCGCCGATCTCGAGGTGCATCATCAATCGATTCCTGGGAGGTTGACCGGGCGCCGACAAACCTATCCCGCGGCCCGTAACCAAGCAAGCGAAATGCTCTTACGCAATCTTCCTGACCTCCTGCCCCCGCAGTTGGAGCTGATACAGCCGATCGTAGAGGCCGCCCAGCGCCAGCAGCTCGCGATGGCTGCCCCGCTCCCGGATCTCGCCGTGGTGGAGCACCAGAATCTCGTCCGCATGCAGGATCGTGCTCAGCCGGTGCGCCACCACGATGCTGGTGCGCCCGGCCATGAGCTCGGCGATCGCGCGCTGGATCTGGGCCTCCGCCTCGGCATCCACCGAGCTGGTGGCCTCGTCCAGCACCAGGATCCGGGGATCGAGCGCCAGCGCCCGCGCGAAGCTCAGGAGCTGCCGCTCGCCCACGCTCAGGCTTCGGCCCCGCTCGCCCAGCTCGTGTGCGTAGCCGGTGGGGAGCCGCTCGATGAAACGGTCGGCCCCGACCCGGCGCGCGGCTTGCCTTGCCGCGTCCGGCGTGATCGGCGCGTCCAGCGTCAGGTTGTGCAGGATGTCCCCGGTAAAGAGAAAGAGGTCCTGCTGCACGAATCCGATGACCGAGCGCAGATCGGCCGTGGAAAGCTCCCGGATGTCCACGCCGTCCACCGTGATCCGCCCCCGCTCGGGATCGTAGAAGCGGAGCAGCAGGTTCACGATCGTGGTCTTCCCGGCCCCGGTCGCGCCCACCAGTGCGATGGTGCGCCCCGGTGCCGCCGTGAACGAGATGTCCCGGAGCACCCAGGGTCCGTCCGGGCTGTAGCGGAACCAGACATCTTCGAACCGGACCAGCCCGCGCACCGGCCGGGACAGGGCCACGGGTCTGGCCGGCTCCTGCACGGTGACCGGCTCGTCCAGCAGTGAAAAGACCCGCTCCGAGGAGGCCATCGCGCTCTGCAGCAGGTTGAACTTCTCCGACAGGTCCTGCAGCGGCTGGAAGAAGCGCCGGGTGTACTGGATGAACGCGGCGAGCACCCCGACGGTGAGGGTGCCGTGCAGGGTCCGGAGCCCGCCGTACCAGAGCAGCAGCGCCATCGCCACGGCGGTGAGCACTTCGACCACGGGAAAGAACACGGCGTAGACCGTGATCGAGCGAAGATGCGCGTCCAGGTGTTCCTGGTTGAGCCGGCCGAAGCGCTTGGCCGACGCCTGCTCCCGCCCGAAGAGCTGCACGATCCGCATGCCCGAGAGCTGTTCCTGCAGGTAGGCGTTGAGCCGGGCCAGGCGGGTGCGGATGTCCCGGAATGCCTCCCGGATCCGCCGACGGAAGACGCGCGCGGTGAGCCAGACCAGGGGAATGACGGCGAAGGTCACCAGTGCCAGCCGGACGTCGATCGCCAGCATCATGCCCATGATCGCGACCAGGGTGAACACGTCACCGAAGATCGTCACCACGCCGGACGAGAAGAGCTCGTTCAGCGTCTCCACGTCCGAGGTGACCCGGGTCATCAGCCGGCCGACCGGGTTTCGGTCGAAG
>JBJMOX010000214.1:0-4002 GCA_045803515.1 Gemmatimonadales bacterium
CTTGGGCACGCTCAGGGGCATGCCGTCGATCGTGACGTTGACCCGCTCGTCGGGCATCGGGCTTCCTAGTTGGGCTCCGGCCCGGATCGGGCCGGGTTAATCACCACGGAAACACGGAATGCACGGAAAACAGCTGGTGGAAAACAGCACACCCACATAGTTCTGTCCTTTTCCTTGCCGATTCCTTGCATTACGTGTTTCCGTGGTGAACCATGACAAGACTCAAACCGCCGCCATCGCCGGCTCGCGCGCCCCGGCGATATAGGCCTCGAACTCACCCCGGAACTTCTGGATCCCGCTCACCACCGGCGCCGCGCAGGAGTCGCTCAGGACGCAGATGGTCTTGCCGGTCATGTTCTCGGAGAGGTCCAGCAGGAGCTGGAAATCCTCCTGCTTGCCCTTGCCCGAGAGGATGCGCTCGAGGATCCGGGTGGTCCAGGCCGTCCCTTCCCGGCACTGAGTGCACTGGGCGCAGGATTCGTGGGCGTAGAACTTGGCCAGCCGCCAGATCTGGTAGACCATGTCGGTGGTGTCGTCCATCACGATCATCCCCGCCGAGCCGAGCATCGAGCCCTTGGCGACGATGCCCTCGTAATCGAACAGCGCCTCCTCGGCTTCCTGCGTGGTCATGATCGGCACCGACGAGCCGCCCGGGATGACCGCCTTGAAGGTGCGGCCCGGCCGCGGCCCGCCGGCCATGTCGTAGAGGATCTCCCTCACCGGCGTGCCCATGGTGACTTCGTAGTTGCCCGGCCGCTGCACGTGCCCGCAGATCGAGATCAGCTTGGTACCCGTGCTCTTGGGGTTGCTGAGGCAGAGTCCCTTGTACCACGGGGCGCCGCGCACCAGGATGTGGGGGACGGCCGCCAGGGTCTCCACGTTGTTGATGGTGGTCGGCATGCCGAAGAGGCCGGCCACGGCCGGAAACGGCGGCTTGATGCGGGGGTTGCCCCGCTTCCCCTCGAGCGAGTTCATCATCGCGGTCTCTTCGCCGCAGATGTAGGCGCCCGCGCCGCGGTGGATCACCATGTCGATCCGCTTGCCGCTCCCGAACACGTTGGCGCCCAGGGCGCCCTTGGCGTAGGCCTCCTCCACCGCCGCGCCCATCACCGCGAGCGGCTCGGTGAACTCGCCGCGGATGTAGATGTAGCAGCGCTCGGCGCCGATGGCGTAGGACGCGATGGCGCAGCCCTCGATGAGGGCATGCGGAGTCCACCGCATGATCTCGCGATCCTTGAAGGTCCCCGGCTCGGACTCGTCGGCGTTGCACAGCAGGTAGTGCGGCCGGGTGACCTCCTTGGGCATGAACGACCACTTGAGACCGGTAGGAAACCCCGCTCCGCCGCGGCCCCGGAGCCCCGAGGCCTTCATCTCCTCGACGATGGCCTCGCGGGTCATGCCCAGCGCCTTCCGCAGACCCTCATACCCGCCACGATTCACCCAGCCGTCGAAGCTGCGCGCCTCGGCCTCGCCGAAGTGCCGGGAGAGGACCGGGTTCTCCTTGGGATGGATGGGATGCGGGAAGCCCATTACGGATACCTCTGCAGGATGCCCGGGACCTTGTCGGGCGTCACGTTCTCGATGAAGTCGTCGTCCACCAGGATCGGGGTGGCGAAGCCGCAGGCGCCGAGACACTCGACCTCGATCACCGTGAACCGGCCGTCGGAGCTGGTGGCCCCGAGCTCACCGCAGCCGGTGCTCGTGAGCAGCGCCTTCACCACATCTTCCGCGCCGCAGATGTTGCACGGCGTGGTGGTGCAGACCTGGATAAAGTGCCGTCCGACCGGATGGGTGTGGTACATGGTGTAGAAGGTGACCACGCCCTTGACGTACGCCGGAGTCACGTCGAGCGCCTCCGCGACCTCGCCGATCGACGCCTCGCTGATCCAGCCCCGCACCTCCTGCACCAGCCAGAGCGCGGGTAGCAGGCACGCCTGCTTGGTCGGGTACCGGGCGAAGAGTGCGTCCAGCCGCTCCCGGTTGGCTCCGACGAACACCGGCTCGTGGGGTGCCCGCTCGGCGGCATGGCTGCTTGCCTGGTGTGCGCTCATCGGTCGACCTCTCCCATCACGATGTCCACGCTGGCGTTGATGGCGATGACGTCGGACAGGAGCGCGCCCTCGCACATCTTGGGAAGGCTCGAGAGATTGATGAACGACGGCGGGCGGATCCGCCAGCGGACCGGCTTGCTGGTCCCGTCGGAGACAAAGTAGTAGCCCAGCTCGCCTTTGGGGTTCTCGATGCCCAGGTACGCCTCGCCCACCGGCGGTTTCACCCCTTCCATCACCTGCTTGAAGTGGAAGATCATCGCCTCCATGTCGCTCATCGCCCGGGACTTGGGCGGCAGGATCACCCGGGGATCGTCCACGTTGATCGGCGCGCCCTTGAGCTTCTCCAGGCGGTCGAGCGCCTGCTCCAGGATCCGGTTGGACTGCCACATCTCCTCCAGCCGGATCCGGTAGCGGTCGTAGATGTCGCCGTGCTCGCCGATCGGGACGTCGAAGTCGTAGGTTTCGTAGTCCAGGTAGGGCTGGTCCTTCCGCACGTCGTAGTCCACCCCGCTCGCCCGCAGCATCGGACCGGAGAGGGAATAATTGGTCGCCTCCTCCGCCGTGAGCACGCCGACACCCTGGGTCCGCCCGATCCAGATGGCGTTCCGGGTGAACATGGTGTCCACTTCCTTGAGCGTGGTCGGGAAGGTTCGGGTGAATTCACGGAGTCCCGCCTCCCAGCCGTCGGGGATATCGGCCATCATGCCGCCCACCCGGGTGAGGCTGGTGGTGAGCCGCGCCCCGGTCCACTGCTCCTGCAGGTTGTAGACTCGCTCCCGCTCCTGGAACGACCAGAGGAACGGGGTGTACGCGCCCAGGTCGATCCCGGTGGTGCCCAGCCAGACCAGGTGGGAGATGATCCGGCTCATCTCGCAGGCGATCACCCGCAGCACCCGGCACCGCTCCGGCACCTGGATGCTCATCAGCTTCTCCGCCGCCAGCGCCAGGCCGACGTTGTTGGCCATGGGCGAGAGATAGTCGGTGCGGTCGGTGAGGGGGATGATCTGATTGTAGTGCCGGTACTCACCCAGCTTCTCGAAGCCGGAGTGGAGGTAGCCGAGGTGGGGGATGCAGCGCTTGACCGACTCCCCTTCCAGCTCGATCACCAGCCGGAGCACGCCGTGGGTGGCCGGGTGCTGGGGGCCGATGTTGACCAACATGTGCTCGGCGCCGAAGTCCTCGTCGTAGTGCCCCGCCCCCTTGCCGGCGCCGAGCGGCACCCGGGTCGGGCGGCCCTCCTGGTCCAGGCCCGGCGTGGCCAGCGCCATTTCGACGGTGCGTAGACTCATCTGAGAAACCCTCGCTCGCCGCGGGCCAACCGCTCCCGCATGTCCGGCGGCAGCTCGTCATACGCGTCGGCGATCGACAGCTCTTCCAGGGAGTAGTGCGCTTCGGGGTTGGCGGCGAGCGCCTGGCGGGTCTGCTCCGCCCGGCTGAAGTGGCCCCGGAGGGGAAAGTCCTTCCGGAGCGGATAGCCCTCGGCGTAGGTCTCCCACATGAGGATGCGGCGCAGGTCGGGGTGGCCGACGAAGGTGACGCCGAACATGTCGTACACCTCGCGCTCCAGCCAGTCGGCGCCGCGCCAGAGATCGTAGACCGAGCGGATCTCGAGCGACGACCGTTTGTCCAGCGCGGCCTTCACCCGCAGATTGGCGCGACGGGGCAACGAGCGGAGCTGGTAGACCACCTCGAGCGCCCGCTCGGGGTCACGATAGTCCACCGCGGTCACATCGGTCAGATAGTTGAAGTTCTGCGCCGGTGTGTCCTTGAGCCAGGCGAGCACGTCGTGGGCCCGCTCCGCCGCGACATAGACCACCGTGTCGCCGCAGGAGACCAGGCTCCGCTCGATGGCGCCTCCGAACTCGGCTCGGAGGGCGGCGACAGATGGGGACATCGTGCTCACGACACCGCCATGGGCCCGGCGCCACTCCAAGCCCACAGCTGCCGCTCC
>JBJMOX010000215.1:0-6809 GCA_045803515.1 Gemmatimonadales bacterium
GCACGATGCAGATCGGTCTCGCACGGCGGCTCGACCAGTTGCACACCGGGATGCTGGCGATGCGGCGAGACGGGTTGCCCGTCGAGGTGGTCGCCCCGTCGGGCGGCATGTATCTCAGCGTGCGGTTCGGGGGCGGGAGCGGCGGGGGCTGCGCCGGCGGGAGCGGCGGGGTGCGCCGCGAACTGAATTCGACGGAGGCAATGCGGTGCTACCTGCTCGAGCAGGCCGGCCTCGCCGCGGTGCCGTTCGAGGCCTTCGGCTTCGACGGTGAGCCAGGGTGGTTCCGGCTCTCGGTCGGCAGCGTGTCGGAAAGCGCCATCGGCGAGGTGCTGGTTCGATTGCGAGGGGCGCTCGAGCGGCTGGATGTGGAACCCTGAGATTCCGGGGGTGGATGATCCGGAGCTGGGGAGGTGAACCGCCGCCAGGAGATCGCGACTTCTGGCGGCGGTTCGTTCTTCAGGTGGTCACAGCTCGAGGGATTGACCGGCTGCGCCGTCCTCCGTCGGCCAACGCTGCCAGGCCTTGACGAGAGGCTGCTCGAGCACCGATTGGATGGTGTCGAGATGCATCGAGGGCAGCTGAAGGGGCGGCTCAGTAGCCGAAAGGGAAAACCCTCGGACGCGGGGCGTCGGCTCGGGGCAGCGGGGCTTTAGCCGTCCAGGTGTTGGTCCCGGGCGCATAGGCCTCCACGCCGGTTAGCGCGGCGCTATCGTAACCGCCCACGGCGTACAGCACCCCGTTGACCACCGCGGCGGCGTGATAGCCCTGGGCAGTCCGTATTGCGGCCTTGTGAACCCAGACGTCAGACTCCCTCGATCATGCCCTAACGGGTCTGACCCTTTTCCCTTCGCTCTGGATGGTTCTCGACACGCGGCCATGGAAACAGATCTAGCGGTTGAGCACCGCCGCACCGATCGCCGCGAGCGCGAGGAAGACCACACACGCGATCCACACCCGCTTCTCCGCCCGAACCGCCGCCGGATCCGGCCGCCAGATCCGATCCCGGTTGAGGGCCGTGAACGCATCGGCGAAGGCCGCGTCTCGCATGGCGTAGATGCGGCGCTGGGCGTGATCGAGGATGTCGGACACGTCGGGGCCGAAGTCGAAGGCGAGCGTCACGTTGGTCTGTTTCGGCACCATGCGGTTGCGGGTATCCCACCAGGCATACGCCAGGAGTCCCGCGCCGGAGAGTCCGAACACGAGCGCGAGGGCGCGCTCGAAGCCGCCGGCCGGGTCGCCCGGGTGCGTCGGAGGCTCGATGGTGGTGAGCAGGTAGACGGCGAAGCCGAGCGGGAAGACCGCAGGGCAGAACCGGATGAGCATGCCGCCGAGGCGCCGACGCCAGCGCAACGCCAGCGAGTCGCGCTCCCGCGCGTCCTGCGCGAGGCAGGCGTGGCAGTACGGCACGCGCGCGGTGTCGATGCGGTATCCCGGGTACCGCCTCGGGGATGCCCAGCGCCGGTAGCCCGCATTGCGCGCGAACACCTTGCGTACCGGCAACCGCCCGGTCGTCGCAGCGCCGCAATTGGCGCAGCGGTGGGGGAATGCCAGTGAGCGGAGCGGCCCGGTGAGCTCGACGCGGTTGGCGTGAGGGGCGAGGAGCCCGTCGAGACGATCGACCGGCGCCGTGCCGCTCATGCGGCCGCCCCCGCGCGGCGCCGCCCGCGCAGGCGCCACGCCAGACCCGCCGCGGTGCCGATCCCGGCCCACCCGAGCACCAGAAAAAGGAAGTGGAACCGGTTGCGCTGGCGGAAGGTGCGGGTCGCATCGATCAGCATCGCCTGGCGGGGTGCGGCTGGCAGATAACGCACCCGCACGACGGCGCCGGGGGCGAGCGACGGCACCGAGGCCGCGTCCACCTCGTCCACCGCGAGCACGGAGTCGGGGCTGGCCGCGGGAGCGAAACGGAGCTGCACGACCTCGTACGGCACGTTCAGCCGCTCGGGGTGCGTGTTGATGCTGTTCGAATAGCGGCGGCCGGAAGGGCGAGGGCTGTCCTCCACCAGTGAAACGCCGGACACCCGGGCCAGCGTCTCCATACCCGCGGCTGCGCCGGGCGGCCGCGCCGGAAAGAGGAACGCCAGCGCCACGCCGAGCCAGGCGGCCCCGGTCGCGAGCACCACGAACGACGCAATGCGTGCCGCGAGCACGAATGCGACCACACCGATCGCGCACCAGTCGAGCAGCGGGTCCGACCCGAGCTCGCGGGCCGCCTCCCATACGGCATCGCGGGTGGAGTGGCTCGCGAGTCGGGCGAAGATCGGGCAGCAGGGCACGTATCGCACGGTGACCCGGTTGCCAGGGCGGATCCTGTCGAACTCCGCCGAGTCCGCCCAGACGGACGGGCGGAAACCGGACCTGATATCCGGGACCTGGAGGACGAGCGAGCGCCGCAGGTACCAGCCACCGGTCGGCTGATGCTCGATCCCGACCGTTTCGTCCTTGCGGGTGACCGTGCCGACGGCCGTCTCGCCGTGGGCGTCGAGCCAGAGGGAGGCACCCACGAAGGGTGCAGCCACCAGTGCGGCGAACATCAGTACCCGAGCGATCACACGCATGGCGTCGCCGTCTCGCCGCGGCTCACTTGAGCCGCGGCAACACCAGCCTGGCTAAGCGCTCGAGCCTCGGCCGCGTCGCTTCGATCGCCTCGTTCGGGTGCGCATCCATGCTGAAGGACACGATCCGCCGGCCGGCATAGACGGCGAGAAAGCCACGACGCCGGTTCTCATCGTCCGGGTAGATGGTCGTAAAGAACGCGCGCTGCCCCAGGCCCTGGACCGACAGCCGTGGCTGCTTCCCGGCCTCCATCAACCCGAGGACCCGATCGAGTTCCTTATCCAATGGCTTGGTCTGGAACAGGTCGATCGATCCGCCATCGTAGTCGCAATGCGGTCCCCACGACATGTCGGTCGCCATCGGATCAGAGGCCATGCCGCGGAGTCTGGGGTCGATCTCGTACGCCTGGGCGAATTCGGCGATGCTGGCCAGCATGCAGCCGTTCTGCCCCGATTCGGGTTGACCTGCCGGCGCTGTCTGCAGGGTCAGCTTGAGGACGCGTACCAGCGCATCCTTCTGGTCGCCAATGCTGGAGAGGGGGCCGCTGTGGAGCGTGACATGGTACACGTGACTGCCGCCGGCCGCGGCGGCCTCCCCGCCGTCGCCGCCATAGGCCCACCCTCCGGAGCCGAGGTCGATCCGTTCGGCCTCGGCACCCTGGCCGTTCATGACCTTCGCCGATTCCTTCACCTTGCTGAAGACATCTTCCGCCAATGAGACGGGCTCGCCGGTGAGCTCGATGGAGGTGCCCCGGTAGCGACCGGTCAGCTCGTAGGAGCAGAGAAAGCTGTCCTTGCTACCGCCCGCCACCTTCAAGGTGACGGGAATGCCTGCTGCCGTGCTCACGTCTTCGAACGATGGGCAGAACGACGGTGGCCGGCTCGACTTGGATGCGGCGGACATCGCTTGGCCCGAAGCGCGGTCGCCGCACGCGCTGAGGATACCCACCGCGAAGGTGACGAAGAGCACGAGTGCGAGCGATCGAGATCTGCGCAGCATACGATACCTCCGGGTGTGTCTCTCGGTCTTCGGTGTGGGAAGCTCACAGCCGTCCGACCGCAAGGCGGGCGAGCCGGACGGCGCCATCGAAATCGGTGGACGAGACGGAGTAGCCGAGTTGGATCAACCGGTCGCCCTTGAGGAAGTAGAGCTCGCCGGTGGAGGGATCGCCGGCTGCGTCTTCCCACGGCCCCGAGTCGAGCGTGTCTGCCGCATCGTTGTGGAGGCCTGGCGCGACCCGCTCCACCAGGCCGCCGATTCCGCGCATCGCGTCGAACGCGGTGCCGCCATACTCCCATGTCGGTGTGAGGACGAACGCGTGGTGACCGGCGGTGTAATAGGAACAGCTCTTCCCCTGCTCCATCGCGAGCGGCGTTTCCTCGTCCGAGCGGTACGGCGGCACCACGAGCTTGCCGAGGACCGACTCGACTTCCTTTACGCTGAGCAGAATGCAGGGATCGGGACCGGCAACATTGCTCGGCCGGGTCGCCGGGAACGGAAGATCGGGAATCGACTCCCGGATCCGGTTGGCGATCGCGACCGTCTGGTCGCGAGTCACCTCGGCAGCCTGGACCTTCACGTTCACCGCGATATGGCCGACTCCTCCGAAGAACGACTTCGAGGTGGGACCGTTATTTCTGTCCCACCCCGGAAGAAGGGGCGGTGGCGCCGTATCGCGCTCGGCTGCTTTGCACCATGGCATGGACCTGGAAGTGGAGTCGTCGCACATCATCTGGCCCATCTTCGCGAAGGACGCGGCTACCCCGCGTCCCATCGCTGGAGAGGAATAGACCCGGACCTCCACGATCACGGCGCTCGTATCGGGCGTTGGGGCCACGTCATCGGACTTGCCGAACTTCTCCTCGATCTTGCGACGGAGCTCGGCCGCATCCGCGCGCCGGCGTGCGGTCTCCGAGTCCACCGGTAGCGGATAGACGCAGCCGTCGTCGGTCGAATGGGGAGTGCCGGCGAGCGGGCCGACGATCTTCGAGACGTCGGCGGCCGAGATCCAGCCGCAGGCGTCGATCGGTGGGGTGGCGGTGCGAACGGTCGATGCCGTGCCGGCGGGGCCCTTGGCGGGTTGGCTGCTGCGAGCGCCGGCGTTTCGGTCACACGCCGTGAGCACCACGAGTGTCGCAAGCGGCAGGACGCGGGAGATGAGGGTCGTCATGGTCACCCAGCCCGGCGCAGCTTGGGGACGGCGGCCTTCGCGAACGCCGTGAGCGTCGGCAGGACTGACTCGGATTTGGCAAGCGGCGTGTCCGCTTCCCTGAAGAGCACCAACCGATAGTGGTCAACGCGCATGTATAGCGTCCCGGATGGGACGCCGTCGGTCTCTTCCACGAAGAACGCATCGTCGCCGAGCGCCGGGACGGCGCGCGCCTTCTTGCCGCGGTCGAGCAGTTGCTTGAGCGCGAGACCCTTGGGCTCCTTGGGACTCACGTTGGACCAGAGTGAAACGGAGCTATGAGGACTGGTCCGCTGCCAGAAGCAGTTCGTGACCTGGTCGCCGGGGTGGTAGTTGCTGAGTGACGGCGGCCCTGGATCATGGTTCCCCGAGAGAGTCTTGATCTCGTCGCGGGTCAGAACGGTGCAGGCGTCGATCGCAGTCGACTGGGCCTGCAGGGTTGACCACCCGGCGCAGGCCGCCAGGACGGAAAGCAGCGTACAGGTCTTCTTCCGCATGAGGCCTCCGATAGAGCTTTGCATCAGTCCCGCGCCTGACACTCGAGACTCCCTTCCATTCGGACCCCATCCTCGGTCTGTCCGCTGAAGGTCGCGGTGAAGTTGCCGCCCGTACTCCGCACGTTGGCGTTCCCCCGGCCGGTCAATGTCCTGCCGAGCTCAGGGTTGTGGTCCAGCTCGCGCGGGATGGTGAACACCTTGTATTGGATCTCGGTGGTCGGCGTACCCCACTTGCTGAACGCGACCCCGACCGAGACCGCGTCGGGCTTGGGATGCCGCACCCTCGGCGTGGAGAACCAGAGGTGCGACAGGTAGGGTGGCCCGTTGCGCCACCCACGCGGCGGATCGGCCAGGAACTCGGCACTGAAACCTTGGTCGGCGGGTCCGACGTCGGAGGTCACACACAGGGCGCCGCCGTTCATGTCGTAGCTCCCGGCCTGGGGACCGCCGGTGAGCGTAATGCGCGCCTTGGGGCCTTGCGCCTCGGCCCGTCCGGCCAGCAGAGCGGCCATCATCATCAATCCGGCCGGTCGAATGAAGCCATGCATGCGGACCTCCAGCGGCGAATTGTTTAGCGGCAGTCCCGCACCAGCTCGACGCGCCGGTTGCGCGCACGACCTTCGATCGTCGTGTTCGGCTCGCGCGGGCGACTCGCGCCGTAGCCAACCGCGGCCCATTCGTGGGTGTCCACGCCGTGCCGCTCGGCCAGGCGCGCGCGCACCGCCTCGGCGCGGCGGCGGGAAAGCGCCTGGTTGGCGGCGGCGGTGCCGACGCTGTCGGTGTGGCCCTCGACGGTGAAGCGCCAGGCGGGATGCGGGGCCAGGGCCTGCGCCAGTTCGGCCAGCGCACGATCCGAGATCGGATCGATCGCGGCGGTGCCGAACGCGAAGTAGACGCCCGGCAACTCGATGCGGCAGCTCGCGTCGAGCTCTTTCGCGAGAACCTTGGCCCCGGTGAGATCACCGGATGCCAGTGGCAGCTCGGTTGGAAGGTCGGCGCGCACCATTTGGAACACGTCGCCCTGGAAGACGGACTTGAGGAGCAACGGGTGGGCGCTATCGGCGAGGACCCAGAGATCCCATTCGGCGCGGCGCATGCCGTCGGCAAAGTTTCCCTTGAGACGCAGTGCCGGCACGTCGGCTCGGCTGCCGTTGACTAGCAGCGGAAACGGCTCGGGTCGGGGCGAGATCCGCGTCAGGCTGCCCTTGTAGCGCGACCGCGACGGAGCGAACATCGCGGCCACGGGCGTCGCCCTCGCGCTCATGTCACGGGATTCGAGCGGGGTCACGATCATGCTGAACTGGGCGGTTCCGGCGTCCCGCAGTTGCCGGTACACCGCGGAGGAAATCGAGAGGGCAGTGAAGCCCGGGCGCACCTGCTCGTCGGGGCCGAAGATGTCGTCGAACCGCGGTGCGCCGGCCAAATCGTTCGCGCGGACGAAGCGCTTGCGGAACCCGGTGGTGGTGTCGCCCTTATTGGAGATCGTGCGCTCGTGCCAGGCGTAGTGGACGCCGGTACTGTCGGCGTTCGCGATCTCGAGGACGTCCTCGCGCTCGCCGATCGGCGAA
>JBJMOX010000216.1:0-5956 GCA_045803515.1 Gemmatimonadales bacterium
CAGGTCCAGCTTGAGACGGGCGCGGTCCTCCGGAAGGTCGCTCTCATCCAAGGCCTGAAGCGCTCCGTTGTATCCCAGCAGCACGGTGTCCGCGCCGGCCCCGAGGTTCTGGTAGATGACGGCTCGCGCGCGATGTACCTCCGCCAGCAGCTCCGGTATGAGCGCCCCCCGCTGGCCGATGGCGGCGGTGAGCTGGCCGATCTGCTCGTCCAGGATCAGCACGGCATTTTCCGCGTCGCGGGTCAGCTCCGCCCTGGCGCAGGCCAACCAGGTGGCGTTGCGACAAGCGATCCGGAGGACCCGGGCGTCCCGAGCCTGCTCCTCCAGCCGACGGAGACGGGCACGGGCGAGCTCGAACGAATCGATCGCGGTGGGGAGCTGGGCTCGCTGATACTCGCAGATTCCCCGGTACCAGCACTCGAACGCGCGGAGCAGCGGGGTGGCACCCCCGAGCTGATCCAGTTCGCGGAGCGAGGCCCCGGTCGCGGCGCGGTCGGTCCGGCCCAGGGCGGCCGTCAGCTCGAGCAGGAGTCTCACCCGGGTGCGCTGCAGCGCCGTGAGCGAGGCCTCGTTGACCGCCGCCAGCAGCTCCTGGGCTTCCGCGTGTCGCTCGGCGAACAGCGCCTCGGCCACCTGGTCCTGCGCCGTGGAGAACGCCCGTTCCCGTTCCACCGATGCCACATGGTACAGCCAGTCGCTCAGGTGACAGACGTATTCCGGGTCGGCGAACCGACGGACCGCGGCGAACGACGACTGGTAGGTGAGCAGCCAGTCGAGCTGGTTTCCTTCCGCCGGCTCCGCGGGACTGATTCCGTCCAGCCGATCCAGCGCGCGTCGGTGATAGCGGGCCGCGGCGAGATGAACCTTGCGGCAGCGCCCGGGGTCCGATTCCCGGAACTCGCGCAGAATGGACTCGCGATAGGCCGGGTCATCGAATGACCATCCCCGCGGCCCCCGGGTGAACCAGCGGGGGCCGCGACTGGCACTGAGCAGCTGTGTCGCAGGTGGCGGCTGGGCCTCGCCGGCCTGGAGGCCGAGGGCGGCGAACACCTCCTCGATCAGCTCGCTGTTGAAGTCGCGCAGCGGGGAGATCGTCCGGATCAGCTGCTGCTGGAAGTCCGTCTCCGCCGATGACAGGAGGTCGTTGGCCTGCTCGGTGGCGACGGCGGAGCGCGCCCGGTCGGCGAGGGCGGGCTGCTTCCGCTCATCGGGATAGCGCTGGAAATAGCGATGCAGGATGGCCAGGCGCTGCGGCGAGCCATGGGTGGAGGTCCAGATCTCGGTGATCAGCGTCTGGTTTGCCTCGGGGATGCCGATGTGGTGCCGGGCGAAGTCCCGGGTCTCCTCCTCGTTGAAGAACCGGATCTCGAGCCGGGTGGCGTGCTCGGCGAGGCCGGCCACGCCTTCCGCGCGCTGGACGGTCGCCAGGACGCAAACCCGGACCGCGCTGAGCGCCGGCAGCAGCTGCGTGCGGATCAGCTCGGTGTCGGGCTCGCCTGGTCGGGCATCGAGGTTTTCGAAGAGCAGCACGGCCGACTGCACGCCCGGTTCGACCCCTCCATCGCCCTTGGAAACCTCTTCCCCGTTCAAGGCCTCCCGCAGGTCGCTGGCGAATGCCTCGACCACCGCGCCCAGATCCGGCGCCACCATCCAGCGCTCCTCGATGGTCTTCTCCGCCTCGTCGGCGCCCATCTTGATCAGCTCGCTCGCCAGTTGCGGAACGAAGGCGCTGGTGAGGGTCTTGCCGGCCTGGAAGGCGAGCCCCAGCCGCCGTTCCGCGGCGGTAGCGACTCCCGCGCGTTTGGCCCGGTAGGTATCCACCTTGCGGCGGAACCTGTCGAACCGCCGCAGTCCGTCGCGCTCGAGCGTCAGGACGATCTCGGTGAACGCCAGGTCGGGATCGCAGGCATGCGTGAGGTTGACCAGGGGCCCGCTGCAGACGCTTCGCATCGTGGTCGGCACTCGTCGCTTGAACTCCTCCAGCAGCGCCCGTTTCCCGCTCCCTGGCGGCCCGTCGATGAGCACCAGCTTCATGCCCTCGCTCGGATCCCGGACGGCATCGAACAGCTTCTTAAGCTCCGATTCGCGGCCCACGAAGTCGAGCTCGCCCAGGGGAGCGCTGGGGACCGGTGCCGGGGCATGAAAGCCGAGCCAGCGCGGGGGTCGCCGCCGGAGCCGCTCGATCGCCCCGGTGATTCCCTGGTGGAGCGGTCGCCACAGCGGGAGTACCACGGCGACGAGGACGAGCAAGAGGGCGAGCACGTAGGCCATGGGGGACGCCTCTTCTACCACCAGCGGGCGGCACCCTCCCTCAGCCAGCGTGTCGCGGCTAGCTGAAGGGAGTCCGGCTGCGGGGGACTGTCGGATGGAGTCGCAAGCTGACGGTCCGTGGGAAACCAGCCCCGGCCGACGCGCCGGAGCCAGACGATATCGTGGTAGACGGTGTGCCCGATGGAGTAGCGCGTCAGGGCCAGGGCCAGACTGTCGTCGAGCAGAACATCGGCGACGTCGAATGTGCTGCGCAGGTCCCCGTCGTGGAGCTTGAGGAAGGCCGAGCGGGCGTCGGGCACCTGGCGCGCGGCTGGCTCGGGCATGGGCGGCCCGACCTGACGCACGACGGTCAGGACGCTGTCCCGGGCCGATTCCAGCCGCGGCTGCGGGTGCGACCGTTCCCTCCACCAGCCGACGCCGGCGACGACCACCGCGAGCGCGATCAGCGCCACGCTGACGTGCTTCAGCCGCATGGCGGGTCCGCCCAAGAGAGCGACTCGTCGTGTCTCATCGTGATCCCAGCCGATATCGGACGCGGGCCCAGATATAGTAGCCCCCGCCGGCATAGGAGTCGATGCTGTCCACGGTCACCATGCTGCCGGGAGTGAGGACGTCCAGAATGCGGTCGTAGCCCGCCTCGTAGAACAGGTTGCCCCGCACGTTCAGGGCTCCGCTCGCGGGGCGCACGGGAAGGCTCTGACCCCGGAGACTCGCCGGCGGCGTCCGGGCGGGGAATTCCAGATAGCGGGTGGCCCAGGTGCTGTCGTTGTACGACCCCAGGAACACCCAGCCACTCTTGGATGGCGTGATCCCGGGTGCGGGGCGCCCGCCTCCCGCGGCTCCGGCGGCGGTCGACGTCACCACGTGCCGGTCACCCGAGCTGTCGGGCTCCGCTTGCTGATAGTCCAAGGCTCGCGCCGCCGTCTGCCGCAGTGGCCTGGCGCTGCGTGTCGTGTCGCGCGACAGGGCGAGGAGGGTATCGGTGCCGAAGGCCGAGATGGGGCTGGCGCACTCCGCCTGCGAGGCGGCCGCCAGACAGAGCTTGATGGCGAGAGGGATGTTGGCCGTAAGCTCCTTGACCGTGATGACCGCCAGGTTGTGCTTCTTGAGATCCGGGGACGCGAGCGGATCGAACAGGCCGATGATGGTCTGTATCTGGTGCAGCGCCGCCTGCTGCTGCTGGTCCAGCCGCTGCTCGCGCTCATGCGCCTCGCGCTGCAGGTCCTGTTGCCGGTTGTATTGCTGGGTGGCATAGTAGGCGACAACGGCGAGCACGATGGTCGCGATCTTGCTGGCGGTCTCGACCAGGTCCTTGACGGAAGCCCAGGCGCCAGGGGAAGTGGAGTTGGTTGGCATGGTACCTCTTCGCGGATTGGCCCGGCTCAGGGTCTCTTGCTGAGCCGCCCGACGGCGGAATCGACCCGACCTCGAATCCGGCTGACCTCGTGGGCAGGCAGCGTTGATCGCACCGATCGGTAGGTCGCCAGCGCGTCCGCATCCTGGCCCGCCGCGTCCTGGAGCCGGGCCAGAATGTATTGGTACAGGAAACCCTTGGACTCCACGTACCCGCTATTCGCGAAGACCCAGCGATAGGTGGCCAGCTGCTCGGCCGGCGGAGCGGCGGCTACTTGCTCGGTCGAAGCCGCGCCTGCGGAAGCGACGAAGCGGGTGTAATAGCTGTCCCACATCCGGTCTCGGTCATGGGGACCCATGGAGTCGTTGCTCTTCCTCATGTCGTTCGCCACTCGAATCATTTCGGCCTCGCCCGGCCCGTCGCTCCTGTTCGCCAGCGCGGCGAGCTGGAGGCGGCGCACATAGGGGCGCTCCCGCCCCGATCTCAGCGCCCTGGCAAAGTGTTGGTTCGCCTCCTCCACGGCTCCTCCGTTCCACAGCATCCAGTGCGCCAGCATGGCGTGCGCGTACACGTCTTGAGAATCCGCGGCCAGGGCCAGGCGATACCGCCCCGCCGGGTCGAGACCGCGTTGGCCGTCGCGCCAGCGCAGGAAATCGGCCCAGCCGAGATGCGCGAGCAGATCGGCCTTCCGGGAGCCTTCGGCCGAGACCGCACCCCGGCTCATCACGGGACCCAGCATGTCCACGATGGCGATGAACGGGGTCGGCCCCTGATCGCCCCGGATGTTGTCGAGCCAGGCCATCGCGAGGTCCTCTTGTGCCGTGCGAACGCTCGGCTCGCTGGCCCCAAGCTCGGCCGCCTTGCCCAGGCTCTTCCACGCGGACTCGTAGTCCCGCGCGTCCTGCTGCAGCCTTCCCGTGGCGATCAGCTCGGCGACGTGATGCCGGCGCTCGCGTGCGTCGGAGATGAGCCCGGCGAGCTGCCGGAGGCCGAAGACGAGCGAGAGGACGGCGGTGGTGCCGCCGACCCATTTGAGCAGGGTTGCGGGTTTGCCCATCGACTGGGGTGTCTCGCGCACGCTCGCGCGCCGGGACGTGGGCTTCGTCGCCTTCGGCATGGTGGTCACCTCACGCGGATGACAATGTTCGAACGATCCGGTCAACGTAGTTAATCGGCGCGTGATGCGCGAGCGGTGTGGGTGGGCTCAGCAAACTTTCGGGCACCTCAGCAGGTTGGACTTCAGGTCCACCGGAACGGCGTCATCGATCACACGATAGGAAGGAACCCCGGGTGGCGTCGCCTCACCGCAGCGGCGCCATCATCACGTACCCCCCCGGCGGAACCCACACCTCCACCCACCCTGCCCCGTCGGTCCGCTCGTCCTGCACATGGCCGGTGTAGTCGTGAATCTGGGTGTTGGCCCACGGCGTCTGCACCCGCTTGTTCACCCAGCTCCCTCGCTGGTTGATGCCCGCCAGGAGACGGTCGCCGCGGGAGAAGACGATCGTGTCGGGGTCCTTGTAGCGGTTCACGTAAGGTCCGGAGGCGAGGGTGTTCTGCACCCACACCAGGTTGTTGAGCGCCGCGTCGTCCAGGTCGACCCGAAAGAACGCGGGATACCCCGGATACGCGGCGATGAAGGCATAGGCGAGCAGCCGGTTCACCGGGGGCGGGACGTCATGGTTCTCGACGAAGGTCAGCGCCGCGGGCCCGTCGACCGCGGCGAGCCCGGCGCCGTCGAGCGCCGCCAGATTGCCGCCTAGCCGGAAGCTGTCCCGAATCACGAAGTAGAGGGCGTAGTCCGTCACCGCCATGCCCGTCGCGACGTACGACGAGAGATAGCCCACGTCGCCGCTGAGGACCTCCCCGAAGCTGTACTTGCCCCATCGTTTGACGTTTGGCAGGATGTGCTCGCTCCAATACCACTGCGGAACGTGCTTGGCCGCATCCCACCGGTAGCCGTCGAAGCCCAGGTTGTTGGTCTTGACCAGGAAATTCCACAGCTCGCCACGGACATAGGGCGACTCCTGCTTCAGATCCTCAAGCCCGCTGAGCGCGCCGTTCTCGGTCTGCCATTGGCTCGCCCCATCCGGGATCCCCCCGACGGTATGGAAGTCGTTCCTTGAGAAGCGGGGATAGCTGAAATTGTTGCTGCACATGTGGTTCAAGACCATGTCCGCGTACACCTGAATCCCCAGGGTGTGGGCCTGCCGAACCAGATCGGCCAGCTCTGCCTCGGTGCCGTGCGCGCTCTCGAACGAGCGGAGGTCGTACGGATCGTAACCCAGGCTCCACCCGCCGGCGCACGCCTTCTCGTGCGGTGAGATCAGA
>JBJMOX010000217.1:0-3328 GCA_045803515.1 Gemmatimonadales bacterium
AGCAGGCGCCGCTCCGCCCAGACCCGCTGGCGCTCAGCCACGGCGTCGTGCAATGTGGCATTGGGCTCGTGGTTGCCCAGGTGGGGGCTCAGCTTGTCGACTAGCCGCAACCCCAGGTCCGGATGGATCGACCGATACACCGCGGCGGTGATCGGGTGGTTGATGAGGCGGTGCAGCAGGGCGGCGCGAAAGCCGGGCTCGTCCAGGCCGTCTCCATGAATGGCCAGCACGCGCCGGTGGCCGACCTCGAAGCTCGCCGAGGACGGCTCGTACCGGATGCCGGTCTCTCGGGCCCAGAAATCGCCACCCCAGCGGTCGTGGTTCCCTCCCACCATCACGATCGGGAGCCGGCGCCCCAGCGCGGCCAGCGCCGCCGCGACCCGAAAGCCGCGCCGGGGGATTACCCGCGAGTAGGAATACCAGAAGTCGAAGAGGTCGCCGTTCACCAGCAGACAATCGCCCAGCGCCGGCACGTCCTCGAGGAAGGCCAGGAGCCTCTCCTCGACGTCAGGCGGTGCCACACCCAGGTGGGCGTCGGAGACGACGACGAGCGCATGCCCCAGCACGGCGCCAAAGATGGGCCGCCCCGCTTCCGGCCGCAACCGCGGCCGGGCTCGGTGTCACGGTCGCGGGCGTCCGGACGTCTCTCACCCCATGAGGCCACCCCATGACCGTCCCCGAAGTCTCGGAGACCCTGGTCCGGGTCAATTACTCCGAGACCGACCAGATGGGGGTCGTCTACCACGCACGCTATCTCGTCTGGCTCGACATCGCCCGGACCGAGCACCTGCGGCTGAGCGGCATGAGCTATCACGAGCTGGAGCGCGCGGGACTTCGGCTGGTGGTTGGCGAGGTGGCCGTCAGATATCGTGAGCCTGCCCGGTACGACGACCCGGTCCGGATCCGCTGCTGGGTCCGTGAGGTCGGGTCCCGCAGGATCGATTTCGGATACAGCGTGGAGCACGCCGATGACCGCCGGCTGCTCGCCACCGCCTTCACCTCGCTCATGGCGCTCAGCTCCGCCATGACGCTCACCCGCCTTCCCGATGCCGTGCGGAGCGTCCTCATTGCGATCCCGGATCCTGTTCGGCTCCAGCTTGGTATCGAGCGCCAGCGTCCGCGGAGGCAGCATGCGGAGTAGGCGGCACGCTCTCCGCCATTGGCTGCTCCTGCCGCTCTGCCTCGGCGGCGCACTGCTCGTCCGGCCCGGCCCTCTGGCGGCCCAGGAGGAGGCGGTGGTCGAGCAGCTCGCCCCGCTGCTCGCAGCCGAGGACGCGCGCGATTTCCGGCCGGATCTCTATCACCGGGCACTGGTCTCACCGGACTCCCTGGTCCGGCGGGTGGCCGCCATGGGAGCTGGACGGATCGGCGACCTGCGCGCCACCGCGCTCGTGGTCCCTCTACTGGCCGACCCGGACTCCACCGTCCGGGTCGCGGCGGCCTTCGGCCTTGGCCTGCTGCGGGACACGGCCGCGGTGCAGCCGCTGATCGAGCGGCTGACCGGCGTGCCGCCGCTGGAGCCGGTGTCCGCCGCCGAGGCGGTGACCGCCCTCGCCAAAATCGGTGGCCGGCGGGTCGGCGAGTTCTTCTCCGCCGTGCTCGGCGGCCGGGTCGTCCTCTCGGTGGCGGACCCCGCGCCGGTGATCAGGCAACTCGTGCTGGAGTCATGGCGCCTGGGCCCCGACGCCCCGATCCAGGGACTTCTCCCGTTCACCGAGGACACCAGCACCGGCGTCCGCTGGCGTGCCGTCTACGCGCTGGCACGGCTCCACGCGCCCGCCGCCGCCAACCGGCTGCTGCTGACGCTCAAGGACTCCGATTCTTTCATTCGGTCTCTGGCCGCGCGGGGACTCACTCGGAGCTACGCAGAGGCGGCCAGGCTTGCGCCCGGCACCGCCTCGGACCTTCTGGTCCGGAGCGTGGCCGACGCAAGCCCCGCGGTCAGGATCAACGCCCTGGTAGCGCTGGCGAGCTATCATGACTCGACACTCGCGGTGCACATCACGCCGCTGCTGGATGATCCGCTCCCGAACGCGCAGGCGCAGGCTGCGGAGACCCTGGGGCAGCTCGGCGGCTCCGAGGCGGCCAAGGGCCTCCTGAAATTGTTGAATGGGAAGCGGAGCTTCGCGGCCCGGCGCGCCGCCCTGGTGGCCCTGGCGCGGGTGGATACCGCTTCGTTCGCTGCCGCCTCGGCGCCATGGCGGCGAAGCACCGACTGGCGCGAAAGAGCCGCCGCGGCCGAGGGGTCGGCGGCAGCCGGCCCCGGGAAGACGCCCTGGTTCCTCGCCGATCAGGACGGCAGGGTGATCGCGGCCGGAGTCCAGGCCTGGTCGGATGCCGTCGAGGGGCCGGCGCCCCCGCTCCTCGCCGCCGCCCGGGCGCTGCTGGCCCACCCGGACGCGGGCGCGCGGAGCGTCGCGGCGAACGCCCTTGCCCGGGCCGCCGACCCGGCCGATCTCCCGGCGCTTGCCGCGATGTACGCCCGCACGGGCCGCGACTCCTTTCCCGATGCCGCGCTCTCCGCACTCGGCGGCATCCTCGCCATCCGGAAGAGTGGCCCCGCCGCCCAGGCGCGGGTCGATCGTGAGTTTCTCCAGGCCTCCTCCCGGCCCGCCGATTATCTGATCCGCCGGTGGGCCGAAGACAACTGGAGCGAGGCCGCTGACCGCTGGGGTGCGGCCTATCCCGTCGCGACCGGGCGCACCCTGGAAGACTATCGCGATCTGGTGCGCCGGTTTCTCATCGCCCCCGACTCCGTTGCCCGCCCGCACGTGACCATCGACACCGAGGGCCGGGGGCCGATCGAGATCGAGCTGCTCGGCCCCGAGGCGCCTGTGACCGTGGCTAACTTTCTGCGCCTGGTGGATCGCCACTTCTTCGACCGGAACCGCTGGCACCGGGTGGTGCCCAACTTCGTCATCCAGGATGGCGATCCGCGCGGCGACGGATTCGGTGGGCCGGGCGGCGCCATTCGTGACGAGATCAATCGCGTCCGCTACGACCAACCCATGCTCGGCATGGCGCTCTCCGGCCCGGACACCGGCTCCAGTCAGTGGTTCATCAACCTGGGTCCGCAGCCGCATCTGGACGGTACCTACACGGTGTTCGGCCGGGTGGTGAACGGCACCGCGACGGTTGCCCGGATCACCCAGGGCGACGTCATCAGGACGATTCGCCGATGAGCCTCGCCTCCCGCTCGCTGCTGGCGCGTGCCGTCCTGCTGGCGGGGCTGCTCGGCGCCGTGGCACCGCCCGCATCGGCGCAGTTCTTCGCCTTCGGCCAGAACAAGATCCAGTACCGCAAGCTGGAGTGGCGCATCCTCCGGGGC
>JBJMOX010000218.1:0-5142 GCA_045803515.1 Gemmatimonadales bacterium
CGACGAGATGCAGGAGCCCAAGCCGACGGTGTTCGGCCGGGTGATCGAGCGGATCCGGCTGGGCCGCGGCATCAAGATCCAGGGTGTGGACGGGCTCATGGTGCGGTACGCCCAATGCTGCCAGCCGGTGCCCGGCGATTCGGTCGTGGGGTACGTCACCCAGGGGCGAGGCATCTCGATCCATCGCGCCGACTGCCCCAACCTGCTCACCCTCTCGGCGGAGGGGCGCCGGGTCGACATCGACTGGCAGGAGACCGCGGGCGAAGCCTTCGCCGTACGCCTTGCCGTCACCGGCGAGGATCGCCGGGGGCTTTATGCCGACATCATGGAGGCGGTGAGCCAGACCGGCACCAATATCCGTGGCGCGGACCTCCACACCAAGGATGGCTCGGTGTTCGGCAATATCTTCGTGGAAGTCGACAATCTGCCGCACCTGGGCAAGGTCCTCAAGGCAGTGCGGAAGGTGAAAGGCGTGACCGAGATCGAGCGCAGGGAAACCCCACCGAACTAGCTCCGGGTCGATGCCCAACTACTGGATCCTCAAGACCGATACCGATACCTACTCGTTCGATGACCTCGCGCGCGAGCACCGGGCCGTCTGGGACGGTGTCAGCAACGCGCTCGCGCTCAAACACATCCGCAGCATGGCCAAGGGCGACCAGGTGCTGATCTACCACTCGGGCGACGAGAAGGCGCTGGTCGGCCTCGCGCAGGTGGCGAGCGCGCCCCGTCCCGACCCGAACGCGAGCGATCCACGGCTGGTCGTGGTCGACATCGAGGCCGGAAAGCGCCTACCTCGACCGGTAACGCTCGCCGAGGTCAAGGCCGATCCCGCCTTCGCCGAGCTGGGCCTGGTTCGGATGTCCCGGCTTTCCGTCATTCCTGCCTCCGAAGCGCATTGGAAGCGGCTGCTGGCCCTGGCGGGCGCGCCATAGCGGCGCCATTCTTTGGCCTGGGACGAACGTCAACCCCTTTGGGAGGCGAGAATGCGATTCGCACGGATACTCCTGCCGGTCACGTTCGCGACCCTTTCCCTCGCCGGCTGCGGGGGCGAGAGCGCTCAGAAGCAAGCGGAAACCGCGGCCGCGGACTCCGCCACCCGCGCCGCGGATTCGGTCAAGCGGGCGGAGACCACCGGGAAGCCGCGCCTGGCCAACGTGATGATCGGGAAGCGGGTCGGTCCCGCGAACCTGATCGCGGAACCGACATTCCAGTTCGCGCCTCAGGAAACCGTGTACGTTTCCGCGGCGATCCAGGGGAGCCCCGGTCAGGCTACCCTGGCGGCGCGGTGGCTGGCCCAGGGCCCGAAAGTGCTCGACTCCACCGCGCAGTCGGTCACCACCGGAGCGAAGGAAAATGCGCTGTTCCGCTTCGCTCCTCCCAAGGGGTGGAAGCCCGGGACCTATGTCGTTCTTCTGTATCTCAATGGTGATTCCGCGGACTCCAAGGCCTTCGCGGTCCGCAAGTAGCACGACAGACCAGGGGAGCGGCTCGCCGCATTGACATTCCGCTCCCCGCCGGGCACACTCCCTCCCATACCGCCGTCCTCGCGTCCCTTTTCCAGCCGGGGTGATTTCGTGACCTCCCTCGATACGTTCGCCGCACCCGCCGAGGATCGCGAGGTCACCCGGCTGCATCCCGACGTGCGCCATTGGGTCGGCGGCCAGCCGGTGGCCGGTGGACCGCGGTTCCAGGACGTGGTAAACCCGTCCACTGGAGCGGTGATCAGCCGCGTGCCCCTCGGGGGAGCGCCCGAGGTGGAGCTCGCCGTTGCCGCGGCCGCTCAAGCTTTTCCGAGCTGGTCGGCGACGCCGATCAAGGAGCGGGTGCAGGTCTTCTACCGGTACAAGACCCTGCTCGAGCTCCATCTCACCGAGCTCGGCGCCCTGGTGACGGAGGAGCACGGCAAGCTCAAGTCCGAGGCCGGGGCCGAGATCCTCAAGGCCATCGAGCTGACCGAGTTCGCCTGCGCGCTGCCGCAGATGTCGCTGGGTGAGGTGATGGAGGTGAGCCGCGGCGTCGAATGCCGGCTTGAGCGACATCCGCTCGGTGTCGTGGCCGCCATCAACCCGTTCAACTTTCCCTCGATGGTGCCGCACTGGACGTTTCCCAACGCGATCGCGCTGGGCAACACCTTCGTGCTCAAGCCCTCCGAGCAGGTGCCGCTCAGCGCCGTCCGGATCGCCGAATTGCTCTGCGAGGCCGGCCTGCCCGATGGCGTGTTCAACGTGGTGCACGGCGGGCGCGAAGCCGCCGAGGCGATTTGTGATCACCCGGGCATCCAGGCGGTGACCTTCGTCGGGTCCACGGCGGTGGCGAAGGAGATCTATCGGCGGGGGTCTGCCGCCCTCAAGCGAGTCCTGGCGCTGGGCGGCGCCAAGAACCACGTCATCGTGATGCCCGACGCCGATCCCGAGATGGCGGCCGGCGGGGTGCTCGCGGCAATGAGTGGCTGTACCGGCCAGCGCTGCATGGCGGCGTCGGTGATGGTGGCGGTCTCGGAGACCGATCACATCGTCGAGCGGCTGGCGGCGCAGGCCCGGGCCATGGTGGTCGGCCGGGATGTGGGTCCCGTCATCAACCGGCAGGCCAAGGAGCGGATCGAGGCGGCGATCACCGAGGCGGAGCGGGGCGGGGCACGGGTGCTGGTCGATGGCCGCCAGGCCGTCGTTCCCGGCAAGGAGCAGGGATTCTACGTGGGCCCCACGGTCATCGATCAGGTGCGGCCCGACATGCGGATCGCGCAGGAGGAGGTGTTCGGGCCGGTGCTCGCCATCGTGCGGACGCGGGACCTCGACGAGGCGATCGCGCTGGAGAACGCGTCCCCCTACGGCAACGCCGCCTCCATCTTCACCGAGAGCGGGGGCCTGGCCCGGCGAACCATGGAGCGGGCCAGCGCCGGCATGGTGGGCATCAACGTGGGGGTGCCGGTGCCGCGCGAGCCGTTCCCGTTCGGGGGATGGAACGACTCCAAGTTCGGGGTGGGAGACATCACCGGGCGCGGCTCGATCGAGTTCTGGACCAAGGCCAAGAAGATCACGACCAAGTGGAATCGGGAGGCGGGGACGAACTGGATGTCGAAGTGAGATCGTGTGATTGCGAGGGAGATCCCGAGAGGAGCACGCCGTGACCCTGACCGCCCCCGCTCGTCCCGTCATGCCGCCGAGCGATCACCGGCCCCGGCCGTACACCGGACCCGCCAAGGCGGAGGTCCTGGCGATGCGGCGGCAGTACTGCCACCCGTCGACCTTCCTCTACTATCGCGATCCGCTGATGCCGGTCGAGGGGTACATGCAGTACCTCTACGACGAGACCGGCCGCCGGTACCTCGACATGTTCGCGGGAATCGTCACGGTTTCGTGCGGACACTCCCATCCCAGGTTCGTGGAACGGGTGAAGGCGCAGATCGACGCGATCCAGCACACCACCACGATCTACCTGCACCCCAACGTCCCGGCGTTGGCAAAGCGGCTCGCCGGAAAAATGCCGCCCGGGCTCGAGGTGACCTACTTCGTCAACAGTGGGAGCGAGGCGAACGACCTGGCCGTGCTCATGGCGCGGGCCTTTACCGGGCACAACGACGTGGTCGCCGTACGCAACGGGTATCATGGCGGCTCGCCCTCCACCATGGCGCTCACCTCGCACCACACCTGGAAATTCCCCCAGCAGCCCAATCTCGGTATCCATCACGCGGTCAACCCGGACCCGTACCGAAGCCCGTTCGGCGGCACGCCGGAGGAGATCGCCCGGAAGAGTGCGGAGGACATCCGGGACCTGGTCCGCTACTCCACGCCGGGCAGGATCGCGGCCTTTATCGCGGAGCCGATTCAGGGGGTCGGGGGTGTGACGCACGGCGCTCCCAACTATCTGCGCGAGGCGTACGCCGTCGCCCGGGAGCACGGGGGCCTCTGCATCGCGGACGAGGTGCAGACCGGGTTCGGCCGCACGGGCGAACACTACTGGGGATTTCAGCATGCCGGCGTGGTGCCCGACATCGTCACCATGGCCAAGGGGATCGGCAACGGCTGGCCGCTCGCCGCCGTCACCACCCGTCGCGAGATCGCCGAAGCCCTGACCCAGCGGATCCACTTCAACACCTTCGGCGGCAACCCGGTCTCCATGGCGGCGGGGCTCGCGGTGCTCGACATCATCGAGGAGGATGGCCTGCAGGAGAACTCGCGAATCGTGGGCGGGCGGCTCAAGGCCGGTCTCAAGGAGCTGCAGACCCGCCACCGGCTCATCGGTGATGTGCGGGGCATGGGACTCATGCTCGGGGCCGAGCTGGTGAGGGATCGGGAGACCAAAGAGCCGGCCACTCAGGAGACGGTCGCGATCTGGGAGTCGCTCCGGGAGATGGGCGTGCTGGTGGGGAAGGGCGGGCTGTTCGGGAACACGCTCCGCATCAAGCCCCCGATGTGCATCGCGGCGGCCGACGTGGACTTCACGCTCGAAGTGCTGGACGTGGCGTTGGGGCGGGCGGAAGGCTGACGCGGTTCCCGCGCTCAGCTCGAAAACCCGATCCCCATCCGATCCAGCAGCCGGAGCAGGAGACCCGGGCGCGCCCCCTGATCCACCCGGCGGAGCGCTCGGGTCACGCGGGCCACCGACCAGGAGCGGAGCGGCTCGGGTGGATAGGGAAACGGCTTCCGGCGGACCAGCGCGAGCTCGAGCAGCTCGCTCGACCGGTCGAGCGCCAGGTGAGCCAGGATGCGCCCCGCCAGCCGGGTGGTGCCGAGGCCGTGGCCGGTGTACCCCAGGCCATAGAGGACGCGTCCCTCCAGCGCCCGCCCGAAGAACGGCGTGAGCCGCGTGGTCGCGCAGATCGCTCCGCCCCAGGCATAGGGAAACTCGAGCCCGCCGAGCGCCGGGAAGTGTCGCCGGAAGCTCTGCCGCAGAGCCGCGTAATGTGGCGGGGAATGATCGCAGGACGGATCGACGCGGTTCCCCGCGTAGTACGTCGCCTCGCTGGTTCCCCAGAGGATGCGGTCGTCCGCCGTGAGCCGGTAATAGTTGAAGAACGCCCGCCCGTCGGTGACACCCTGCCTCCCGCGCCACCCGATCGCTGCCCGCTGGTCCGCCGACAGCGGGTCGCTCACCAGGACATAATCGTAGAGCGGAATGAAGCGACGGGTGATGCCGGGC
>JBJMOX010000219.1:0-9835 GCA_045803515.1 Gemmatimonadales bacterium
TGCACGCGGAGAGGGTGGAGAGCAGGACCAGGGCGGACAGGGGCCACGGGCGCGCTGGGACCAATCGAGCCATCAGAGATCTCCGGCAATCGGGAATCGGGCGGTGGTCCACCCGCGGCGGATGATGCCTTGACTACGGAATGGAGGCAAGGCTCGGTTTCGACCTTCCGGGGCGGCCCCATCGGACCGATCCGCGGGGACGTAGCGTCCGCGAACAGATGGTGCACCAGTGCGTGAGCGAGCACCTCTGGTTTCGCGACATGCTCGGGATAGACGTGGGCGCACCGCCGCTCCTGGAAAGCGAGCTCCGGCTCGGGTTCCTCCGCCGCTACGCCGAGGATGCCGCGCTTCGCCTGGCGGCGCTTCGATCGAAGGACGAGGCTCCGACGATATCTCCCTATCCGGATGTGCCTACCCTGCTCGAGGGAGAGGCCGCGGGCGGCGGGAAGCGGCCGCTCCCCGGCCCTGGATTGCATCCGACGACCGAACGACCCGGCTGAGCTGCGACCCATCCGCCGGATGGGGCATCAAGCAAGCGTCCGGGCCCCAGAGGGCCCTGTGTCGGGGAATCTCAGCTCGAGGAAGAACGTATGAACGAAGGACAGTCGCACCGGGCACGTTTCGGCGGCATCACCGCGGCATTTCTGGGAGGCCTGCTGCTTGCCGGCATGCTCCACCTGCCCCGCTTCTCCTCCGCGCAGCAGCCGGCGGCCAACTCCAGCAGCCCTGTGGCGCCTCTGCCCGCGGGGGCGGCCCGACTCACCGACTTGAGCGAGGCGTTCGCGTCGGTCGCCGAGCACGTCAAGCCGAGCGTGGTGTTCATCAAGTCGGACCGGAAGGCCCGGACGGAGACGCCAAGAATGGAGCTGCCGCCCGGTTTCGAGCAGTTCTTCCCCCATCCGCCCATGCAGAGCCCGGAGTTCCAGGAGAGCGCCGGCTCCGGATTCATCGTCAGCCGGGATGGCTACATCCTGACCAACGATCACGTGGTCGACGGCTCCGACCAGGTCACCGTGCGGCTGCTCGATCGGCGGGAGTTCAAGGCCAAGGTCGTCGGGACCGACCCCAACACCGACCTCGCGGTGGTCAAGATCGACGCCAACAACCTGACGCCCGCGCCACTGGGCAACAGCGATGCGGCCCGGGTAGGTGAGTGGGTCCTCGCAGTCGGCAACCCCCTGGGCGAGAACCTCACCTTCACCGTGACCTCGGGCATCATCAGCGCCAAGGGCCGGACCCTGGCACTGCCCAATGCGAGCGACCGGAGCATCCAGGACTTCATCCAGACCGACGCGGCCATCAACCCCGGCAACTCGGGTGGTCCATTGGTGAGCGTGCGCGGTGAGGTCATCGGCGTCAACTCCGCCATCGCGAGCCAGACCGGTTTCTACTCGGGGTACGGGTTCGCCATCCCCATCAACCTCGCCCGCAACGTGATGGACCAGATCATCCAGCATGGCCGGGTCGAGCGGGCCGCACTGGGGGTGACCGTGCGCAACGCGTCGCCCAACGACGCCGCGTACGTCGGTCTGCCGGACATCCGTGGCGTGGTGGTGGAGGACTACGGCAGCGAGGACTCCCCGGCAAAGAAGGCCGGACTCGAGCCGGGCGACATCATCGTCTCCATCGATGGGAAGCCGGTCGAGTACGTGGGGCAGCTGCAGCAGCAGATCGCCTTCCGGCGCCCGGGTGAGGCCGCGAAGGTCGAGGTGGCGCGGAAAGGCGGCGTGCGGAAGACGTTCGACGTCCGACTCCAGGCTCTGCCCTCACCCAAGGAGACGGCCTCCGCGAACGGCGACGATAGCAGCGACACTGCCTCCGCCGAGGGCGCCAGCTCGCTTGGCAAGCTCGGCATCACGGTCGCTCCACTCGACGCCGAGGACGTGCAGCAGCTCCATCTGAAGGCTGACCAGCGTGGCGTCGTGGTCACTGACGTCGTCGCCGGCGGCCCCTCATATGGCGAGCTGGTCGATGCCGATCACGGCGGACCCGACGTCATTCTCTCGGTGGAGGGAACTCCGGTCAAGACACCGGCGGACCTGCGGAAGGTGCTCGCCTCGCAAAAGCCGGGCAGCATCGTGAGCCTCAGCGTCTACAACGCCCGGGCCCAGACCCGCCGGGTCGAGCGGATCCGGGTGGGGGAGTGAGAAGCTAGGCCATCCTCACTCGCCGGCGATGCATCGCGCCGCGGCGAGGAGCTCCTCGCCGCGGCTGTCGGAGAGTCGGCCCGATGCCACCATAGCCTTCACCTGGTGGATGAAGGCGCCGAGCTGTCCCTGGACCGCGGTCGCAGGCTTCGCATCGAGCAGGATCTGCAGCGCCCGCTGAAGCTTGGTGAGCAGCGGCGAAGCGTCCTGCTCTTCGAGCTCCCCCGAATCGACGAGGTCCCCCACCTGCGTGATGAGGCCCTCGACTTGGCTCGCGGGCGTGCCGGCGCCCGGGTTCCACAGCACGGGGCGGTTGGCATGGACGGAATCGATCACGGTCTCGCCGGCACCCACGATCTGTCCCAGATTGTTGATGTCGGAGGCGCTCGCCAAGGTGCCGCCCAACAGCGGTGGAAGGGGTTGCATGCCCGCCGCGTCGGTCCAGATGAACGCGCTTCGGTTCGCACTGCCCACCACTTGGCTGGCGTTGTTGATCCCCTGCGCCAAGCTGAACTCGGACCCGGGAAGAACGCCGAGATCGCGTATCCCGTCGCTCGCGCTCCAGAGAAACGCGTGATTCTCTCCATCGGCGGCATCCGCGAGCCCCACCACCTGTGTCAGATCGTTGAGGGCACTCGCGCCGCTACCCGAGCCACCCGGCAGAGTGCCGACGCTCTGGAACCCGCCCGCTTCGGTCCAGACAAAGCCCCGGAGTAGGCCGCCCGTCGTCGGATCGTCGCTGAACCCGGCTACCTGCCCGCTCTCGTTGATGTCTTGCCCGAACGTGCCGAAGCTGCCGGGGAAAGTTCCCAGATCCTGGATCGCGCCGGATGCACTCCAGACGACTGGCCTCTGTCCTCCACCCGCGTTCAAGCTGTAGCCCGTCACTTGATGGGACTCGTTGATCCCGAACGCCTGGCTCGCCGCTCCTCCCGGCAGCGTGCCCAGATCCCTCATGCCGGTGGTTCGGCTCCACAAAAACGCGTGAGCGTACGAGGAGCCGGTCTCGGCAGTGCCCACGACCTCACCCGCGTCGTTGATGTCAGCGGCCTCGCTCACCAGCCCGCCGGGCAGCAGGCCCAGATCCTCCATGCCGGCCGCCTGGGTCCAAAGAAAGGCATGCTGATGGCCGTCGGCGGCGCCCGCCGCCCCGACGACCTCACCCTTGTCGTTGATGGCGGTTGCCCCGCCATCCGCCGTGAATCCGGTGGCTCCAGGCAGGACGCCCAGATTCACGGCGGTAAATCCGGGCGATGGGCAGGCTGCAGCGAGCGGGACTCTGACCCGCGATGATGGCCGCACCGGCCCCAAGGGGCCCTGTTGATCGTCGCAGGCGAGAGCAGCCAAGACTACCAGAGAAGCGCACACGCAGTGCCGCGCGCAGTTGCGCCAGGAAGCGATCATAACCGGGCTCCGCGCCAAGGGTGAGTAGACCAAACGCCGAGCCACCGTGCGGCAGCTCGGCGAGCTTGGATCCGGCGTGGCGTCCCGGTGCGGCGTCGCGGAGGAGGCGAGGACCCGTGGCTTTGAAGCCCGGCTTTGGCCGGGTGTGCTGCGGACAGTGGACGTTCCAGTGTACGGTGCAGGCCAGGAGCCGTCAACAACGGCCGCGGGATCGATGTCGGCGCAACGGCAATAGCATAGCAGCACAGCGCCGGACCGCGAGCCGACCGGTGAGCGCTGTCACATCCTCCGGGAGGAACTTCCCCGCATCATCGCCCATCAGGCGTTCATTGTCGGCGACCTTCTCAGGAGGCAGATCGTGGCAGTCAAGAAGAGCGCCGGACGCTGGTCCGGCAGCAAGAAGGCGGCGCGCGCGGCTGCCGGTCGCGCCACCGCGGAGTCCGACCGCAAAGTGCAGCGCGAGGCCGAGTCCAAGCAGGGACGGAGGCAGCAGTCCGGCCAGAAGCAAGCCGGCGCGGTCCAGGCCGGCGCACGTCGCCATCCGGAGCCGCCGCTGCCCAAGCAGCATCAGCCAAAACCGGGAATCGAGGCGGACCTGGAGCCGCGGCCCCAGTACCTGGCACCGGAATACCGCGGCTCCGGCAAGCTGGAGAACAGGGTGGCGCTCATCACTGGCGGTGATTCCGGAATCGGCCGCGCGGTGGCGGTGCTCTATGCCCGCGAGGGCGCCGACGTGGCCATCGTCTATCTGAGCGAAGAGGAAGACGCGGAGGAGACCCGCGAGGCGGTCGAGGCCGAAGGGCGCCGGGCGCTCCTCATTCCCGGCGACGTGATCGACCCGGAGTTCTGCCGCGAGGCGGTCGAGGCGACCGTGCGGGAGTTCGGCAAGCTCGACGTCCTGGTGAACAACGCGGCGTTCCAGCAGCACGCCGAGTCGATCGAGGACATCTCGGAGGAACAGCTCGACCGGACCTTCAAGACCAACATCTACGGCTATTTCCATATGGCCCGCGCCGCGCTGCCCCACCTGGACGAGGGCAGCGCCATCCTGAACACCGGATCGGTCACCGGCATCGAGGGAAGCAAGCAGCTGCTCGACTACTCGGCCACGAAGGGCGCCATCCATGCCTTCACCAAATCACTGGCGCAGAACCTGGTCGAGCGCGGAATCCGGGTGAATTGCGTGGCGCCGGGACCGGTGTGGACACCGCTCAATCCGGCGGACCAGAAGGGCGAGAAGGTGGCGGAATTCGGGGCCAAGGTGCAGATGAAGCGTCCGGCCCAGCCGGAAGAGATCGCGCCGGCGTTCGTGTTCCTGGCAGCGCCGTCCTGCTCCAGCTACATCACCGGCGAGATCCTGCCCATCCTGGGCGGGAAAGCCGGAGGTTGAAGCCGCCCAGGGACGCCTTACTTGAGCGCGATGGAGAGCTCGTAGGCGGCGGCCGGCTCGGCCGGGATGACGCTCACGATGTAATCCTGGGTGGTCTCCAGCCGGCCGCCGTACACGCGGAGCTGATCGGCCAGGTGCGCCAGCTGGATCCCATCATCCAGGCCGTAGATGTGCAGGTGGGTGGCGGAGTTCTGGCCCAGGAGTCTGACCTCGAGCGTGCGCCCTGCCTCACCCCGGATGAGATAATCGATTGGCGCACGCAAGGGAGCGACGCCGGAGAAGGTCGCGGGCTCATCGCCCTGGACCATCACCCGGCGCGGAATCTGTACGGCCAGCGTGTAGTTGGTCGGCGCGATCACGGCCACCCAGACCAGATAGTCACCCCCGCTGGGCAAGCGCCCGAACCAGAGCGGTCCGCGCCCCCCTTTGGCGGGGAGCTCCCGGCCACTGTTCACATCATAGACCCGCACCGACGCCTCGGGAGGTGCGGCGCCGGACTTCGGCGCCGGCCAGGCGATGGCGTGGGCCAGCATCACCTGGCCCTGAAGTGCCTCCAGCAGGTAGCGTCTGGTGCCACCCGCGGGGAGACTCTCGTTCAGGATGCCCGACGTCGTGCCCCGGGCGAATCGGATGCGGGTCGCTCCCTCGGTGTCGGGGAGCACGCTCGGCGCGACGGAGGCAGGAGACGAAGGCGCCGGTGAGAGCCGGGGCCGAGTCGCTCCGTGGGAACAGGCCGCGAGAGCGGCGAGCGCACCGAGCGACGATACGAGCCTGCCATCGAGGGCGAGTCGGGCAACGAGAAGCATTGGGGTCTCCTGAGGGCGACCCCTAAAATAGCCTTAGCCGGGGCGGGTGCCGGCGGACCACGCGCCGCTCAGGGCCGCGAGCGGGGGTGCTCGCCAAGGCTGGGGTTGCCGCTCGACCACCGCGAGCACGATCGCCTCTCCCTCGGAGGCGGCGCCGATCACCCCATACGCGTACCGGCTTCCATCCCTCCGCCGGAAGACCGCGCCCGACACTCGCTCCTGCCCGCGCGTGACCACCGTCAGCACCCGTACCTGCTCCTCCCGGTCGGCGAACACGCCGAGCGCCGTCGCTATCCGCAACAGCTCGGCGGGAGATTCGTAGCCCAGGAGCCGGGCGAAGGGTCGGTTCGCGAGCAGCGGTGTGCCATCCCTGCTGAAGAGACAAAGGCCGACGGGTGCGCCGTCGGCCAGTGCATGGAGCTGCTCCTCCGCCAGGCGAAGCGCATCTTCCACCCGACGGCGGGCGGTCATGGCATCCTTGAGGTCGGTCACCTGCTTCCGCAGGGCCGCGACCTCGTTGATGAGCTCCTGTTTGGGCCGGTGCTGGTCTCGCATGGCAGACAGTAGGACGGCGGTGGCCGGCGAACTTGCACGGTGCGCCAGGTCACCGTCCGGACCTGTAAGTCCGGTCACAGAGCAGGGCGGCCTGCCGCGCTATACTGGTTGCTCGCCAGACGGGTACTGGCGACCCAGGGATGTACTCCTCCAGCCTGACGGAGACCCTATGCTCTGGCTTGCAATCATCCTCCTGGTGGCGTGGGTGTTGGGATTCGCGGTGTTCCACGTCGCCGGCGCTCTGATCCATCTGCTGCTCGTCATCGCGCTTGCCGTCTTCCTGATCAACTTCATCAGTGGACGGCGCACGGTGTAGCCGCTGACGCGGTCGCCCGGAGCGGGGCGGCAGCTTCCAGTCGGTTGGCCGGGGGGCCGCCTCTCAAGGACGGCCCCTTCGCGTTGCGGAGTTTCGTTCTGGCCGGAGTGCGTGAGCAGGAGGTCGCTTGGCGAGTCACCGAGAAGCACGAGTCAAGCATGCCTACCGCGCCTGGTATCCCAAAATCGATCCGAGCCTGTGGCATCAGGCCGCGCCGCTCGCTCGGATCGTGGCGTATCATCGGCGGCACTCTTCCCCCAGCTGGAGCCTGGAAGGCCGGCCCCTGCCCGATGCTCACTTCGAGTTCCGTCGGGGCGATCCGCCGCGGCTGGTGGACTGGTCGGGGCCGCCAACCCGGGAAGACGATGCCGAACACACCCAGAACGAGGAGAGCCGTTCAAGGCCGGGCGCGGCTATGCGCGGAGAAACGCCGGGTGGTCGTGGCCGGTGAGGGAGGAGATGACCCGTTGGTAGACCGGCGGCCCGTTCTCACTGTTGGTGAGCACCACGACCGCGCGGTGATTGGCCGGATCGGCCACGACGAAGTTGCGGAAGCTGTTGTTGGAGCCCCAGTGCCACAGGGTCTCGCCATACTGGTCCTGCTGGATTCCCCAGCCGAGGCCCCAGGCCAGCTCGCTGTTGATGCGGATCTGTGGCGTCGCCATGGCCGCGCGAGTACTCCCGGCGAGGTCCAGTCCGGGCGAGGGTGGCCGCGCCACCAGACGCTCCAGAAACTTGACGTAGTCACGCGCCGTGGTCAGCAGAGATGAGGCTGCGTTCGGGACCATGTAGATCGGAAGGACCGGCCACGCGGGGTTGATCAGCGTCACCGCCCGAGCCGCTTCGGCGTAGCGCCATTCCTCCAGCGGCGTTCCCCAGTCCTGCGCGATGAGCGCCGCCCGCCGTCCCATGGCAGCATAGATCTCGACCCGCCCACGCTGCTCGTCGTAGCCGACGGCCATCCGGTTGTCGAAGGTGGTCCGCCAGACGTAGCTGCTGTCGGTCATACCGAGCGGGTCGAAGACTTCTTCCCGCAGAAGGCGCGGGATCGGCCGGCCGGTGATCGCCTCAACCACCCGCTGGAGGTAGAAGACCCCCTCGCCGGAGTAGGTGTACTGCGCGCCGGGCTCACTGACCGGCTGGAGGGGGCCAGGCTCCCGGCGCCAGTTGGGTAACCCGGTGGTCTGACTGAGGACATGACGGGTGGTCACCCGGCGCATCCTCGCGGTGTCGGCCTCGGGCGTGGCCAGGTACTCATAGAGCGGGCGGTCCAGCTCGAGCGTGCCGGCTTCCACCAGCCGGAGTACCACGTAGGCGAAGACCGGCTTCCCCAGGGAGGCGGCTTCGAACACCGTCGTGTCGGAGACCGAGCGCCGCGGGTCGAGGGAGGCACGACCGAAGCCGCGGGTGAAGATCCGGCCCTCGTCCACGGTGGCGAGCGCCAGTCCGGGCACGGAGGCAAGCTCCAGGAGGCGCGGCAGGGTGCGAAGCAGGTCGAGACTGGGGCGCCAATGCGGCCCGGTGCCGCCGCGTGGCTTCTCGAGGTCGGTGGCCTGCAATGGCCACGCGGTCTCGGGCCGCAGCACCGTGAGCACCCCGGCGGCGGCAAGAAAGCGACGACGGTTCATGACCTGAAACGTGAGCATCGAGCCCCGAGCCTTCCTTCCGCAGGAACTACGCGTGACGGGCTTGCGCGTTTCGCCGGTAGGCTGCGATGATGCGTGCCGCAGGGTGGTAGATGCAGGGAGCCGCGAAATGGTTGGCAGGGGTCCGGGTTGACACTCGGGGCTAGTTCGATGATCATTGAACTATGAAGCCTCGGACGCGACTCACGCTGGGCGGCACCCAGTTCGATCTGATCGCCAAGGCGCTGGCGGATCCGCGCCGGATGGCGCTGCTCGAGTCGATCGCGGGCGTGGAGGAGTGCCCCTGCCAGCGGCTCCGGCGCCAATTCGCCATTTCCAAGGCGACGATCTCGCATCATATCAAGGAGTTGGTGCGCGCGGGCCTGGTGGAGGCGTGGCGGGAAGGGCAGTATCTGCACTGCGAAGTGCGCCGGGAGGTGCTGAAGGCGTACACCAGTGAATTGATGCGCCGGGTGAGCGCGGGGAGTCAGGACGAAACGCGCGAGGGTTGAGGTCGGATGGTCGTCCAGTCGTCCCGGGCGAAGCGTACCATGGTCATGAAACTGTTATACAGCCGTTACACTGGCTGTCGATTTGGGGCTTCCCCGAACGACGATAAGGCATTCACGGTGTGCAGGAGGAAGGCATGTCGACTCGCGGTTTCGTCCTGATCAGTGCCCTCGGGCTTCCGATCTCCCTCGCCGGCTGTGCCGCCAAGCCGGCCGACCCACCGCCTCCGCCCGCCGTCACCGTGGCCGCGGTCCTGGAGCGCGACATCAACGAATGGGACGAGTTCACCGGCCGGCTCCAGGCGGTGGACCAGGTGGAGATCCGTCCCCGGGTGTCCGGTTACATCAAGCGGGTGACCTTCCCGGAGGGGAAAGAGGTCCGCAAGGGCGAGATCCTGTTCGAGATCGACCCGCGGCAGTATGAGGCGGACCTGGCGCGCGCGGAAGCGCAGCTGGAGCAGGCCCGGACCGCCTCCGAGCTCGCCGCTCGTGAGGTGCAGCGGGCCCAGCGCCTGGTGAGCGTGAAAGCGATCTCCCAGGAGGAGTTCGACAGTCGGACCAGCGCCCAGGCCAACGGCCTCGCCGCGGTGCGCGCCGCCGAAGCGGCGGTGCAGAACGCGAAGCTCAACCTGGAATGGACCCGGGTGCGCTCCCCCATCGCCGGCCGGGTCAGCAACGCGGAGGTCACCGCGGGCAACCTGGTCCAGGCCGGCCCGCCGACGGCCACCCTGCTCACCACGGTGGTCTCGCTCGACCCGATCTACGCCTACTTCGAGGGCGACGAGCAGACCTATCTCAAGTACACCACCCTCGCCCGCGCCGGCAGCCGGCCCAGTTCGCGTGACGTGCGCAACCCGATCTACATGGGTCTGGCCAACGAGGATGGGTTCCCCCACAAGGGCTACGTGGACTTCGTGGACAACCGGCTCAACCCGGAGACCGGCACCATCCGGGCCCGGGCGGTCTTCTCCAACAAGGACCGGATCTTCACGCCTGGGCTGTTCGCCCGGATGAAGCTGGTGGGGAGCGGACGATACCACGCCGCCCTGGTGCTCGACCGCGCCATCGGCACCGACCAGGACA
>JBJMOX010000220.1:0-4746 GCA_045803515.1 Gemmatimonadales bacterium
AGTCGCGATAGAGCACCGAGTTGACCGCGGCGATCACCCGGGCGGGGTCGACCTTGGCGGCCTTCTCGAGCTGCTTGTTGTAGGGCATGGGAACGTCGGCGCCGGTGACCCGAAGGACCGGGGCATCGAGCTCGTCGAACACCTCGCGCTGAATGGTATCCACCACCTGGGCACCGACCCCGGCGAAGGGCCATCCTTCCTCCGCCACGACGCAGCGGTGGGTCCGGACCACCGAGGTGAGGATAGCCTCCTCGTCAAGGGGCCGGATGGTGCGGAGGTCGATCACCTCGGCGTCGATCCCGTCGGCCGCGAGCTGCTCGGCGGCCTTGAGCGCGACGGCGACGGTCTTGGAATGACAGACGATCGTCACGTCCCGCCCGGGCCGCTTCACATCGGCCTTGCCCAGTGGGACCACGTGCTCACCGTCGGGGACTTCGCCCTTGAGGTTGTAGAGCATCTCGCCCTCGATGAACACGACCGGGTCGTCGTCCCGGATGGCGCTCTTGAGCAGCCCCTTGGCATCGGCCGGCGTGGCCGGCATCACCACCTTGAGGCCCGGGATATGGGCGTACCAGCTCTCGAACGCCTGCGAGTGCTGCGCGCCGAGCTGCAGGGCCGAGCCGCCCGGTCCCCGGAACACGGCCGGCACGCCCACCTGCCCGGCCGACATGTAGCGCATCTTGGCGGCCGAGTTCACCAGCTGGTCGATGGCGAGGAGCGCGAAGTTCCAGGTCATGAACTCGATCACTGGGCGGAGGCCCACCATCGCGGCGCCGACGCCGACCCCGGCAAACCCCAGCTCGGTGATGGGCGTGTCCACCACCCGCATGGGCCCGAACTCGTCCAGCAGGCCGCGGCTCACCTTGTAGGCGCCCTGGTACACCCCCACCTCCTCGCCCATCAGGAAGACGTCGGGGTCCCGCTGCATTTCCTCGCGGAGCGCCTGGTTGAGAGCGTCGCGGTAAGTGACTGTGGGCATGGGAAGGCTCAGGACGGAGGCGGTCCGCCCGGGGATGCGGCGTCGGCGTACACGTGAGTGTAGAGCTCCTCCGGCGCGGGGTCTGGCGCCTGCTCGGCGAACTGGTAGGCGTCCTCCACCTCGTCCACGACCTCCTTGTTGAGCGCCTTGAGCCCGGCCTCGTCGAGCAGCCCGTCGGCTATGAGCCGCTGGGACCAGACCGCGATGGGATCGCGCTTCCGCTGGTCTTCGACTTCCTCCCGCGTCCGATAGTGCCCGTGAATCGGATCGGACATCGAGTGGCCCATGAACCGGTAGGTGCGGACCTCGAGCAGGGTGGGGTGCTTGTCATTCCGGGCACGCTGCACCGCGCGATCCATGGCGGCGTGCATTACCAGCACGTCCTGGCCGTCCACCACTTCATTGGCCATGTCGTAGGAGCAGGCTCGCTCGGAGATGTCGTAGATGGCGCTGGCCCGCTCCAGCGCGGTCCCCATCCCGTAGCGGTTGTTCTCGCAGATGTAGATGGCGGGGAGCTTCCACAGCGCCGCCATGTTGAGCGCCTCGTGAAAGGCCCCGTTGTTGACCGCCGCCTCCCCGAAGTAGCAGACGGCCACCTGGCTGGTGTTCCGGTACTTGGCGGCGAAGGCCATCCCGGTGGTCAGCGGGATGTGCCCGCCGACGATGGCATGGCCGCCGAGAAAGCCGAGCGAGGCATCGAAGAGGTGCATCGATCCGCCCTTGCCTCCCGAGCAGCCGGGCGCCTTACCGAAGAGCTCCGCCATCACCGCCCGCGTCGGGATGCCGCGGGCCAGGGCGTGTCCGTGCTCGCGGTAGGAGCAGGTGATGTAGTCGTCCGGCCCCAGCGCGGCCAGGCTCCCGACGGCCACCGCCTCCTGCCCGATGTAGAGATGGCAGAAACCGCCGATCTTGCCGAGACTATACGCCTCGCCCGCCTTCTCCTCGAAACGGCGGATCAGGATCATCTGCCGCAGCCAGCCGCGATACTCGTCGGCGCGGGCCGGATCGATGCCTCTGCGCTTGGCTCGGGTTCGCGCAGCCGTGGACTCCGCCACTACCGCTCTCCTCCGCCGGGGACCGGCCCCGCTCGTCGCGAGCCGGCGGCCTTGGCCTGATCCCAGGCGTGATAGGATGAGCGGGTCAGCGGGCTCGCCTCGACGTGGGAGAAGCCCATTCCCAGACCGAGCTCCCGCAGCTCGGCGAATTCGCCGGGCGTGTAGTACCGGGCCACCGGCAGGTGGCCGTCCGACGGCCGGAGGTATTGGCCCAGGGTCAGGATGTTGACGTCGCTCCGTCTGAGGTCGCGCATGGCGACCAGGATCTCGTCCCACTCCTCGCCCATGCCCAGAATCATGCCCGACTTGGTGAGGGCGCCGGGGTCCATCGCTCTGGCGTTGGCGAGCAGCCGGAGCGCCCGATCATAGCGTCCGCCCGGACGAGCCAGCCGGTAGAGCCGCTCTGCGGTCTCGAGATTGTGGTTGAGAATGTCGGGCCGCGCGTCCATGACCAGCCGGAGCGCCTGCTCTGAGCCCTTGAAGTCGGGGATCAGGACTTCGACCGAAGTTTCCGGCAGGCGCCGCCGGATCTCGTTGATGCACCCCGCGAACGCCTCGGCGCCGCCGTTCGGGAGGTCGTCCCGGTCCACCGAGGTGATCACCACGTGCTCCAGCCCCATCCGCTCGACCGCCTCGGCCAGACGCGCCGGCTCGAGCGGGTCGAAGGCGTTGGGCGTGCCGTGCGCCACGGCGCAGTAGGTGCAGTTCCGGGTGCACACGTCGCCCAGGATCATGAAGGTGGCCGCTTTGTGCTCCCAGCACTCCCCGATGTTGGGGCAGCGCGCCTCCTCGCAGACGGTATGCAGGCCGAGCTCGCGCATCACGGCTTTGATGTGCGCGTAGCTCGGCCCGCCCGGCGCCCGCACCTTGAGCCAGCTCGGCTTGCGGGTAAGCGCGACGGGCATGGCGATGGGCACATCAGCGTCCGAGGACGTAGCTGACCGCGTCAACTGAACCAGTGGAACCGCCACTGCTTCTCTCCTCATCGGCCTTTCAGGCCGTATTGGTTCGACGTGCAAGCTAGCAGCAGCCGGCGAGGGATGGTACTGGAAACACGACGGGGCAGCCGCCCTGGCCGCCCCGGATCACAGGCTCGATCGAGACCGCTCAGCTATGACACCGCTCGATCAGCCGCTGGGCATCACTCTTGACTCCACTGGAGGGCTTCTCCTCCACTTCGGTCGGCCCCCGCTGGGTGGTGTACTCGGCGAAGGTCCGAGCGGTAACCGAGAGGCCGGTCTGGCCGCTGGCATCGGGGCTCACATCGACCTCGAGCTTATCCAGCATCCGGCGGAATTGGGTGTCCGCGCGGCGGGTCTTGAGGTCGATCTTGGTGCCGTTGATGCGAAGCGCATCGGTGTCGTACGATGTCTGCTTGTACTCGAGAGCGCCGAACTGCTGCCTCACGCACTCGAACACCGTCTGCGGCGCGGCATCGGTCATGATCCTGGTCGGACTGGCATAATTCTGGGCGCAAGCGACCAACACCAGCATACCCCCAACGAACAGACGCGAATCCATCGACGGCTCCAGTTGGAAATGAGTGGCGGAAATGTACACGTCGCGGCCCGGAAAGACGACGGCCCCCCTCGCGGGAGGCCGTCGCACTGCACCGGAGCCGATTGGATCAGAAGAACAGCATGAAGCCGACCGTCGGCGCGAAGGTCTTGTTCTTCGGGGTGTCCGCGACCGAGTTCTTGGTCCAGGCGTAGTTCCCCTCGCCCACCACTTTGAGCGACTTGGTGGCCTGGTAGTAGATGCCGCCGGAGATCAGCGTGTTCTCGGTCTTGAAGTCCGCTTCGCCATCGGTCGCCTTGAGATAGCTGGAACCGTAGCTGCCCGCGAGCGTGACCTTGCTGTTGGCCGGGGTGACGGTGATCTGGCCGATGAAGCCGTAGGATTTACGAAGCTCGCCGTCGTCGCCGACGCCGAGGCCATCGACCGCACTGCCGGTGCCGCTGTTTACGCCGTTGTACGCCAACGTCGTGCCGATGCCCTTGCCCCAGTAGCCGGAGCCGGTCACCGAGAACATGGCGCTGCCGAACTTGACGCCGCCACCGACGCCGGCGGCGGTCTTGGAGTCATCCGTGGCGGTGTTCTTGGCGTTCTGAGCCGCGCCGCTGACCCACGCCTGGGACATGCCACCCTTCCAGACCAACTCGGCCTCAACCCGGGGGACCTGGGTCTGGTCATAGACAGCCGGCCCGCTGCCGGCCAGCGAGGACGGCTGGAAGATGCCGATCGAGAGCTGGGTCGGCTTGCCTGCGGGCGAAGAGTAGGTCATCTGCGCCACGAACTGCGGATAGACGTATCCGAAGCCGATGCGTCCGAGGGTGGTGCCGCCGCCGTTGATGCCGCCGGTGGCGCCGATGCCGAACAGCGTCTGATCGGTCAAGATGTTCTGCCGCTGGTAGAGACCGAGCTCGCGACCGGCGAGGATCTGGCCCCAGCTACCACCGAAGGTGAGGAACACCTGGCGCATGTCGATCTGGGCGCCGAAGCAGTCGTGCGCCTGGCCGCCGCACTGGATCTGCGGGGCGAATCCAAAGTGCACCCCGAGATCGGTCTCGCCTTCCTTGCCCTTCGCGTCGAACACGGCGAAGGCCGGCAGGAGGCCGGTCCGGATGCTGAAGCCTTTCCCGCCGACGCCGACCAGCCCACCCGGGGTGGCCGTCCCGCCGTTGTCACTCTGTGACTCGTATACGGAGAACG
>JBJMOX010000221.1:0-3444 GCA_045803515.1 Gemmatimonadales bacterium
AGGGAGCCGCGTCAGCCGGGGGGCAGGAAGATGGAGTGAAGCGGGCAGGCTGGCCAGGGCGACGAGGCCTCGCGCCGGGCGGAACTGTCATCCCGAGCGGAGCGAGGGATCTTCTCCGCAGGATCGGAACTCGGCGCGACTGTCGGGATCTGCGGGCAAGATCCCTCGTCGCTACCGCTCCTCGGGATGACAGCCCACCTTCCCGTCCTTCCCGTCCTTCCCGCCCTTCCCGCCCTTCCCGCCCTTCCCGCCCTTCCCGCCCCTCACCCGTCGATCGTCCGCATCCCCGCTTCGTTGTATCGCGCGCCGGCGGCCACGCCCTGGGGCGCCACCTCGTCGATCTCCTGCAGGTCCGCCTCGGTGAGCTCCACCTCCAGCGCGTGCACATTCTCTTCCAGATAGCGCTGCTGCTTGGTGCCGGGGATGGGGACGATGTCGTCGCCCTGGGCCAGCACCCAGGCGAGCGCGAGCTGCGACGGGGTGCACCGCTTCCGCCTGGCGATCTCCCCGACCCGCGCCACCAGGTCGAGGTTCTTCTGGAAGTTTTCTCCCATGAAACGCGGAGCGGTGCGGCGCCAGTCGTCCAGTGGAAAGTCATCGGGGCTCTTGAAACGCCCGGTAAGGAAACCCCGCCCCAGCGGACTGAATGCGACGAAGCCGATGCCCAGCTCCCGGCAGGTGGGGATCACTTCGTCCTCGTGATCACGGGTCCAGAGCGAGTACTCGTTCTGCAGCGCCGTGATGGGGAATTCGCGATGGGCCCGGCGGATCGTCGCCGGCGCGGCTTCGGAGAGGCCGAGGTAGCGCACTTTCCCCTGGTGTACCAGATCGGCCATGGCCCCGACGGTCTCCTCGATCGGCACGCTCCGGTCCACCCGGTGCTGGTAATAGAGGTCGATGTGGTCGACGCCCAGCCGCTGCAGCGAGGCGTCGCAGGCGCGGCGGACGTACTCCGGCCGCCCGTTGATGCCGAGGTGGCTGCCGTCCTCGCCGCGCTGGTTGCCGAACTTGGTGGCGACCACCACGCTCTCGCGCCGGCCCTTGATGGCCCGGCCCACCAGCCGCTCGTTGGTGAACGGTCCGTACATGTCGGCGGTGTCGAGCAAGTCGATCCCCAGGTCGAGTGCCCGGTGAATCACCGCGATCGACTCGGCCTCGTGCCGCGGGGCCTCGTCGCGCTCGACATAGAACTCCGACATCCCCATGCAGCCGAGCCCGAGCGCCGAGACCTCGAGTCCCTCGCTCCCCAGCCTGCGCTTCGCTATCTGTGTCATCGCTCACTCCCATGTCGTGGATGTCTCCTGGAATGACAGCTAGGGGGATGGAGGAGTAATTTCAAGGGTGGCGCTGTCATCCCGAGGAGCGCCAGCGACGAGGGATCTTGCTCGAGTATCCCGGATCGCCGCGAGGTTCCGGGGGTTGAGGAGAAGATACCTCGCTCCGCACGGGACGACAGATTGTCGCCCAGTGACGCGTCATCGAGGTAGCCCATGGCCAACGACCGACCGATCAAGCGGCTCTGCGTCTTCTGCGGCACCAACACCGGCGCCCGGCCGGAGTACGCCGCCGCCGCCCGGCGACTGGGCGAGCTGATGGCGAACGAGGACATCGAGCTGGTCTATGGCGGCGCCAGCGTCGGGATCATGGGCGACCTGGCCGACGCCGTGCAGGAGGGCGGCGGCCACGTCACCGGGATCATCCCGCAGCAGCTCATCCAGAAGGAGGAGGCGCACCGGGGCATCCCCGACCTCATCGTGGTGGCGTCGATGCACCAGCGGAAGTCGCAGATGGCCGACCTCTCGGACGGGTTCGTGGCGCTGCCGGGCGGGATCGGCACGCTGGAGGGGTTCTTCGAGATGCTCACCTGGGGCCAGCTCGGCATTCACGCGAAGCCCTGCGCGATTCTCAACGTGGCGGGCTACTTCGACCTCTTGTCCGGCTTTCTGGATTACGCGGTGAAGGAAGGCTTCCTGACCGAGACCCACCGCGCGACGATCATCGTGGAGTCCGACCCGGACCGGCTGCTGGAGCGGATGCGAGACTACACCGCCCCGACGGGCGCGCCGCTCATGGGACGGTCGAACCGGTAGGAGGCGGGAAGGACGGGAAGGACGGGAAGGACGGGAAGGTTGGTCAGCTTACCAGCTCACGATCGACCGACTCAGTGTTCCTCGGCACAGCGACAACCTTCCCGTCCTTCCCGCCCTTCCGCACCGGCGCCCGCATCGGGAAGCGGGACTTGAGCCGCAGGAACGGCTGCTCCCACGCATACCAGGAGACCAGCGCCACCCCCGCCGCAAGCGCCGTCATCAGTCCCGCGAAGACCGCCTGCCCCAGGAGCTGCGAGCCGGCCCGCTGGGCGAACCAGGGGACGTCGTAGCCCCAGTCTACAACCAGCACCAGCAACAGCGGGTGCAGCACGTAGAGTCCGTAGCTTAACCGGCCGAAGAAGCCGAGGGCCTTGCTGCGCCAGAGACGTCCCAGCGGCGAGCTGTCGCGGCCGGTGAGCCCGCCGGCCAGAAGCGCCGCGCAGGTGAGGGCGAGCAGCGGATAGCCGACGGACTGCATGGCGGGCGCGTCCACCACCGGGCCGTGGGCGGTGAGCATGATGGCCGCGATGCCGGCGAGTCCCAACGCGAGTGCGGGGCCGACCCGGGCCTTCAGCCACTCGAGCCCGCCCGGCTCGCGCGCCACCAGGGCCAGCCAGGCGCCGGCGGCCAGCGGGTCGAGGTGGGTTGGGGTGAGCACGTACAACACCACGCCGGGTTCCCCCAGCGCGCGCAGGGTCAGGCGGATCGCGAGACTCCCGAGCAAGGCGCCGAGGCAGACGGTCTTGAGGCGGCGGCGCGGCAGCAGCCAGACGACGAGCGGCCACACCAGGTAGAACTGCTCCTCCACCGCGAGCGACCAGAAGTGCAGGGTCGCGAGCGGCGTGGCGGCCCAGGAGCCTGTCCGGGCGATGAGCACGTTGGAGAGATAGCTCCAGTACCAGCCCTGGGTGTGCAGCAGTTCGCGGGTCTCGCCGGCGGCGAGACCGCTAAGATGGGGAACCCCGATGAAGACCAGCAGGAGGTAGCCGTAGTACAGCGGAAAGATCCGGAACGCTCGCCGCAGGTAGAAGTTGCGGAAGAACCGCTCGCCGCCCTTGGCCTCCAGCAGGATGCCGGTGATGAGGAAGCCGGAGAGGGCGAAGAAGAGGTCGACCCCAACCCAGCCCACCGCCGCGCCGCGGCTCACCAGGCGTTCCACCAGGGTGGTGGGCTGGAGGCGGACGAAGTGCTCGGTCAGCACCAGGAGGATGGCGAGCCCGCGCAGCCCGTCCAGGGCTGGCAGGTGACCGGACAGCCTAGGGGCGGGGCGTGAGTGCGGCATGGAGGCGGGTTGGGAGGCAAGATGTGCGCCGGGGGAGGGCGGGAAGGGCGGGAAGGGCGGGAAGGACGGGAA
>JBJMOX010000027.1:0-11395 GCA_045803515.1 Gemmatimonadales bacterium
CCATCATCGTGCTCTCGGCGAGAGGCCAGGAACATGAGAAGGTCACGGCGTTCGACCTCGGCGTGGATGACTACCTGACCAAGCCCTTCGGGGTGCAGGAGCTGCTCGCGCGCGTCCGGGTGGCCCTTCGTCATGCGAAACCGTCGTCGGGACCGCCCGCGCCTGTCTTCGAGAGCGGGGACCTCCGGGTGGACCTGGAACGCCGCCTCGTGTTCCGGCACGGCGACGAGGTGCATCTCACCCCCACGGAGTACAAGCTCCTCGTCACGCTGGTCAGACATGCAGGGAAGGTTCTCACCCACCGCCATCTGCTGCACGAGGTCTGGGGGGCCAACTACGAGGGGCAGACGCACTACTTGCGGGTCTACATGGCGCAGCTCCGCTATAAGCTCGAGCGCGATTCGGCGCGGCCGCGGTTTCTACTTACCGAGCCGGGCGTGGGGTACCGGCTGGTTACACGGGAGTAGAGCGCGGTGCCTCGTCGCGGCGGCGGAGGCAAGTCAGCCTACGAGGCGCTGGCCTTGTACAGCGTCGCATACAGCACCAACCCCCTCCCCACGGCCGTCGCGATCAGCTCGGCCATGTACTCCGGCATGCCGCCGACCTTCCCGTCGAGAGCCTGAAGCGCCTTCCTCGGGTCGTCTCCCTGCCGCATGCCCACGAACTTGTCCATCAGCCCCGCGGCGACCGCCTGCTGCACCCAGGGCTTGGTCTCCACCGTCGCAGTGGTGACCATCGCGTGGGCCACCGCCCCGTCCGGGCCGAATGTGAGCCCGACCTCGAGGGGGCCGTGCGGCGTGTCGACCTGCTGGAAGAGCACGACGCCGACCGTGGTACCGCCCTCGCTCTGGCCGAGGAAGAACTGCACGTCGGGATCGGCCGGCGTGAAATCGCTTGCCCGGCGGATGGCGACCAGATCCTCCTTGCCGATGGTGACGGTTCGGACGAAGTACTGTTTGGCGCCTGCGGTGGTCTGCCGGATGAAGTCGGCATGCTTCACCAGCACCACCTTGGGAGTCGGATGGGCTGCCGCACCAAGGGCCGCGGCGGCGAACGCGAGCTTGAGGACGGTCATGGTATGCTCCCGGCGGGCCGGCCGGATGGCAGGGCCCGTATGGTCGAGTAGAGAACGATGAGATAGACCAGCGACATGCCCCAGCCGGACGCGATGGTGAGCCAGGCGAAGCCGCCGATCCCGAATTTCATGAGCCACTGGCCGGCGAAGTCGAGCGCCCCGAAGGCGAACGAGCTCACGATCACGGTGTCCCGCCACCAAGCGGGCCACTCCAGGCCCAGGATGATCAGCGTGAGCAGGGCCGATACCATCGCGTAGATCATGATGTGGATGTGGCTGTCCTGGATGAGCTGGTTGGTGTCCACCGTGTGCTGCATCTCCGGCACCTGCCCCAGGTCCAGCGGCTTGGTCGTCGCGTGCGACTGCATCTGCATCCCCATTTCTTCCATGCCCGGTGTCGGCAGGTAGGTCGCCTCGACCCGCGCGGGCGTGAGCCCCGACCAGGTCTTCACCATCAGGAAGGCGAACACGTAGGCGTAGCCCAGCACCAGGAGAAAGAGCAGCGCGCCCAGCTTTACCGAGCGGTTCGCGTGACGCAGGCTGTAGAGACCCATGGCGCGGCGCCTTGGCTAGAAGGTGGTGACGAGCTGGAGGGTGTACTGCACGCCCCACTTGCTCAGATCGCCCTCGGAGGTCTCGAAGAAGGGCACGTTCGAGTGATTCAACCGGAGCTCGCCCCGGAGCTGGAATCGCGGGATCCGGTAGGTGGTGTGCTGGATGTTGGCGAAGATCCCCTCACGGCCTACGCCGATCGAGTAGATCGGCGCGATGGTCCAGGAGGTGAGCGTCTGCGCCTGGCCGGTGCGGGCGCCATCCGTGTCGTCGAACACCTCCGCGCGCGCGGCGACCCCCCAATGCGGCGCCACTCGGCGGTGGACCAGCAGCATCGCGCCGGACCAGCGCGCATCACTGCCGTCGGGAAGGTCGTAGTCCTTGGCGTAGTTCGCCTCGCCCGCCACGATCCAGCCCAGGCCGGGCTCGAAGGCGTAGTCCGCATCGAGCAGGAGGCGGTCGTTGGTCTCGCCGGCCTCACCCTCCGACCCGTAGAGCGCGCTCACGCCGAGGCTCGCGCGCTCGGCCGGCAGCACGCCGAGCCGGGCGCCGACGGTCTTGCCGTGGTTGGGATCGAGCGGCGAGTCCCAACCGTTGGCCACCAGACCGGTGAGATCGACCTTCCGGTTGAGGTTCCACACCCCGAACAATCCGGTGAGCTTGGCCGGCCGCCCCAGCTCGAAGTTGAACGAGGTCGTCGGCGTGAGGAGGAGCACCTCGTCGTCCCGCTCGAAGCCGAGCGGAGCGTCGAGCGTCCCTAACGTGAGATTGAGATTGGTCGCGCTCTTGGGCGTGAAGCTCACCAGGAGATTGTCGATCTCGGTCTCGGTCGCCGGCTCCCCACCGCCCTCGTCGGAGAGCGAAGTGGTGAGCTGGCCGAAGACGTACACGTTGTCGGTCAGCTCCCGGAAGAGGGCGACCGCCACTTTCCCGGCGGCGAAGGAGTTGTCGTTGGTCCTGCCATCGTAGGTGTACCCGCCCACGCCGAAGCCGGAGATCGAGAGCGGGTGCTCGTTCTCTCCCGTGATGGGCTCCACGTCGCCCGACGGGCCGAGGTTGACGGGCTGATCGGGCTTGCCCTGGGCGGCGGCCCTGGCAGTGATGCCGGCCAGGCCCAGGATGAGAATTCCGAGACGGGCGGATCGCACCGGTCCCCGCATATCGTTGCTCCCTGGTCTGAGGCCCATGGGCGGCCGCTCCGATGCGGCACACGCGGCGCCGACGGCGAAGTCGTCGGTCGCGGAGGCTGCTCGAGTTTTGTGGGGCTAGACCAGGCGGGGAGGCGGCGGCTCTAGGGTGTGAACGACGGGTCGGGGAAGGGTCGGCACCGCGCGGACGGGATCGACCCAACGATCGGGCACCACGGCGGTGATGCGCGCGCGGGTCGGCACCATGGGCGAGATCGCCTCGAGCGGAATGCGGCGGACGGCGTCGGTGATCCCGGTGTGGCAGGCGGGGGCGCCCAAGGTCCTGCTCGCGCCGTCCATGCCCGGCATCGCGTCAGCGGCGTGGTGCTGCCGGAGCACGCAGAGCGCGGCGCAGGCCACGACCGGCTGGGCCAGCGCGAAGCAGGCCAGGGCGAGGAAGGCGAAGCAGCGGGAAGAGACGGCCCGGGGCATGGCGGGGATACTAACGCCGGAGCGGACGGGAGGATAGGCGCCGGCCCCGCCTAGTGTGACGGGCCGCTCGGAGCCTGCGGGCGCTCCCCGCCGCCACCCATCAGGTGCAGGGCCAGCGCCTTCCGGCTGTGGAGGCCGAGCCGGTCGAGCACCCGCTCGAGGTAGTGCCGGACGGTATGCGCGCTCAGCCTGAGCCGCTGGGCGATCGCCGCGTTCGAGAGTCCTTCCGCCGCGAGCAGCGCGACCTGGGGCTCACGGCCCCGGAGCCCGAAGGTGATTCGGAGCTCCTGCGTGGTCGGAAGCCCCGGACTCAGGCGGTCCACCAGGACCAGCACGCCTGCCCCGGCGAGCAGCGTCCCCCCCACCGCGCGGTTCGCGACCAGCCGGTAGAACCCACCCGGCAGCTCCACCTCCTGCGCGACCTCCCGCAGCCCCTCCGTGGATGCGGCGGCCCGTCTTGCCTGGTGCAGGAGGAGCTCGAGCAGCCGGTCACGCGCGGGCTCCTCCTGCAACAGCTCGTCCAGGCGTGCGTTCCGCGCTACCTCGGCGAGACCGTCGGCTCTGAAGATCGCCATCCCGGTCTCCACGTCGTCGAACGCCTGGCCCAGCGTGTTCCTCCAGGTGCCCAACCGGTGCAGCGTGGCGAGGCCGGCGCGGAGGGCGCACCTGAGGGAGACCACCAGCACGAAGACCTCGGAACCGTCCGCGATGGCGGGCAAGGCGCCACCGCCCCAGCAGTCCGCCTCGAGGGATTCGAACGCTGCACCCAGCCATCCCGGCTGGTCACCGGGCAGGTGCAGCAGCGCCTCGAGCTCGCCGACCGCATCGGCCGGTGGATCCGAGGGCGCCGCGCCGCAGGCCTCGCGAACCTGCCGCAGGCTCTCGGCCAGCCAGGCGTCGCGGCTGCCCCAGTCCAGGGGAGCCATCAGGACTTCGACTGCTCTCACGAGTGGCGCCAGGTTCATGGCCATGCCGTCCGGGTGGAGACCCCACTACGGTGCCGGCCCGTCGTGAAGTTTCCGTGATTCCGGAAATCATGGGACGAACGTCCCCTGCGGCGGTCGGTCCCGGAGCGCAGACTCCATGGACTTACTCCGTCCAAGAGGTGCACCATGATGCCGTCACTCACCAGCCGCCTGTCCTTCGCCGGCGTGCTGCTCGCGACGCTCGGTCTGCCCGCTGCCGCATCGGCGCAGTACCAGCTGCCCACCCTCACCAGCGCGGCCCGGGCCGACAGCCTGCACGAGGCCGCGGCCGCGCTGGTGGCGGCGCACCGCTGGAGGGACGCCGCGCGCCTGCATCGTCGCTCGGCGCAGCTTCGGGAGGCCGACGATCCGCTGGGCTTCAGGTGCCTCAGGGACGCCGCGGCGCTCGCGTACGCGGCCGGCGACCGCTCGGGTGCCCGGTCCGATCTGGCGGCCGCCGCCGGTCAGGCCCTCGCCCGGGGAGAGCTGCGGGCGGCGGCGCTCGCGTACCTGGATGCCGCGTGGATCGCCCAGGAGCAGAAGAACCCGCGGCAGGTCTGGGAGCTCGGTCACCGGGCCCAGATGCTGGCCGACTCGCCCCTGCTCGGCGCAGCCGACCGCGCGGCGATCCTGCGGCGGATCGCGCTCGCGCCGGAGGCGGTGCAGGTGGCGATGCGGAAGGAGCAATAGCGGAGGAGAGAGAGGTTGGCTCGACCGAGCTGACCTCTCCCGGATCGCGTGTCCCGTTCGGAGGACACTTTTCGCTCTTTCGAGCCCGGGCTCGTGTCCTTGGTGGATGCGAGCGCGGGCTTCGTCGTTCGGTGGATGCGCGTCGTGCGGGTGACCGTAGCTGTCATGGCCCGGATCGATCACTTCACCGGTGCGCTCGGGTCCGTCGGGAGCCACACCCTGCCTGTCATGCGCTTCGCCCCTCCCATATTGGTGGACACCGGCTCCGTCGTGCGCCGAAGCCGGCCCGTCGTGACCCGCATCATGGCCGTCAACCGCCGATCCGGGCTCATCATGGGGGGCTTCCAGTCGGTCGGGCCGGGGACGGCGATCCTCGTGCGTGCACTGTTGCCTGTAATGCCTCGAACGATGCTCGTCATGTGAAGGTCGATATCTGTCATCTGGCGCGCTCTGTCTCTCGTGCTCGGCACCGGGTCCGTCTGGATCGAGCTCGTCTCCTTCAGGAGATCCGCGCCCTCCGTCAGAGCCATCGCGGCATCCATCATATGGTGCATGCGATAGTCCTCGTGCACGATGTGGCACGCCGCTCGCTTCTGCCGGCCCGGCGTCCGGCCGCCGGTCGGGAGTCGCGCCGGAGCGGGATCTTCCAACGTGCACCTGTCGGCGCCCGATCACCGACCGGGCGAGGAGTGTGAGAGGAGCGTCGTATGGAACGGGTCGTCCGCAGGAGACTGGAGATGATCAAGAGCGTGCGCGACTTCTGCCGCGCGCATCCCTCGACCGACGCGAACTATGCGGCGGTGCTGGTCGAGCTGGAGGAGCTCATCACCCACATGGAGGCGCTCGCGACGCAACAGCAGGACGGTGTGGTGACGGCGCATGCCTCGACCGTGCGCCGGAAGGCCCTCCGCCGGCGGCTGCACCACGAGCTGCTCCGGCACCTGGTGACGGTCGCGGGCGTGGCGGCAGCGGACCAGCCGGGGCTGGCGGAACGGTACCACATGCCCAGGGGCAACGAGACCAACGAGGTGTTCCGTACGCTCGCACGCCGGCTGCTGACACAGGGGCGTACCGAGCAGGAGGTGTTGGCCAAGCACGGGCTGGCGGACAAGCTGCTGGACGACCTGTCGGCGGCCGTGGACGAGTTCGACGTTTCGGTGGCGCAGTCGAACGAAGGGCGACGCGGGCATGTCGGCGCCCGTGCCGAGCTCAAGGCTGTGAGCGATGAGGCAATGCAGCAGGTGGAGATGCTGGATGGGCTCAACCGGTATCGGTTCGGAGGGAAGGCGGAGCTGCTCGCGGCGTGGGAGAGCGCGCGGAACGTGGTCGCGGGGCCGCGTGCGGCGGCGGGGGCGCCGGCGGAGCCGGCGGGGGGAGCACCAGAGGTGCCGGCGGGGGGGGTGAGGCCGGCGGCATGAGGAGGCGGGGAGCTGAGAGCCGGGCGCGGGTGCTTCCGGCTCTTGGCGCGTTCAGGAGTACGCCCTACCGCCGAGGTCCGGCACGGGGCGCTCTAAGCCACGCTCTTATGCAAGCCAGGGTTTACCATACCCCCGAGCCCCGCGCTCTAATAGAGCCACACTTTAACACAGCCTCCGACGCCGCCGCGTGAGTGTCTTCGCGTTCCTGAGAGAGTGGCCTTCGGTCGAGGTGGGAATGAGGATACCCAGTCGGCGTCAGGCCTCAGACGCCTGAGCCGGACGCGAGGCAAGTCCGGTCCACAGCTCCTCGAACTGCGCCAACGCCGCCCGGAGGTCCTCGACGATCTCCTCGGCGATCACGTTCGGGTCCGGCAGGTTCGCCGAGTCGGCCAGCGACTCGTCCCGCAGCCAGAAGATGTCGAGCGACGCCTTGTCGCGGGCGACGAGCTCGTCGTAGCCGTAAGACCGCCAACGGCCGTCAGGGGTGGTCTCGCTCCAGGTCGCGGTGCGCTGGTGGCGGTTCGCGGGATGGTAACAGGTCACGAACTCATCGAGATCGTGCCGCTGGAGCGGGTTGGTCTTGAGGGTGAAATGCCGGTTGGTCCGCAGGTCGTAGATCCAGAGCTGCCTGGTCTGTGCCGTCTCCGCTCCTTTCCGCTTGTCAAAGAACAGCACGTTGGCCTTGACGCCCTGAGCGTAGAAGATGCCGGCCGGCAGCCGGAGCAGGGTGTGCACGTCGCACTCGTGGAGCAGCTTGCGGCGTACCGTCTCCCCTGCTCCGCCCTCGAACAGCACGTTGTCGGGCACGACCACCGCGGCCCGCCCATTGATCTCGAGCAGGCTCCTTACGTGCTGCACGAAGTTGAGCTGTTTGTTGCTGGTTGATGCCCAGAAGTCCTCTCGCACCACGGTGAGCGACTCGCGCTCGTCCTCTCCGTCGCCGTTGAGCACCCGCACGCTGGACTTCTTGCCGAAGGGTGGATTGGTCAGGACTATCGTGTAATTCGCTTTCGGTTTTCCGGCGAGGCTATCCTCGACCCTGATGGGCGGCTCAGCCTCGTTGGCCTGGGGGCCCACGCCGTGGAGCAGGAGATTCATGGCGCAGAGTCGGGCGACGCCGTCCACCAGCTCGACCCCGCGTAACGTCTCCAGCTTGAGCCGCTTCTTCTGGTTCTTGTCCAATCGCGGATTGTGTTCCACGATGTAGTCATGGGCGGCCAGGAGGAACCCGCCGGTGCCGCAGGCCGGGTCGCAGATGGTCTCGGCCGGCTGCGGGCGGATGCAGTCCACGATGGCGCGAATCAACGGACGGGGCGTGAAATACTGCCCGGCTCCGCCCTTGGTGTCCTGGGCGTTCTTCTCCAGCAGTCCCTCATAGGCGTCGCCCTTCACGTCCGCATCGAGCGTGGTCCACTGCTCCCGGTCGATCAGATCGGATACGAGCCGCTTGAGCTTGGCCGGGTCCTGGATCTTGTTCTGGGCCTTCCGGAAGATCAGTCCCAGCATGCCAGGCATCTTGCCCAGCGCTTCCAGGGTATGGCGGTACTGGGTTTCGAGCGCGTCCCCATCCTTGGCCACCAGTGCGGGCCAGCCGTACTCCGCCGGGACGATCGGCTTCTCCTTCCAGGGCTCCTGAGTGCGCTCGTGGGCCATCTTGAGGAAGAGCAGGAAGGTGAGCTGCTCGATGTAATCCCCGTAGGAGAGCCCGTCATCCCGTAGGATGTTGCAGTAATTCCAGAGCTTCTGGACGATGGCGGCGGAGGGTGTGGTCATTGACTTAAGTTGACAAAGTTTCCGGTTAGGATGATCTTAAGTATGGAAAGTTACCATAATCGCAACATTAAGTTCAGAAAGTTTCCGTTGGCCGAACTTAAGTACCGATAATCGCTCAACTTCTACCCTGACCGGGCCTTAATGACGGAAAGTAGCCGACGCCAGGATCAATTCCCCGATCTCTTTCTCAGCACCCGGGCCAGCTCCAAGCGCACCTCCGCAGCAGTGGCGGCGGGGGCCGCCAGAAAGATCGGGCCCAGACTCTACACCGGCAACATGACCGACGACCCAGAGACCATCGTACGCCGGAATCTCTGGCCGGTAGTTTCGCTGGTCGCTCCAGGAACGGTCATCAGCTACCGCACCGCAATCGAAATGGCGCCGGCACCTGATGGGACCGTGTTCCTTACGGGAGCCACGCGGAACGGGCAGGTGGATCTTCCCGGCCTGAGACTCCGCCTGATCCCTGGGCCGGGTCCACTGGAAGGCGACCAGCCGCTGTTCGATCTCCATATCGCCTCGCGTCCCCGGGCCCTGCTGGAGGTACTGAAGCCTTCGCGAGCACGGGCGACGGTTGCCCGGGGGCTACCGCGCACCAGAGTGGAGGACGACCTGGAGCGCGAGCTTCGCATCGCCGGCGAGAGCAGATTGAACCGCATCCGGGACCGGGCCCGTTCGCTGGCTCCGCTGCTCGATGCCGAAGCGGAATTTCGGGTGCTCGACGGAATCGTCGGCACGCTGCTCGGGACCAGGCAGGGCAAGCTCACCTCCCCCGCGGCAGTGGCCAGAGCCGCAGGAGAACCATACGACGCCAGCCGGCTCGACCGATTTCAGACCCTTCACGCCGCACTGGTCCGGTGGATTGTGCGGCCACGACCGGATTCGCTCGGCAGCGACGCCCAGTTCACGAACATCGCGTTCTTCGACGCGTACTTTTCGAACTTCATTGAGGGCACGCGGTTCTCCGTGGCCGAAGCCAGAGACATCGCGCTGGGAGGAAGGATCCCGGCCGCCAGACCGGCCGATGCTCACGACATCCTGGGGACCTATCGGCTGGTTGGTAGCCGCACGGTGATGGGACGCAGTGTGCGGGAGCTCCCGGAGTTCGATACGTTCCTGAGTGCGCTGCAAGGTGCTCACGGCGACATCCTCTCGGCTCGACCGGACAAGCGGCCTGGAGAGTTCAAGACGGCGGTGAATGTCGCTGGCGAGACGACCTTCGTGGCCCCGGAGCTGGTGCGGGGCACCCTTCGGCACGGGTTCGAGCTGGCGAGGAGCCTGGAGTCCCCGTTCGCGCGCGCAGCCGCGATGATGTTCATCATCTCCGAGGTCCACCCGTTCGATGATGGGAACGGCCGGATCGCGCGGGCGTTCATGAACGCCGAGCTGGTGTCCGGAGGCGAGCGGCGGATCCTCATTCCGACGGTGTATCGGGATGAGTATCTGACCGGCTTGCGGGTCCATACCCGGCAGGGTCATCCCAATCCGCTGATCAAGACGCTGGATTTCGCGCAAGAGTATGCGGCGCGGATCGATTTCAGCGATTACGACCGCGCCCTCGCCGTCCTCCGGGAGACCGGCGCGTTCGAGGAACCGAGGTCGGATGCTCGGCTGCGGTTGCCGGCGGCGCGGTAGCGGCCGGATCGAAGCCCCGGTTCGTTCGCCGCCTGGGTCGGCCGTTGTTGCCTTGGCGAGCATGCGCCAAGTGGATTCGTTCAAGTAGCATGGTCGCGGGTTCGTCGTTCGCGTCTTGGAGAACGAGCTTACCTGAGAAGGCCTGCTTGAGGATGGATTGCTTCCCCTGAGCGGCTCGGGAGCGAGCCTCCGCAATGGATTGCTCGAGAGCGGCCAGGATCGACATATGACGTTCGACCTCGGCGACAATCCTTGCTTGTTCGACAGCGGGTGGAATGGCGAGCTGAATCGCTCTAACGAGAGATAAGTTCAGGTTCGGCTGAACCCCTCCGCTTGCCAATCTCCGGGTCACTTCATACTGCGCCCTAAGTGCAATTTTCACGTACGGGCGCAGAGATTCTCCCGATCCTATGAACTGAATGGCTGCTATCGCTTGGTTTGTGGCCGCCTCGATGAGCAATTCGGAACACTTCCCCCTTGTCTTCCCCTCACCATACATCGCAAGGAGCAGCGTCCCTGGCGGGTACAGTGTCAGGTTCGTCTCGTTCAACGCTTTCTGAGTCACGCACTCGGACGGGTCCCGTACAAAATCCTGATTGAGCATTCCACTTGTCACCCAGGGAACCTCTCCACCTTGCCAATAGCTGAGATCGGCTCGATTTGGAGTCGCCCCAGTACCTACGTCGGCTATAGCGCCAAGGGTAGTTGCCGCCCAACCTTCCGGTACCATAGCTCTCGGATGTGCGCCACGTTGCATCGTTCCGACGCGTTCAACACCAATGCGCGCGAGAAGGTGATCTGCGGCTTCGTACTCTGTGGTCCCTCTTCGCGCCAGCTCTGCTTCGTTCGGGGCTAACCTCCCCTTGTCCACACTGCCGCCACGGAGACCTTCGAGATCCTATCGGGCGAGGCGCGGTATCGAGTGGGGCGGGAGGAAGGAAGCGCGCGGCAGGGCGACCGGATCGTACTGCCGGCCGGGGTCTCTCACGTGCACCCCTGGAGCGTGAGCGCGGAGGAATTGCACGTTCGCCAGACCAGCCAGGTGGACAGGCCGGACAGCGCCGGGCTGCTGGCGAGTCTCCAGGCACTGGTGACGCTGTTCGGGCTAGCGACCGCAGGCAAGGTGAACGACACCTCTTCGGCGGGCTGGCCCGGGTGGGCGAAGCCGTCGGGTATCGCACCGCGTATCCCGCCTATGGCGTGCTGACCGAGGCGGGCTTGGAGGTGGATTACGCCCGCTGACGTACATAGTGAAGGCCGACAACACCGGTTGGATAGGGCCTGGCAGACCTCAAGGTAAATGTCGCCTGAACCCCATTCGGCAGCACCCGCTTGCCGCTCCCCAACGTCAGCGGGTACACCAGCAGGTGCAGTTCATCGACCAGGTCGTGCGCCAGCAGCGCGTGGACCAGCTGGCTGCTGCCGTCCGTCAGGATGTTCTTGCCAGGCTGTGCCTTGAGGGCGCGCACCGACTCGATCACGTTGTCGCGGATGATCGTGGTGTCGCGCCAGATTGGCCGCTCGAGGGTCCTCGATACCACGTACTTCTTGGGCGCGTTCATCATGTCCCCGAACGGGTCGCCCGGAGGCATCGGTTCGAACGCCGCGGCGTGGGTCACATACGTGCGGCGCCCCAGGAGGAGGGCATCGGCATCCTTCATCATCGCG